>JALYXY010000055.1 GCA_030946875.1 Pseudomonadota bacterium | reverse complement strand
TCGATGAGCTGAACGGGCAAACGGCAGTCCGGCTTCCAGGGCAGCATGAACCGGCGTACGTCCAAGTTTCTTTACCGTTGCCTTGTGCGCTTGGAGCGTAACGCTGAGCCGCCTGAAAGGCTAGTGCCCTCCGTACCGCATGATGTCACGCAGCGCAAGCTACTTCACGGCGGCGATAAGGGCGAGTCACCCACGGTCCTCTCACGACGCCGCCTGGCCGCCCGCGATCGCCGCCAGCGACCGCGCGTGAGCACAAAGTGCTGCCACTGCTCAGCTTGCCATGTGCGTGCGGACGTCGTCGGCGCGGCTCGTCAGGATGATGGGTACGCGTGCACCCAACACGACGCCCGCAGCATCGGCGTTTTCCAGAAACTTGAGCATCTTTGCAAGCATGTTGCCGGCCTCGAGGTCGGGGGCGCAGGATGTCGGCATCTCCGGCGACGTGTGAGCTGATGTGCTTCATCGCCGCAGCCTCGCGGCTGATGGCATTGTCAAGGGCGAGTGGTCCATCGAGAAGCCCTCCGGTGATCCGTCCTCGTCGGCCATCTTGCACAACACCGCCGCGTCGATGGTCGAGTGGATTTTCGAGTTGATCGTTTCGACGGGAGAAAGGATCGCCACCTTGGGAAGCTCGATTCCAAGCGCACGAGCCAGGTCGATTGCGCTCTGGACAATGTCGGCCTTTTTTCAAGCGATGGCAGAATGTTGACAGCAGCGTCGGTGCCGGCTTCGATGGCTGCAGTCAGAGAAGTCGCATCGCAGGGATGCACGATCGCAATGCGCAGTGGTGTAAGCGCGCGGCAACTATGCACGAGGGCGTCATGACTTTCGTGCTTGCGCATCGCCTTGCCGTCACGTCCTTCAGTAGACGGCGCATCATGCTCGGAAATCTCAACTGAAGTCACTTGCGTGCCCGCACGGCGATGGTGACTTCGAACTCTTCATCGTTCGGCTCGAGATCCCCGGGCGCGAGATCGGACTGCGCAAGGCCGTGAAGAAATGCCGTCGCAGCGAAGAGGTTGCCTGATGCCTCGACTTCGACGTTGCCGGCGCTGAACACCTCCTCGAACAAGCGTTTTGCGGAGCGCGACGTGAGGTTCCAGTACCAGCTCGCGTTCCATCCAAGGTCTGCCGTGCGGCTCAATCCGGGGAACGTTGCCAGCAGCGTTCCGCCTGGCTTCAAGATGCGCAAAAGCGTTCGTACTGCAGCGCGAGTGTCGTAGATGTATTGCAGGGTCTGTGTCAGGATCACACAATCGTATTGGTCCGACGCGATCTGTGGTGCATCCGCCAGATCGCCGACGACGGTCGCCAGGGGATGCCCTGCGGAAATGTGCAGAACATCTGAATGGGTGACTTCCCTGCCCCCGAAGCGCTCGGTGTAGGTTCGGTCCTCCACCTCGAGAACGCGGCCGCGGATCAGTGAACGGTGGCGTTCGAGGAATCGCTCGATATAGAAGCGATCGATCGGTGCGCCCCTGCTGAACCCATAGTTCAAGCTCACGGGCTCAAAGCGGTGGAAGTCACCGAAATCGAAATCGCCGACGACGACTTCTGCGGCTGGATGGTGCGCCGAAACCGCAATCGCCGAGATGCGGGGGAGCTCCAGTGCGTAGCGCGCAAGCGAGCGGTTGTAGCGAGGCAGATAGGCCGAAAGCGCAGTCAGACTCACGCCGACCGCCTCTCGTTCGCGGCCGAGATCGGTGAGCGCGAGCGCAAGGAATGCACGCACGGCGCTATCGAGCTCATCCGGAGGCTGGTCGAGCTCGGCGGTGAGAAGATCGGCAGCTTCACTCGCCCTTCCGAGATTGCGCAGCGAGCTCGCCATCTGAATCGTCGCACGTCGGCGCCGTGGGCCCGAGAGGCCGTGGTCGAGCGCGGCCTCGTAGAGCGGTACGGCCCGATGCGGATGCCCGAAGGAGTCCTGCGCTGATGCACGCTCGAACAAACCGATGGCGCTGCCCGCCGGCAGTCGCGTGACCAGCTCGTCGACGCGCGCAAAAAATGATCGCTCGTCATGCGCGTCGATGGCAGCCCATAGCTGCGCCATGTCATGTTCCCAGTCTGCATTCACGAGGAGTCCAGTACGATGGCGACGACGCGTAACGACGTCCCATTGTGCCAGACAGGCGCGAATCCAATCAGTCGCGACAGAGCGAGCCGATGAATACAGACGCGGAGCAGAAGGCCACGATTCATCGTGGATGGCGCAACCGCGGCGTCCTCGCGGCGCTCGCGGCGGCTGTACTGTTCGGGGCCGGCACGCCTGCGGCCAAGCTCCTCGTGGGCGTCATGAGTCCCTGGATTCTCGCCGGCCTTCTTTATCTCGGCTCGGGCCTCGGGCTCCTCGCCGTGCGGCTCTTCAGTGCCCGTCCTCAGCGGCTGGTGCTCACAGGGCGGGACATGCTGTGGCTGGCCGTTGCGGTCGCCATGGGTGGCGTCGTCGGTCCCGTGCTGCTGATGTGGGGCCTGTCACAACTCGCGGCCACCGACGTTTCGTTGCTACTAAACGCGGAGGCAGTCTTCACGGTTGTGCTCGCGTGGGTGGTGTTTCGGGAGCATGTCGATCGCCGCATTGCCTTTGCCATGGGCCTGATCGTGGCAGGTGCGCTCGTGCTCACATGGCCCACCCACCTTGCCTTCGGTGCACTTCTGCCGACCCTCTCGATCATTGGCGCGTGCCTCGCCTGGGGCATCGACAACAACGTCACGCGCAAGGTGGCGCTCGCCGATGCAACGTTCATTGCGATGACGAAGGGCCTGGCAGCGGGAGCGACCAATCTCCTCCTGGCGCTCGCCGCGGGAGAACTTCTGCCGTCGCCTTCGAGCATCATCAGCGCGGCCGTGGTTGGCTTTCTGAGCTTCGGCGTCAGCCTGGTGCTGTTCGTGACCGCGCTGCGCCAGCTCGGTACGGCACGAACCGCCGCCTATTTCTCGATCGCTCCGTTCGTGGGTGCGCTGATTTCCATCGCTTTCCTCGGCGAGCCGGCGACGTTTGCGCTGATGCTCGCGGGATCGTTGATGGCGGCGGGTCTATGGCTCCATCTCACGGAGCAACACGAGCATCGGCACCACCACCATGCGCTCGAGCATGAGCACGAGCATGGACATGACGAGCACCACCGGCACGAGCATGCATGTTCGGGATCGGATGCAAAGCGGCATGCGCATTTGCATCGCCACGAGCCATTGGCTCACAGCCATCACCACTACCCGGACTCGCACCATCGGCACGAGCACGGCGAACATCAGTAGTTCCGCGGATTCGCCCGCGAAGCGCGTTCAGCGCGTGGGTGCCGTCGAGCTCGTGCTGCCCGAGGGCGCATTGGCCGGCGCATCGCGCACGGGCGTGCGCGGCGCGACCTTCCTGGATTTCTTCTGGGCCTTGCGCGCAGCCTTGGCACTCTGCGCGTCCTCACGATTCTGGACCGCGGCTTGCGGCATGGCGGGGGATGGCAACGCGGGGGACGTGGCGGGACCGGGGCTCGGCGCAATCTGCGTCGTACCACCGGGCCGGTTGAGCCGGTCGCCCGATGCCGGCACGTTCTGCTGACCCAATGCGGGCACGGCAAAAGCAAACGCCAATGCGGTGAGGCCGAGCTTGGGCATTCTCATTGTCATGTCCTTGATGCGCGCCGCGCCCGAAGCGCGACGCATGTCAAATCGGGCAGGCTCACACCTCTTCGATGAAGACCTCTTCGCGCTTCTTGCGAATGTTTGGCAGCACTACGATGATCAGCAGGAACAGCGCCAGCAACAGCAGGAACGCCGAGATCGGGCGGGTGGCAAACACCGTGAAATCACCACGAGACAGCAGCAAAGCGCGCCGCAGGTTCTCTTCCATCATAGGACCGAGCACGAAGCCGAGAAGAAGCGGCGCGGGCTCGCAGCCGAGCTTCACGAAAACAACACCCAGCAAGCCGAAGAACGCGGTCTGGCTCACGTCGAAGCTTGCATTGCTGATCGTGTACACGCCGATGGAGCAGAACACCAGGATCGCGGGATAGAGAAGCCGGTACGGGACCTTGAGGAGCTGCACCCACATTCCGATGAGGGGAAGATTGAGCACGACCAGCATCAGGTTGCCGATCCACATCGACGCGATCAGACCCCAGAAGAGGCCCGGATTGCTCGTCATCACCTGGGGCCCGGGCTGGATGTTGTGGATCGTCATCGCACCCACCATGAGGGCCATCACCGCGTTCTCTGGAATCCCCAGCGTCAGGAGCGGAATGAACGATGACTGCGCACCCGCGTTGTTGGCTGACTCCGGACCGGCCACGCCCTGAATCGCACCCTTGCCGAACTCGCTCGGATCCTTGGCGATCTTCTTTTCCACGGCGTACGAAGCAAACGACGACAGCATCGCCCCGCCTCCCGGCAAGAGGCCGAGAATGCACCCCAGCCCGGTGCCGCGCAGTACGGCCGGCCATGCCCGCCTGAACTGGTCCATGTTGAGCCAAAGTCCACCGACCTTGCTGGTGAGGATCTCGCGCTTCTCCGTCGATTCGAGGTTGGTGATGATCTCGGCGAACCCGAAGAGGCCCATGGCGACGCTGACCACCCCGAGGCCGTCCGTCAACTCCGGAACGCCAAATGAAAAGCGCGCAAGCCCGGAGTTCACGTCCGTTCCGACGAGGCCCAGAATCAGGCCGAGCACGATCATGGAGATTGCGTGGAGCAGCGAGCCGTGTGCCAGCACCACCGCACCGATGAGGCCGCAGACCATGAGCGAGAAGTACTCGGCGGGACCGAACTTGAGGGCGAACTCTGAAAGCGGTTGCGCGATCGTCGCCACCATGATGGTGCCTACAGTGCCGGCGAAGAACGAGCCGAGGGCCGCCGTGGCGAGTGCAACGCCTGCCTGCCCCTTGCGCGCCATCTGGTAGCCGTCGAGGCAGGTCACCGCTGAAGAGGTCTCTCCCGGCATGTTGAGCAGGATCGACGTGGTCGAGCCACCGTACTGCGCGCCGTAATAGATGCCTGCGAGCATGATGAGCGCGCTCACCGGCTGCAAGGCATATGTGGTCGGCAACAGCATGGCGATGGTCGCCACCGGGCCTATGCCGGGGAGCACGCCGATCAACGTGCCGAGCAGCACGCCGACGAATGCGTACAGGAGATTGACTGGCGAGAGTGCGACGCCGAAGCCCAGCGCAAGGTGCTGTAGCAGATCCACGGTGAATCCTCGAGAAGAGTTCGGCGGTTAAAGGAACGAGGGCCAGACCGGCAGGGAGATACTAAGAAAATGGATGAAGGTGACCACGCACAGGATCGCGAGTAGCACGCCCGAGATGATGGACTCCTTCAACCTGAATTCCGGGCTGGCGAAGCTGGAGGCAACGACCAGAAACACGGTAGCGATGGCCATGCCGACCGTCTGCACGATCAGCCCGAAGATGACCACGCTGCCCAGCGCCACGATCAACGGCCGGAAGAACCAGCGGGGTACCGGTTCGCCCGGCGTGCGCAGGCCGCGAACCATGCTGAACGCGCCGAGAATGATGAGGAGCGACCCGAGCGCGCGCGGAAAGTAACCCGGGCCCATTCGAGCTGCCGTCCCCATCGGGTAGTTGATCGCGATGGCGATGGTTGCAATGCCGACCGCGATGAACAGCAGTCCGGAATAGAAGTCTTTCGGGCCACGGACTAAGGACATAGCGTGCTCCGCTAGCGTTTGTCGGGGACTGCCGTATTACCGTTGATCAACGGGGTGCGTACAGCGCTGTACAACGCCTCCGCTCGTGCATCGCGGTCGTATCTTACACAAGACTTTCCCCTGTGCGGGTGGCGCGCGTTGCGCAAGACGCGGGCGACCGCCGTCAAGGGGCAGCGCTTCGGCATACGGGAACGTACTAAGACTTCGATGCTGCGGTGCACTGAAAGCTTCCCGTAAGCGCTGAGCGGCAAAGTGATGGCTCTTCCTCCAGCCCGGTTCGCCCGGGCTTCTTTTTGTCGCCGTCGCGGATGGCCAGACGCACCGCATAATATCTGCGATGCTCTCGCTCCGGTTTCATCTGCGGTCTCTGATCCTGGTCCTGGTCCTTCTACTGGCGGCACCGACTGCCACGTACGCGACGTTTCACAGTTTCCGCATCGAGAGCGTCTACTCGAACGCGGACGGGTCGGTTCAGTACGTTGTCCTCCGCGAGATGCAGGCGTTGATCGGCCAGCGCTTCTTCGCCGGCCACGCGCTCACGAGCACGCATGCGGCGCTCGTCAAGACCTTCACTTTCCCTTTCAACCTGCCGAGTGACGACACCGCGAATCGACGCGTGCTGATCGGCACGCAAGGGTTCGCCGACCTGCATCTCGTTGCTCCGGATTACGTGGTGCCCAACCAGTTTCTCGCCACCGACGGCGGCACACTTGACTATGCAGGGGTGGACCAGATCACTTATGCGGCGTTGCCAACCGATGGCAGCTCGGCGCTCTCGCGCGCGGGGGCCGGCATGCCCAACCTCGCGGTCAACTTCGTGGGGGCGAGCGCGGTCGTGCCGCCACTCGCCGTGGGAGCCGTCGAGTACTACAACGCATCGCTCGACCACTATTTCATGAGCGATCTCGAGCCCGACATCGACGCTCTCGACAGTGGTCGCATCGCGGGCTGGGTACGCACCGGCGAGTCGTTTCGCGTATATCCAAGCCCGCTCGCTGCGCCCGCGAACGTCAACCCCGTGTGCCGCTTCTACATTCCGCCGGCGCACGGCAACTCGCACTTCTTTTCAGCATCGCCGTCAGAATGCGCTGCCGTTCAGGCGAAGGTCGCAACCGATCCGAATTACAGCGGCTATGTCTTCGAGTCGGCGAGTGCGTTCTACGTGGGCCTTCCGGACACCACGTCAGGAGCGTGCGCAAACAATTGGGCGCCGGTGTTCCGGCTCTGGAACCAGCGTGCCGACTCGAATCACCGCTACACCACGAGTCCTTCGGTCAAGGCGCAGATGGTCGCCAAGGCGTACGTCCCCGAGGGCTACGGAGCGGGCGCCAGCATCATGTGTGCACCTCTCCCGGGGTTCGCGAGCATCAGGTTCCTGCAAGGCTCGGCGGCCCCCGACGGAGCGCTGGTGAGCGATGCCACGGCGGTCGCGACCGCGAACTACCAGAGCTACTCGACGCCGACCGACACCGTCGTAGTGGGCCCCCGAACCGGCGCAGGCGAAGTGATCGCGTTCAGCAGCCGGCGCGCCGTAGCCGTGCAGCAGATCGCGTGGACCAGCGGAGCCGGCGATCAAATTGTGAGCGTTCCGCTGCCTGCCGAACTCGCAGTGCCCATCACGATCTGGGTCGTGGCGGGTCCCTATGCCACCACGCAGCAAACCGCGCTAACGCTCTGGTCCACCGCACAGCAGATCTATTTCGACGAACGCATGGGCGTTGCGATGCCTCTCGAGGTGGTGGATGCCACGAGCAATGTGAGGGCCGCAAGCTGGAACGCGTTCACGTGCGGGGCCGGCAATGCCAATCTCGCCGCATTGCAGGCGGACATCGGGGCACGCCCTGGACGGCTCAACGTGTACCTCGTCAACCTCGTCGATGGGTCGACCTCGCGGGGAAATGCGTGCGCGGTCGGCGGGAGCTTCGTCGCGATCGCCGCGGGCTCCGGGGCAGAGCTTCTCGCCCACGAGCTCGGGCACGATCTGGCGCTCGAGCACATCGATGATCTGACGAGCGCTTTCAATACGACCAACGTGATGCATCCGGCGAGCAATTCACGTCTGTATCTGTCGGAGGGCCAGATCTTGCGCGCGCATCTGCGTTCCGCGTCGGCGGTCAATGCGCTGCTCGGTCTCCGCCCTGGACTCGTGACGCGCGATTGCGATCGGGATACGCTCACCCTCGTCTGCCCGGCCATCTCCAAACGCGTGTGGCCCGACGGGGCCTACCCGGCAAATTGATGGCGAGCCCTACCTTGCGTTGGCTGCTGTTGGGTCTTGTTGCCTGGACCTGCGGCCAAGCGCTCGCTGCGCCGGCTGCACCCTCGCGCTTCGGCCTATCGCCTGCGGCCTCCGAGATCTATCAGCGGTGGGTGCTCGCGATGTGCATCGGGGGGGACGAGCGCACGCTCACGGCCGACCTCCGCAGCCATGCAGCAGAACTGGCGCCGGCATTCCGGCGCGCTGTCACCGAAGGTCCTTCTGCGGACGAAACGCTCCAGGTGCGCGAAGCCGCGTTGGCGCTTCACGAAAGGCGCCCCGATGTGTTTCGCAGCGGGGTACAGATCACCGGCGTGAGCGAGGCGGATCTCGCGCGATTCACGCGTCAGCCGCGGGAGGTCTACGTCGCCGACCAGGTGAAGCGGTTCGTCACAGGCTATCGGGCGAATGCCGTGGCGGCGCTGGGTATCGTCTCCGATGCGCCTGGGCGTGCCTTCCTGGCGCGGCTCGCCCGAAACCGGGCGGACCCGCTGGCCGCCGCCGCGCGGGAAGCACTTCGAACCGCCGAAAGCCCGAGGTAAGTTCGTTTAACGTATGCGTGCAAGATTTGCCTGGACGGTTGCTGGCGGGCGATGCCAGTTTCAACGCGCGTCGCCGGCCGCACGACACTGCCGCACGTTCTGGCACGCATCTCGCAATATCGGCAAGATCAACCCGAACGAGCTGATCCAGTGACCTCATTGCAGACGTCCTGCGGGCATCCTCGGTGGATACCGCCTAGGCCATTGAGGCAGGCCGCGTCCTACACAGTCACGTGCGCGCGTCCTACGGTGGCGCTTGAAGCGCGTGGTTACGATGACAGGCTGTCTCCTTGTCTTGTGGAGCGCCCGCTCCACATCCGGCCGGTCGATGAATACAGGAAGTGCCCGACTCGGCGTCTACGTCGTCGAGGACTCGGAGATCCTGACGAGGCTGCTCGTCACCATGCTGCGCACCGAGCTCGGCGTGGACGTGCTGGGCAGCAGCGGCGATGCGTCGTCGGCGATCGCCGAGATCCGCGCGCTGCACCCTGACGTGATGATCGTCGACCTCGTTTTGCGCAGCGGCAATGGGTTCGAGGTGTTGCAGGCCCTCCGGCAGTCGCACCCGGACATCGTCGCGGTGGTGCTGACCAACCACAGCACGCCCGCCTATCGTGACGCCGCGCGCAGCCTCGGGGTCGACGATGACCACTATTTCGACAAGACCGAGCAGATCGGAGCGATGTGCAATCTGATCCGCTCGATGGCGCAACGTCGCGATTCTCCCTCCTGATCCGACCGCGAGCAGGCACATGGACGCCACAACTACCAGAGAAACCGCCGAAGAAGTGTGCAAGATCCTCGACCGATTGACGGCACTGAGCGTTGATCTTTCCTGCCATCGTGGACCGCCTGCCGAGCGCGTGGTGCTTCCTGCCGATACGCTGCGCGACAGCTGCAAAACCATCAACGAGGCCGTGTCCTCGCTGAAACGGATCCTGCGCATTACCGAAGCGCACGGCGGAGGCCTCATACCCTCGCACGTGCTGAAGAAGCTCGAGAACGCGGGCGGCCGCTAGACGGCTGCAACTTGGTCGCGGGTGGGCGCTGCACGGGAGCGCGCCCGACGACCCGCAGCCCACCCATCTGTTGCACAATGCGTTCCCCGGTGCCGGAGGAATACTCATGCTTGCCTGCAGGTTGCTGCGGTTTTTCGCGATCGTCACCCTCACCTCCTCGTGCGCGATCGCTTTCGCCGAGGACACCCTCAAACTCGCCATCGGTCAGCGAGGCAACTGGGAAAATGCAGCGCCCGAGCTTGGGCAGCAGGCAGGCATCTTCCGAAAGCACGGCCTCGTTCTGGAGATCCTCTATACGCAGGGCGGTGGCGAGACGCAGCAGGCGGTGATCTCCGGCAGCGTGGACATCGGCGTGGGTGTGGGCACGACGGGCGTGATGGGCGCATTCGCCAAGGGAGCCCCTGTGCGGGCAATCGCCAATTCGATGACGGGTGCGGACGATCTCTTCTGGTACGTGCCGGCGAACTCGCCGATCAAATCGCTCAAGGATGCGGCAGGCAAGACCATCGCGTACTCGACCACCGGATCGTCGACCAACATCGCGGTGCTCGCGCTGGCACGTCAATCGGGCGTTGCAATGAAACCCGTGGCGACGGGCAGTCCGGCCTCGACGTTCACGCAAACCATGTCCGGTCAGGTGGACATCGGATGGTCATCACCGCCGTTTGCAGTGGAAGCTCTCCAGCAGGGACGCGTTCGCCTGGTCGCTCGCGCAAGCGATGTGCCTTCGGCGCGCAATCAAACCGTGCGCGTGATGATCACCAACACCTCCGCCGCCGAAGCGAAGAAAGATGCCCTTGCACGTTATCTGGTCGCCTATCGCGAGACGCTCGACTGGATGTATTCCGATCCTGCCGCGCTGAAGGCTTACGCCGCCTGGGTGAACGTGCCCGAGCCGCTGGCCAAGGAGGTACGGGATCGTTTCTACCCCAAGGACAACCTGCGTCTCGAACGGCTATCGGGGGTCGACGAAGCGGTTGCCGATGCGGTGACGCTCAAGTTTTTGGCGGCACCGCTTTCGAAGCAGCAGCAGGATGAGCTTTTCAAGTACTACGCGCGCTGACCTCGTAGCCGACCTGCATCGCTACTTCAAGCGTCCGCTTCGCTCTTCCACAGGTCCCAGATCCGAGCCAGGACATTGATGCCCTCGTTGGTGGAAGCTGCGGCAGCGGCCTCCTCCGGCGTCAGGAAGTTCACTGGGCCGAGACGAACGGAATCAGCCTGAAGGCGTGCGTTCACTTCGGTGTACACGGCGCGGTACACGGCATGGGCGATGGAGTGCCCGACCGCCGTGCTGCCGTGCCCGCGCATCAGCACCACAGGGGCAGCGCCGAGCGACGCTGCCATGGCGGCACCAAGCTCCTGACTGCGGATGAGAAGGTCGGTGGCGGGGCCCACGCTGTCGCGAATCTCGAATACGGGCACCGTGCTGCCCAGAAAGCCGCAGACGTGCATGACCGGTCGCAGCGCGACGTCGGTGACGCCGAACGGAATCACCGCCGGCGAATGACTGTGCACAACCGACATGACGTCGGGCCGAGCGGCATAGATCGCGCTGTGAATGAAGCGCTCGAGATAAAGCCTGCGACCCTGGGCATCGATCGCCTCGCCGTCCAGACCGTACACCAGGATGTCGCTGCGCTCCACGCTGCCGGGCGCCTTGCTCTGCGACAGCAGGAAGCGTTCGGGATCGAGCGGATGGCGCACGCTCACGTGGCCGAAGCCATCGACGACTTTCTGTCGATACAGGATACGGTTCGCAGCTACGAGGTCGTCGATGACTGCGTGCGCACTCGCGATAAGATCATTGGCGTTGGTCATGGCGGAGATCACGCTTGGTAGTGGCGGTTGAATGGACCCGGTACTTTGACGGCGTGCTTCGGTCGCGCGTTCGGGTGAATCGTCCGCTCCAGCCTCGAATGTTAGCGCATCGAAACGGCAGGCGTCCGCGTGCGCGAGACACCCAGCATGACAGTCGACGTCGGCGTGCGCGCCAGCTCCTCGACGTGAATGGCGGTCCAAACGTACCAATTTCTGTAAAGTGTCTCCGCATCATGGCAACAACCCGCCCGACGTACGACGAATCCTCGATTCGGGTATTGAAAGGTCTGGAACCGGTGCGATTGCGCCCGGGCCAGTTCACCCGGACCGACAACCCGCTGCACATCGTTCAGGAAGCGGTGGACAACGCGGTCGATGAGGCGATCGCCGGCTACGCAAGGCATATCGACGTGGTGGTTCATGCCGATGAGTCGGTGAGCGTGACCGATGATGGTCGCGGCATCCCGGTCGGCTCACATCCTGTCGAGGGCATTCCGGTCGTGCAGGCAATCTTCACGATCCTGTACAGCGGCGGCAAGTTCGACAAGACCTCAGGGGCCGGCGCCTACACGTATGCCGGGGGCTTGCATGGCGTCGGGGTCTCGGTCACCAATGCGCTTTCACGCCGGCTCGAATGCGAGGTGAAGCGCGACGGAAAGACGCACCGCATCGTGTTCGCTGATGGCGGAGTGGCCGAAAAGCTGCGTGTCACCGGCAAGGCAACGGGAACCGGAACCACGGTGCGCATCTGGCCCGATCCCCAATACTTCGATTCGCCCGTCATCCCGGTCGCCGAGCTTGCCCGGCTGTTGCGCACCAAGGCCGTGCTGTTGCCGGGTCTGACGACGACGCTTGCGAAGGAAATCGAAGCCGCGACGGCACCCATCGAGACCTGGCATTACAGCGCAGGTCTGTCCGACTATCTGATCGAGCTCGCTCAGGGCGAGCCTTCGCTCGTGCCGATCTTCGCCGGACGCAATCATGCGGGAGAGAGTGACGAGACCTTTGCCGAGGGCGAAGGTGTCGAATGGGCGCTCTCGTGGTACGAGGACAGCAAAGGCGAAGGCGAAGCATTCGTCAACCTCATTCCGACCCCGCTCGGCGGTACGCATGTCTCAGGCATGCGTGCCGCGCTTTTCGGAGCGGTAATAAGCTTCATCGAGCATCACAGCCTGCTTCCGAAAGGACTCAAGCTGCAGCCGGACGATGTCTTTCGCAACCTGCGCTTCGTGCTCTCGGTACGCATGCTGGATCCCCAATTCGCTGCGCAGACCAAGGATCGCCTGACCAGTCGGGAGGGCGTGCGACTCACCGAACGCATGATGCGTGATCCGCTCGACATCTGGCTCAACCAGCACGTCAGTGCCGGCAAGACGATCAGCGAGCTTGCGATCCGGCAGGCGGTTGCCCGCACCCGTGCGGCGAAGACGGTCGAACGCAAGCGCACGTCGAGCGTCGTGATGCTGCCGGGCAAGCTCGCGGACTGCGAATCGAGCAATCCCGCAGAGACCGAGCTCTTTTTGGTTGAAGGCGACAGCGCCGGCGGCAGCGCCAAGATGGCACGCAACAAGGAAACACAGGCGATCCTGCCGCTGCGGGGCAAGGGAATGAACGTGTGGGAGAAAGACATCCATCAGGCGCTCGAGAACGAAGAGATCCGGGACCTCACCACCGCGCTCGGCGTGCCGCCGCATGCGCTCGAGGATACCGTCGACTGGAGCAAGCTCCGCTATGGCACGGTGGCCATCATGTCTGACGCGGATGTCGACGGGCAGCACATCCAGACGCTCCTGCTCACGCTCTTCTTCCGGCATTTTCCGCAACTCATCGCCCGCCGCCACGTCTACATCGCGCAACCTCCGCTCTACCGTGTGGACGTCGACAGTGCGGGCAAGAAGCGTCAGGCGAAGAAGCTTTACGCAATGGACAAGCTCGAGCTCGAGTCGTGGGAAGACCGTCTGCGCAAGGAAGGCTATACACAATGGAAGGTCGGACGCTTCAAGGGGCTCGGTGAGATGGATCCTGCCGAGCTTTGGGAGACGACGCTCAATCCCGACACGCGCCGGTTGCTGCGCATCAATCTGCCTGAGGCGGACCGTGGCGCGGCGACAGAACGCTTCAACCTCCTGATGGCCAAGGCGCGCTCCGGCGCCCGTCGCGAATGGATGGAGCGGCGAGGCAACGAGGTACAGGAGGAATAGATGGGCGCGATCACTCCCGCCGAGCAGGATCAGCTCATCCTGCACGAATACGCCGAGAACGCGTATTTGCAGTATGCGATGGCGGTCGTGCGCGATCGGGCGCTGCCGCAGGTGGAGGACGGCCAGAAGCCGGTGCAGCGACGCATCCTGTACACGATGCGCCAGCTGGGGCTCGGGCCGGGGGCGAGGCCAGTGAAGTGTGCGCGCATCGTCGGCGAAGTCCTCGGACGCGTGCATCCGCATGGTGACACGTCGGTGTACGACACGCTTGCGCGCATGGCGCAGGATTTCACGCTGCGCTACCCGCTGATCATCGGCCAGGGCAATTTCGGCTCGCGGGACGGCGACCCGCCGGCCGCCTATCGGTACACCGAAGCGAAACTCGCGCCGATATCGGACCTGCTGCTCGCCGAGCTCGACCAGGGGACGGTCGATTTCGTCCCCAACTATGACAATACGGTGCACGAGCCGTCGCGTCTTCCCGCGCGCCTCCCCTTCGTTCTGCTCAACGGGTCCATGGGCATCGCGGTGGGCATGGCTTGCGATATTCCTCCGCACAACCTGGGCGAGGTCGCAGCCGCGGCCTCACTCGCAGTGTCGAAGCCCGGCGCAACGGTCGAAGAGCTTCTCGCGCTCATGCCGGGCCCCGACTTCCCCGACGGCGGACACGTCATTTCGGCGCGCGAGGAAATTGCAGAGGCCTACCGCACGGGCCGGGGCCTTCTCCGGGCACGCGCACGCTGGCGCGTCGAGGATCTTGCGCGCGGCCAGTGGCGAGTCGTCGTGCACGAACTCCCTTACCAGGTCTCGACCAAGCGCGTGCTCGAAGAGCTCGACGCCTTGTCGAACCCTCAGCCGGCGCCCGGAAAGAAGAGCCCGACGCAAGGGCAACTCAACCTGAAGCAAGTGGTGCTGAATCTGGTCGAGCGCGCGAGCGACGAATCGGGGCAGAAGGAAAAGATTCGCCTGGTGATCGAGCCGCGCACGAGCAAGGTCGACCCAGCCGAGCTGATGACAGTCCTGTTCGCGCATACCAGCCTCGAGTCGAGCTTCTCGGTCAATTGCACGATGCTGGGTTCCGATGGCAGGCCCCGGCAGAAAGCCTTGCTCGACATCGTCACCGAGTGGGCGCGGTTTCGGGTCTCGACGGTCATTCGTCGCACGCGCTTTCAGCTCGATCGCGCCGAAGGGCGGCTGCATATCCTCGACGGTCGTCACATCGCCTTTCTGAACATCGAAAAGGTGATCCGGGTGATTCGCGAGGCCGAAGACCCCAAGGCCGAGCTCATGAAAAGCTTCGAGCTCACCCCGGTGCAGGCAGACGACATTCTCGAGATCCGGCTGCGTCAGCTCGCGCGGCTCGAAGGCATTCGCATCGAGCAGGAGCGGAAGGAGCTTGTGGCGGAGCGCGCACGGCTCCAGGCGCTTCTCGCGAGCGACCGCGCAATACGCAAGTTGATCGTGCGCGAGATCGAGGCGGACGCCGCAAAGTACAGCGACTCACGGCGGACGTTGCTCGAGCCCGTCGCGCGCACAGCAGCGGTGAAGGCCGTGATCTCGGTTCCAGACGAGCCGGTCACCATCGTGATCTCGCGTAACGGGTGGATTCGCTCCAGGCCCGGGCACGGGCTCGACGTGTCGACGCTTGCCTTCAAGACAGGAGACCACCTCGGGGCGGCGGTCGAGACACGGACCACGCGGCCTGTGGTGATCATGGACAGCATGGGTCGCGCGTATGCGATCGATGCCCACGAGGTTCCTGCCGGACGCGGCGATGGCGTCCCGATCACCTCGCTCATCACGCTGCAGGAAGGTGGGAAGGCGCGTTACATGCTGGCAGCCGAGACGGATACGCACTACCTCTTCGCGAACACGGGAGGGTACGGATATATCGCGCCGTTTTCCGCGCTCGTGAGCCGCAATCGCGCAGGCAAGGCCTTCATGTCCCTGGAACAAGGCGAGACGTTGCTCCCACCCGTTGTCGTCTCGGGTGCAGGTGACGATCTATTCGGAAAGTCGCCGTACGTCGCCTGTGCCGCGAGCCAGGGCAAGCTCCTGTGCTTTGCGGCTTCCGAGCTCAAGGTGCAGGACCGCGGACGCGGCACGATGCTGATGCAGATCGATGCCGAAGAACGTCTGGTCTGGACAGGCGTCTATCACGACACGCTGTCGATCCCCGTCGTCATACGAGGTAAGCAACAGCAACTCGTTTTAAAGGGACAGGAGCTCGCCCGTTATGTCCTGCGCCGCGCCAGAAGAGGCGCGTTGTTGCCGCGCAAGGCGCTGCCGGTCAAAATGGCGTGACTGTTTGCACTCGCCGAACACTCCAAGGTCTATGAGCTATGCCGGAAACCGCCGACGATAAACCGGAATCAACAAGGGACGCGCTGATCGCCGTGATGGAGGAGCTCGCGGTCATTCTCGATCCCGTGCCCGAAGGCCCCCTGCCCGGGCACGTGCGTGCTGCCCTCTCGGGGCCGCTCGAGAGGGCGCGTGCGCTTGCAGCCGCGCTGGATGGCGAATCAGGACCGACCGAGGCCTACTTGCTGACGCTCGAGGCGATCGAGCACCGCATCGTTGCGGCGGGCACCGGGTAACGCGTTCCCGGCACTCGCGTGCCTACTCGCGAAGCTGCTTCCGGTCATTGAAATGCAGGCGCGTGCGGTACGCGCAACCTTTGCTCGTCGGCCGTCGGATTCCTGCGCCCGCAAGGCGCAGGCGCGCGTGGTTGCGTCACTCGAGCCGGATTTCTCCCTTGAACACCACGCTCACGGACAGACCCGGAACTTCGAGCTTCACCTCGGCCGGGAACGTCTCGCCCCCTTTGATCGTTCCGTTCTGTCTCGCCTGATTGACCGCCTGCTCGATTTCGCGCTGCGAGTTGACGCCGACCATCTTCAGGAATTTGCGGATGCTCAGGTTGAAGGTTTCTTCGTTCATGAGGGTCCCTCTCTTTAGTAGGTGATGGCGCGCGCAAGTCCGGGTTCAGGTGGGTGCCCTGAAAGCCTCGCACGGATCAGCACGATCCACGCCACCGGTGAGCCATAGGAAGTCGAACCCGGGATTCGCGACCTCGGCGGCACGGCCAGTCGTCTCCCGCCGGTCCAGCGCGTCGACCTCCACCCAACCGATCGTCACCACATTGGCACTCTGCAAGTAAAGCGGCACCCCCGTGTCGGCACGTGCATGGCCGTTCCCGGCGATGAGGATGGCTCCGTCCAGGGTCGCATACTCGAGGAGTGCCGCGGCAAGGGCTGCATCACGCACGCGCTGAGCCAGCGCGAGCTGCGGCACGAACCGCGATGGTAGCTTTCCGCAATGCGCGGCTTCGATGACGCGTGTCAGAGTCAGTTCCTTGTCAGCATCCCACGGCGCACGGTCCAGCACCGTGCGCCACTCGATCGGCACGGAGCCGAGATCACCCCGGCGCGTCACCGGCTCGAGCGCCGCGCGATCCGCATTTCCGGCATGCACCGGCAGGGCGCCCGCCAGCGCCGCCTCGATGAGCCCCTTGTGCAGCGGCCATTGCCACCCGGAGCGGTCGAGCGCTCCCGCATCGGCGAGTGCTTCGGCATCGATCGGCTTCTCCTGCGCCCGGCGAAGCGCCTGTTCGTACCCCGCGTCGAACTGCTCGAACACCACGGCAGGGTGCTTGTTGGCGGCGGCGATGGTGCGCAAAAGATCTGCGCGCAAGGCATGATGGGCAGGGTTGTCGTGAACCTCGCCGAGCAACCGGAATCGCGCGTGCAGAACTGCGCGCACGACGACCTCGCGACTGACGAAGATCTTCGCCCGGACATCCCAGATCAAAGGTTCCGAGGCCGGCGCGCGCGCGGCGACATTTGCGGTGTGGCACCCGACCACCGCGGACGTGACCAGAACGAGCGCGATCCACGCGCTCACGCGCAGGGTCACGCCTTCGCGTCAGCCGCGATCAGGATGCTGCAGCGTACCCGCTCGATCAACATCGTATCGACGGATCCCCGCCACCAGCGCATGGCAAATGACTTGGCGCGCGAGTGTCCCAGAATCAGGAGGTCCACGCCGAGCGTGTTCACCAGGCGCGCAATGACGTCGACCGGCTCGCCGATGACCAGATGCGAGCGCACATTGAGCCCGCGCGATCTGAGCATCGCCTCGGCCTCCTTCACGTCGGCTTCGAGCTCGTCGCGCCCCGCAGCAAGCGTCATCTCCGGCACGTATTCGCCCGCCACGAGATACGCAGCGGTATTCATGACCGCGGCGACGTGAACCTCGACACCATCTTCCGACGCGAGGCGAGCAGCTTCCTCGAGCGCCGCACGTGACTCGGGGGCACTGTTGTATGCAACCAGAATTTTCCGGTACAAAGCCATGTTTTGCCTCCCGAGGTGAGCAGCCGCTTGGTCGCGCCGCCGCCAGCGCGGATCGTAGCCTTAAGGCGCGGCAAGTCAAATCGCTTGCTCGTCAGGCGAGCTCCCGCATGACGCTGATCAGGTCCGACTTGCCTTCGAACCCGATGCCGGGGATCTCGGGCATTTTGATGTGGCCATCCTGTACTTGGACGCCGTCGGGAAAGCCGCCGAATGGCTGAAATAGGTCGGGATAACTTTCGTTTCCGCCAAGCCCCAACCCCGCAGCGATATTGAGTGACATCTGGTGCCCGCCGTGTGGGATGCAGCGCGCAGGCGACCAGCCGAACGTGTGCAGCACGCGAAGCGTTCGCTCGTATTCGACCAGTCCGTAAGAAAGCGCGCAGTCGAATTGCAACCAGTCTCGGTCGGGACGCATGCCGCCATATCGGAGCAGGTTGCGGGCATCCTGATGGCTGAAGAGGTTCTCGCCAGTGGCCATGGGCCCGGGGTAGAACTCGGCGAGGGCGGCCTGGAGCGCGAAATCGAGCGGATCGCCGGCCTCCTCGTACCAGAACAGCGGGTAGTCGCGCAGCATCTTGGCGTAGGCAATGGCGGTGTCGAGATCGAAGCGTCCATTGGCGTCCACGGCGAGCGAGGCACGGTTGCCGATTTCGGCCAGTACTGCCTCGATGCGTGCGCGGTCTTCTTCGACCGAGGCGCCGCCGATCTTCATCTTCACCACGTTGTAGCCACGCTCGAGGTAGCTGCGCATCTCGGCTCGCAACGCGTCCAATCCCTTGCCCGGGTAGTAGTAACCGCCCGCGGCATACACGAACACGCGCGGACTGGCCGTGACGCCGTGGCGTTCGGCCAGGAGCCTGAAGAGCGGCTTTCCTGCAATTTTGGCCGCCGCATCCCATACCGCCATGTCGATCGTTCCCACCGCAACGGAGCGCTCGCCGTGCCCACCCGGCTTTTCGTTCTGCATGAGCGCCGCCCAGACGCGCGCAGGATCCAGATTGTCGCCGGTTTCATCAACCAGGCTCTCGGGCTCGGCCTCGAGGAGCCTGGGTGCAAACCGCTCGCGGATGAGGCCGCCCTGCCCGTAACGGCCGTTGGAGTTGAAGCCGTAGCCCACCACCGGCCGGCCTTCCCGCACGACGTTGGTGACCACGGCCACCAGGCTCGTGGTCATCTTGCTGAAGTCGATGTAAGCGTTGCGTATGGGTGATGCGATCCGCTGCGTCACCTCCCGAACATCAACGATGCGTACGGCCATTCGAGTCTCCTGGTTGCCGGACTCACCGGAGCCGCCCCGCCCGCTGGCGGGTTCGGCGGCGTTCAGGCGAACAACATACCCCAAAAAAAAGCGCCCCATCGCGGAGCGCTTTTCTGGACGCTGAACGCCGTTCAGGCATGCGATTTCTTCGCTGCCTTCGCTCGTGCATGGTCCTTGTCCCGCGCGGCCTTGGCTTCCGCGAAGGTGCGATCGCGATCTGCCTTTGCCTCCTTGACGCAGGCGCGCCCTTCCGCGCCCTTCCGGCTCTTGCAGCTTTCCTTCGCCTCGCTGTACTTGGCGTCGGCGTCTTTCTTCGCCGCCTTGTACTGCGCGTCCGCCTTGTCTTCGGCCCGGTCCTCGGCACGGTCGGAACGAATCTTCGCTTTCGTGGTGTCCACCGGATGCTTCACGGCGTCGGAGGTGTCTGCGGCGACGGCGGATCCGGCGATTGCCAAAAATGTGCTTGCGACAAGCGCTGCGAGAAGCTTGTTCATATGAGTCCCTTTCGTAGTTGTAGAGCCCGTCCGTTGGGGGCTATAGAAGTAGCAAGGAAAGGATAGCCAGTCCCGCGAGCGCGGCGCATCCCCGTGCGCCACGAAGCGATGTAATCCTCGCCTGAAACGACTGTAGGACCGTACGCTCAGTTACTGGAGTGGTGCATCACGCACAAACGTTGGTGTCCTTGCGGACTGGAGCAGGCGTCCCTCCGCAACCCGTAGGCTGCAACCTACAACAGGGTCGGATGCATCTGATGGCGCTGTGGGGCCAGACGCGAAAGCATCCAGGATTACGTGTCGTTCGGAAACCGATGGCTGCTGCGCCCCGTATCTTCAGCCAGGAAGATGCAGGCTTTCCTTCTCTCCCGGTTGCATGTCCGGTGTGCGAGCACGGCAACCCGACCGGTGCGCGCTTCTGCAATCAGTGCGGGTCGCCCGTGCACTTGCTCGAATGCGCCGCATGCGACGCCATCAACGATGGCGCCGCGGAGTCATGCTACAAGTGCGCGCAACCGTTACGGCAAGGTTCGGCCCGCCCGGACAGCTCTGCCTGGTCCTCCGCAGACGCGGCGGGTGTGGGGCCATCCTCGGCAGGGGACGAGATTCCCGCCCTCAAAGAGTGTCCACACTGCGGCGCGGTCAACGACCCTGCGGCAACCTTGTGCCATGGCTGCGACGGCTTCCTGCCCAATCTGGATGAAGGTCCTGTTGCCCAGGTCGGCGTGGCGACGGCACCGGCCCACAGCTCCAGCGATGGTGTACCGGCGCACCCCGACGTGATGCCAGGTTCAGACTTCGAGCGGCCTGAAGCCCCGCTTGAGTCGCCCGGCGCGCACCTCAATTCCGCGATTGACACCCACGGATTCGAAGCCGCCGATGATTCGAATGCACCGAGTCACTACGTTGGGGTTTTGACTGCCCGGCCGGACGAGGCCGAGCTCGAATTCGCCGATCCATCGGTCACCGCGACACGCACACGCGCACGGTGGGTACCCTACGCAGCTGCAGCCCTGCTGCTGACCCCCTCGCTCATTGCAGCTGCCGTGTACTCCGTGCAACATCGCGATCACATCGACCGCGTGCTGTCGTACGCGCGGGCCGTGGTGCTTCCGACGCACACCCATGCAGCGGGTGATGCGCAGCTGAACGCTCAGACCCCGAGTCCCTCGCGCGCTATGGGCGAAGCGGGCAACCGGTCACCCGAAGGCGGCGTTGCCGAACCGGTGGACAGTCGAGGCCCGTCCAACGAAGCACGGCAGAGTGCGCCTGGCACGCCTCCGGGCTCATAGTTTTCGCGATCTATCGCCGCGCGCTGATCGTGCCGCGTTGGCGGGTGGAACGTTCAGCGACCTCCGGCTGCGGGGCCAACGCGCGGGGAGCTCATTCCGCCGCGAATCTGATCGTCTGCTGCACCCGCACCAACCGTTTTTACGTCGGCGGCGTCCCGATCGCGGACCGGCAGGTTGCTGCCCGTGCGGTAGACGCGCTCGGTGTAGGTCCCCTGTTGGTCATCGGGCGTTGTTGTTGCACATCCTGCAAGGGTGAGAACGGTGACGGCGAGCAGGGCCTTGCGCATTGGATCTCTCCATCGATAGTGCCGGAAACGGCTGCGGGAAAAGATAGCATGCGGTGGCAAGGGCGGCCAATGCTTGCGGCTGCCGGATCCGCCGGTACTGCACAGGCGGAGCGGCGCCGACTCGCGACAGCCGCGACAGTCGCATCCCCGAAGCGGGGCCCCTGCTCCTACGCGAGCGGCCTCGGCCTCCGCACGTACGGCACCCTGCACAACGCGGTTGTGTCGGCCTCCCGCGCCGACCCGCGACAGTCGCATCCCCGAAGCGGGGCCCCTGCTCCTACGCGAGCGGCGCGACCTTGATAACTTCTTCGGCGGTGGTGAGGCCGGCCGCGACCTTGGCGGCACCGGAGACCCGCAGCGGCTTCATGCCGTCCTTGTAGGACTGCTCGCGGATCTTGGCGTCATCGGCCTCATGCGTCGTGAGGTGCCGAATGGTGGGGGTCATCGGCATGATCTCGAAGAGGCCGATCCGTCCGTAGTAACCGGTCATGCGACATTCGAGGCAGCCTACGGGCGCCATGACCTGCGCGGGCTTCTCCGCGCGCCACGGATGGGTCAGCAGGCGCCAGGTCTCGTCGTCCGGAGGATCGGCGGGCTTCTTGCAATGCGGACACAGCGTGCGCACGAGCCGCTGCGCCATGACCCCGAGGAGCGTCGAGCTGATGAGATACGACGGCACGCCGAGGTCGAGCAGACGCGTGACGGCCGTCGGTGCGTCGTTCGTATGCAACGTCGACAGCACCAGATGGCCGGTCAGCGCCGCCTGCACCGCGATCTGCGCCGTCTCGATGTCGCGCACCTCGCCGACCATGATGACGTCCGGGTCCTGGCGTAGGATGGAGCGCAGCAGATTGGCGAAGTCGAGCCCGATCTGCGGCTTGACCTGGATCTGGTTGATGCCCCGGAGCTGGTACTCGATCGGGTCCTCCACGGTGACTATCTTGCGGCTCACGGCGTTCAGCGAAAGCAGGCCCGTGTAG
>JALYXY010000050.1 GCA_030946875.1 Pseudomonadota bacterium | reverse complement strand
GTCTTCTCGGGGATGGTGTTGACGGTGTCCGGGGCCGCCAGCGCTTCGATGTAGAGCGTGTCCGGCGCATCCGGATCCTTGGTTCCGGTGCTCGCCCAGAGCAGGCGTTGCGGCCGGGCGCCAGCGGTGACAAGCGTTCGCCAGCGCGGCGATTCCAGCACCGCGCGGTACGCTTTGTACGCGCGTTTGGCGATGGCGATCCCCAGGCGATTGCGAAGGTCTACGGGAACCTTGTCCTTCACCGCCACGTCCCAGCGGCTGATGAAAATCGATGCCACCGAACCGACGTTCGGATCGAGCCCCGCGGCGATCCGCCGCTCGATGCCGCGCATATACGCCTCCGCTGCAGCGACATACTGCTCAGCCGAGAACAGCAGCGTCACGTTCACCGGGACGCCGGCGAAGATCGATTCCTCGATCGCCGGAATACCTTCGGGTGTCCCGGGAATCTTGATGAACAGATTGGGACGCTGCGCGCGCCGATGCAATTGCGCCACCGCTTTGATGGTCGCCGCAGTATCGTTGGCGAGTAGAGGCGAGACCTCCAGCGACACCCAGCCATCGACGCCGCCGGTACCGTCGTGGACCGCACGGAACAGATCGGCGGCCTGGATCAAATCCTCGAGTGCGAGATCGAAAAACAACGTCTCACCCGATTTTCCCTCGGCTGTTTTCTGTCGGATCGCGGCATCGTAGAGACCTTGTCCTTCCCTGATGGCCTTGTCGAAGATCGTCGGGTTGGATGTCAGCCCGGTGACTGAAAGCTCGCTGATGTAGCGTCGCAGCGTCCCGTTGGCCAGGAGCCCGCGCGTGATGTTGTCCAGCCAAAGGCTTTGGCCGAGGTCATGCAGTTGTTGGGTCGGCTTCATGGTTGCTCCTATCATCATGTACACCCATATTGGCGGCGCCGAGCAAAGCAGACAGATCACATTCGACCAGGTCGCCAATACGCTCGATCGTCAGATCGGCCGAAGGATATGCGCTGATGTTTGCGGGATCGAGCGCGTAGTGTCCCTGACGCGGGAAGATCGTCGTCAATCGGCCTTTCCATGTCCTCTTCATCGCTGCCAGGATGCGCAGCTTGTCGTCGATCATCACGTAGTGCCGGGCGGGATAGCGTGCGGCGACGGCATCGAGCATTTGTTCCTTGTGGATATAGATCAGCACGCGGCCTTCGACCGCTGCCCACAACCCCGAGCGTTCGACCTTGCGCGGTTGAAAAACGACGTCGCCATCGGAAAGAATGACTGTTAAGCCAAGGCCTCGAAGACGCCGGATGGCGTCGAGCGCGCCAGGGTATAACCGGCTTGCAAACGGATAGTCCACCAGAAATGCCGACATCTGCAGCATTCGCGGATCGCACAAGTCGCCGAGCCGATAGCGCTGCAACGCGCCAAGGTAGTCCGCGTAGCCGAGCTCGGTGCGCAGCGCTTCGAATATCACCCAGTACCGGTTGCTGCTCGCGGCGCCAAATTCAGACTCGAGATGACCCCTGAGATCTTCTTGCACACGGTCGTTGTCGAGGAGCGTATTGTCTACGTCGATCAGAAATACCACGTCGTTCATGGCCGTCATGCTTCGCCGCCGCCCACGACCGGGTTGTGCCAGTTGCCGTCGGCTGCGATGAGCGCATTGGCTTCTTTCGGACCCCAGCTATGGCGCCGGTAGGGGTGGATCCGATGATGGCCCTCGAGAACGGGGCCGACGACCGCCCAGGCAGCCTCCACCGCATCCTCGCGCGTGAAGAGCGCTCCATTGCCGGCCATCGCGTCGCCTAGCAGCCGCTCGTAGGGGGCCTCCTCCTCCGACTGCTCGTCCAGCAAGTAGAGCTCCCGCTGGTCGCCGACGAACTGTTTCCCTGCACGCTTGACGCGAGCAGCGAGGGCAATGGCGGAGTTTGGGGAAAGGCGGAAGCGCAGATAATTGGCAGGACCGGACATCGGCGCCGAGTCGGCGAAGAGCCGCTGCGGTGGAGGCTTCAGCTGGACGATCACCTCGGCGGCGGTCTCTGCAAGATATTTCCCGGAGCGCAGGTACCACGGCACCCCTGCCCAGCGCCATGAGTCGATGAGCAGCCGCAGCGCACAGTACGTCTCGACCTCTGACCTCTTCGCTACCCCCGGCTCGTTGCGGTAGCCGGTGTACTGGCCCCGCACCACGTCGTCCGGTTGCAGAGGGCGCATGGCCTGAAAGACGTCGGCGGTCTCGCCGTGCACGGCGCTGAAGCCCCTGTGGGTCGGCGGCTCCATGGCGAGCAGCGCGACGATCTGGAAGAGATGGTTCTCGATGACGTCGCGCAGACAACCGGCGGTCTCGTAGAAGGCGCCTCGGCCCTCGACCCCGAATTTTTCGGACAACGTTATCTGAACGCTCGCCACGTAATTGCGGTTCCAGATCGGCTCCGGGAACGAATTGGCGAAGCGGAAGTAGAGAATGTTCATGATCGCCTCCTTCGCGAGGAAGTGATCGATGCGGAAAATCGAGTCTTCCGGGAACTCCGACAGCGCTACACGGTTGAGCTCCTGCGCCGAGGCCAAGTCTCGCCCAAACGGTTTTTCGACGATGACACGCGCGTGTTCGGTCAAGCCCGCGGCGCCAAGCCCCTTGATGACCGGCGCGAAAAGCGCCGGCGGGATGGCAAGATAAAAGGTGGGACGCCGAGCATCTCCGAGCGCCTTCTTGAGCGCACTGAACGTGTGGGGGTCCTTGTAGTCGCCGCTGACATAGCGGAGCAGGGACAGCAGATGGCGCAGAGCTGGCCGGTCATCTATTTTTCCCGATTCCCTGATGCTGTCTTCGGCATGCTTGCGCAATTGCGCCATGCTCCAACTCGAGGACGCGACGCCGACCACGGGAACGTCGAGGCGGCCCCGCTTCGCCATCGCATAGAGCGCCGGAAAGATCTTCTTGTGCGCGAGATCGCCCGTGATACCGAACAGCACCAGCGCATCGGACTGTGCCGTGCCGCGTCGGGCCTCGTCCATGTCAGCTTGTTTCCTTCTCGTCATGTCCGCCAAACTGCTTGCGCATGGCAGACAGCACACGGTTGGCAAAGTCCCCACCGCCGCGCGAACTGAAGCGCTCATAAAGGGCGGCGCTGAGAACGGGAGACGGCACTGCTTCGTCGAGGGAAGCGGCGATCGTCCATCGACCTTCGCCAGAATCCGATACGTGGCCCGCGTAGTCCTCGAGGTCGCGATCATTCACCAGCGCTGCGGCGGTGAGGTCCAGCAGCCACGAGCCGATCACGCTGCCGCGGCGCCAGAGCTCCGCGATTTCGGGCAGGTCGAGTTCGTACTGGTAGTACTCGGGGTGCCGCAACGGCGTCGTCTCGGCATCAGCATCGCGCGCCCGCTTGCCGGCGTTGGCGTTGCGCAGGATGTTCAGTCCTTCGGCATACGAGGCCATCGCACCATATTCAATTCCGTTGTGAACCATCTTGACGAAGTGTCCGGCACCTTGCGGACCGCAATGTAGATAGCCTTTTTCGGCAGTGCCATCGCGATTCTTTCTTCCAGGCGTCAGTGGGGCCGCGTCGACGCCCGGTGCCAGCGTGTCAAAGATCGGCGCAAGACGCTCGATGGCATCTCTTTCACCACCGATCATCAAGCAGTACCCGCGATCGAGTCCGGCGATACCACCGCTCGTTCCGACATCGATGAAGTGAATCCCTCGCGGTTTCAGCGTTGCGCCCCGTCGGATGTCGTCGTGATAATAGGAATTGCCGCCGTCGATGATCGTGTCGCCGGCTTCGAGCAGGGGCGCCACCTGCGCCAGCGCCTGATCGACCACGGCCGCAGGTACCATCAACCAGACCGCCCGCGGCTTGGCCAGGCGTGCGACCAGCTGCTGAAGCGAAGACGCCCCGATGGCGCCTTGTTCCTGTAGGTTGTTTATGGCCTCTGCACGCAGGTCGTGGACCACACATTCGTGGCCTGCATTCATCAGGCGGCACACCATGTTGGTGCCCATGCGCCCCAACCCAATCATGCCGAGCTGCATTACGAGACCCCCTTGTCAGGCGATTTACCGAAGTTGGTCAGTCGGCTTCGGAAGCGTACGAATGAAGATTTGGTGAATCTTTCATGGCGGCGATCATCGGCGTGATCCCAGCGTGGCGGCCGCGACGGGAACGATCACTTCACTTGGAACGAAATGCAGAATCATCGCCGTCTCGAGTGCGAGAAGCACAAACAGCGCCACGTAGCCGTAAGCGCGAATGAAGTGAATCACGCTTTGCTCGAACCCTGTAGGCACTGGGAATTCTCCCGCCAGACGACGACGCCAAC
Organism: Pseudomonadota bacterium; assembly: GCA_030946875.1. GTDB lineage: Bacteria > Pseudomonadota > Gammaproteobacteria > Burkholderiales > Casimicrobiaceae > CAIWHR01. Next base: position 4,570 of record JALYXY010000050.1, on the reverse strand, counting down.
TGGAACCCGACTGCACGAAGCGTCTGGCTGTCTGGCCTAGTAATTCCTGAACAGCTCGTTTCAAGGCCATGGATGATCGCGTCCCTACTGCCAGCCCATTCCTGCTCTCGCGCCTTAACGCGCCGTTTCCCATCGTCTACAGTAGCTGCGGAGCGAGTTTGAGTCAGTGCGTTGACGAACATAGGGGGAAATGGTCGATAGTGAACTCGGGCAATAGCCGCGGCAAACGTTGCCGAATCGTCTCCTCGTGTTGTCCCTACGCGTGGCCGGGTGGCCACAGACGGATAGTTGACACCGGGCAAGGAAACGCGCGCGAAGGAAGCTCAGGCGCGTCGTTATTACCCCGCACAGCAGGACAGCTGCTTGCCGTCCTTGAAGAACGTTGCGTGCAAAGCTTCAGGCGTTCGCATCATGAGATAAGGAAACAGTGCATCGGCGAGGTCGCGGACCTCAAATGCTCCCGTTGCTGCCTACACCGCTTCCCCGGCTTCAGCCCCGAAGACGTGGGTCCCGATGAGGCGAGCGGAACGCTTTTCACCCACCCGCTTGATGAACCCGCGGGTGTCGAAATTGAAGAATGCCCCGGGCATATGAACGCGCAAAATTCGTCGTGAAAATGACAGTTGGCAGGGTCGCGAAGCGCCCCGGGATCAAGCCGGAGCATTGACCGGCTGGCGAGTGCCCGATCGCTACCGAATCACTGCACGTCCTCTTTGATCTTCCGCTCCATCTCCGGCGTCACCTCCGCCGGCCTCGCGGGCAGCGGGCGATTGCCGCGTGCGCCGTTGCGCTCGATATCCTGGATCAGCAGCTTCATCTCGGCAATCTCGCGCACCTGCGACTCGATGATCCCGTCGGCGAGCTTGCGAACCCGGGGATCGCTGAGCGTGGACTTCCTCGCGTTGTTAATGGCGATCGAGTGATGGGGAATCATCGATCTCATGAAACTCACGTCGGAGATCAGCGTTTGCGACCTGTTGATCGCCAGCAGGATCACGCCTAAGAGGGCGGCGACGATCACCACGGCCATCTTCGTTCCCTCGCCTTTGTACATGGACCACATGAAGGCGAGCATCACGACCGTCATCACACACCCCATCACCAGCGACGCGACCAGCCGGTTCACGCTGAACATCGCATGATCGAGCGAATAGATCAGCTGGTACATCAGGAAGAACATGATGCCGACCGAAACGGCGATCATGCCGGCGAACTTGCCCCACCCCGCGTGCATGTCGTGTTTTTGCTGATCCATCGCTTGCTCCTGTTGTATTGGCCCTACCGGGAATGGCGAATGCGTCGGATGCCTGCGGCGGTTCCGGATGTGCGCGGAACAGCGTTGTTCCGCAACTGCATTGCGCGCTAGCCGCGACGCCGGCGATGTCCTCACGCGCGCAGTCGCAGGTGACGATGACGTGCCGCTCGACCCGGGTCCGCGGACGCAAACCGCATGCCAGTGCACCGGCGCGGTCGATGTCTGCGCAGAGGTGACTCGCTCATCGGCGGACTGTGACTGCAGGTTGCAGCGCTCTGCGCAGACCGGCTGGCTTCCCTGTCGCCGAATGTGCGCCCGCTTCGTTCTCTCGCTGCGCGGTGCCACTATCAACTGGCGGTAAAAAGTGCTTCCGTCCGTGCAAGGTTCGATGACAGACAGATGACTTTTCCGTAACGCATCCGCATCGCGCCAGCACTCGCCACGCTTGCCTCCGTTCGCCGCATCGCTGCCTTGGGTGCCTGGCGCTTGTTGCGTGCACCCGGTCCCGTATGGAGCGAACGCATCAGGAGGTCCACCGGCCCTTGCGCTGGCGAATTCAGGCGGCCTCTGTTCGCGCCGGCATCGCGGCACGCTTGTTGCGGTTTTGCATCTGCTGACTAACCGAAACCGGACAATGCATCGTACTGAAATCTTCTTCCTGTTCGACGACGGCGCCATTCGCCGCATTCCGCAGGCGACCTACGCCGATGTGGTGAGCGGTCGAGCAACAGTACCCGAGCTGGCTCGCCTGCGCGTGCGGGTTGCGGATTGGTACACGCGGCATTCCGCGGACGGCACCGTAGAGATCGACAACGAAACCTACACCGTCCTGTACTTCGACGAGGTCGGCAACGCGCAGCTTTTTCCCGAACCCGACCTGATCGCTGAGAACAAGAGCCTGCATGCAGCGACCGTAGCGGATCCCTACTCCGGCACGGCGGACCGCTCAGAGGTGGAACACCGCGCCGTTTCCGACACCGAGTTCCGCTGGCGTCCGAGCGATGACGAACGTTCGCGGATGCTCGGTGAACTCGAGCGGGCATGAACCCGGGTCGCAGCGGCGAGGCGCGAGGAACGAGATATCCGGTGCGAGCAGATGACTCGAAAGCGCACGAAGAGGCCGCGCATTGGCGCAGCGGAGCCGCAGCAGGTTCGCGCAAATATTTTTCCATCCGAGGCGAACGCCGCCCGCACGGGGCTTCCTAACCAGCGTCGAGCCCGATGCAGGCGGTGCCTGGCCTGCACGTGTTGGGCGGCACCGATCGGGCGCGTTCGAACTGGCGAGAGGATCGGGGGAGAAATTGTTTTCAAGCACCATCGTGAGCCGTCTCGCCGCCGTGGTGATCGCCGCCTTCGGCTGCACCCACGGATGGGCGCAGAAGCAGGAGGAGCACAAGATCGACAGCGTGCCAGCAGCCACGCAAGCGACACCGCGCAACGCCGGTGTCAAGCCTTCGAGCGTCGCCGACACCATCGCGCAGCGGACGAATGCCTTCAGAGGGCGGGAAGGTCGCGATGCAGTGACGTGGAATCGCGAGCTCGGCGCTGCGGCGCAGGATTTTGCAGAATTCATGGCCCGCACCGGGCGCTACGGCCATGAAGCCGATGGCAGGCAGCCCAGCGAACGCGCCGTGCAGCACGGATATGCCTACTGCGTGGTGGCCGAGAACATTGCATACCGGTATCGGTCGGCCGGTTTCGGCAGCGATCAGCTCGCCAAGGCTCTGGTCGACGGCTGGGAGCATTCGCCACCGCATCGGCGTAACATGCTCGATCGCGACGTGATCGACATCGGCGTCGGCGTCGCCCAAAGCACCACGAGCGACCGCTGGTACGGCGTGCAGATGTTCGGTCTGCCGCAATCCGCCAACATCGCCTTTCGCGTCACCAATGATGCTGCTGTAGGGGTCCGGTACCGTCTCGGCAAGGAGACGTTCGACCTGCTTCCTCGCGTCACCCGCAGCCATGAGCAGTGCCGCCCGCCGCGCCTTACCTTCTCCTGGCCGACGAAGCAGCCGACCGCCACGGTCGAGCCGCATGGCGGCGATCACTACGTAGTCAGCAGGTCGGCGTCCGGAGCATGGCGTCTCGAGCAGCAATGAGCGGTTTCGTGTGCGCCCCCCACAGATCGACGGTCGCACCTGGACCGCTGGCGCGAGGGTTGCGGCAATACCGCAACCGCGCGTACGACGTGGCGTGGTGTGTGACCGCTCGGGCTGCTGCTGGCATTGGGTGCGTCGAAACGATACGCTATGTTCGGCAGAGCACCGACAGCGGGCGGTCGACCGCAGAGAATGAATGGTTCCGGCGCCACCAACGCGCCTTTCGCACATGAACCGCCACGATCGTAAATGACGCGGCCAGGAGGATTCCATCATGAGCTTTGCGCACACTCGAGGACGCTCGCGGATCAGCGGTTCGCCGAAACATCCGATCGGTTATCTGGCGCGAGCCGCGCTGGTTGCCAGTATGCTGACAGCGGTCACCGCGCCGGCTCTGGCGCAGACCGGCCAGCCGCCGCCCTCGTCGCCGGTCTCTTCCGGCGCCACCCTGCAGGTCGAGACGAAACGCCCGCACCACGTCGTGCGCGCAAGCGAGGTGATCGGCATGGACGTCCAAGGCAGCGGGGGCAAGAGCGTCGGCACCGTCCGCGACCTCGTGGTGAACATCACCACGGGCGACGTGCGCTACGCCATGCTGGAGTTCGATCCCGGCGTGTTCAAGTCGGAGAAGGTGTTCGGCGTACCTTTGAGTGAATTGTCGTTTCCCGCTGACGGCAAACACCTGGTCTATTCGAAGATCAATCGCGCCCAGATCGAGAAGACGGCAGTCTCCAAGGCGGACTGGCAGATCGCGCTGGACAACCGCCGTTACATCGACGGGCTCGATCGCAACTTTGGCTTTTCACCGCCGACCGGCGAAGCGCGCTCGTTCCGCGCGACCCAGCTGCTCGGCAAGAACGTCGACAGCCGCAGCGGTCACGACATCGGCCAGATTCAGGATCTGGTGCTCGACATGGGCGCCAATAAGGTCCAGTACGCGGTGCTGGCCTTCGATCCCAGCTGGTTCACCCGCGAGAAGCTGTTTGCCTTCCGCCTGTCTTCGTTCATGCTCACCAGCGGCAAGAACGATCTGGTGCTCGATGTCGACCAAAGCCGCCTGCAAGCGATGAAGAACTTCGACGCCGCGCAGTGGGGACACCTGAACGATCTGAACCATGAAGAGTTCGTGAATGCACCCGGCGCCCAGCGTTGATCGATTAAACCGCTTTGCCGTGGCGCGCGCGCGCGCAGGCATTCGTCGGCAGTTTCTGCT
>JALYXY010000037.1 GCA_030946875.1 Pseudomonadota bacterium | reverse complement strand
GTCGCGACCCGAAGACGTTGAAATAGCGCAGCCCGACGGTCTCGAATTGAAAGCACCGACCGAAGACCTCCGCATACAGTTCGTTCGTTGCCTTGGTCGCAGCGTAAGGTGAGAGCGGCCGGCCCGTACGGCCTTCGATCTTCGGCAGATTTGGATCGTCACCGTACACCGAGCTCGAGGACGCAAACACCATGCGCCGTACTCCGGCCTCGCGTGCGGCCACGAGCACGTTGACGAACCCCTGGTCGTTTGCCGCGTGGGTGGCCACCGGCTCGCGCAGGGAGCGCGGCACCGAGCCGAGCGCCGCCTGATGCAACACGACGTCGACGCCTTCGCACGCACGACGGCAGGCGTCGACATCGCGGATGTCCGTCTCATGAAACTCGTGCCGCGCCCACTGTGCAGCAGGAAGGCTCGCGCCGAGCTCGTCGAGGTTGGCGCGATGCCCCGTTGCGAAGTTGTCGATCGACACGACGTGCTGATCGAGCCGCAGCAGCTTTTCGACCAGATGCGAGCCGATGAACCCGGCGCTCCCCGTCACGAGCCAGCGCAATGGCTGCGCAGCGACGCGTTCCTGCAGTGTTGCGTACGCCGTCATGACCCGTGCGTTACAGACGCCAGAACGTCACGCCGCGTGCTTCGAACGTGTTGCGATCGAGCTGCGATTTGACATCGACGATGACGCCGCCGGTGTCGAGCTTGGCCATGAAATCGTCCGGCGCTCGGGAACGGAGCTCCTTGTGCGCAACCGCCGCCACGATCGCAGCCGCTTTCGGCAGCGCATTCCAGTCGACGAGCTCCACGCCGTACTCGTGCATCGCCTCCTCGCGATTGGCAACCGGGTCGTGAACGTGGACGGTCGCGCCGTACGACTTGAGCTCGCGGATGACATCGATCACCCGCGAGTTGCGCAAGTCGGGGCAATCTTCCTTGAACGTGAGGCCGAGCACGATAATGGGCGCATTCTTGATCTGCCACCCGTTGCGTACGAGGTGCTTGATCGTCTGCTCGGCAATGAACTTGCCCATGCCGTCGTTGATCCGCCGACCGGCGAGTATGACCTCGGGATGGTAGCCGAGCATCTCGGCCTTGTGCGTGAGGTAGTAAGGGTCCACACCGATGCAGTGTCCGCCCACGAGACCGGGTCGAAACGGCAGGAAATTCCATTTCGTTCCGGCGGCCGTCAACACCTCGAGCGTGTCGATGCCGAGCCGATCGAAGATGATCGCAAGCTCGTTCATGAGCGCGATGTTGAGATCACGCTGGGTGTTCTCGATGACCTTTGCCGCTTCGGCCACCTTGATCGAAGACGCCTTGTGAATGCCAGCAGGGATGACGCTCGCGTACATCGCCGCAACGCGTTCCAGCGTGTCGGCCGTATCGCCTGAAACGACTTTGGTGATTCGGGTGAGCGTTCGCTCCTTGTCGCCCGGATTGATCCGTTCGGGTGAGTAGCCGACGAAAAAATCGCGCTTCCATTTGAGGCCCGAGTGCTTCTCGATGATGGGCACACACACTTCTTCGGTCGCACCCGGATACACGGTCGACTCGAAGACCACGGTGGCACCTCGTTTCATGTTCCTGCCGACTGCTTCCGAGGCACCGATCAACGGCGAAAAATCGGGCTGATGCGCATCGTCTACGGGCGTCGGAACAGCGACGACGAGGAAGTCGGCGGCCGCAAGATCTTGCACTTCAGTCGTGACCGTCAGGTGCTTCGCTGTACGAAACGACTCGCCGCTCACTTCGCCCGTCGGATCCATGTGGCGGCGGTAGGCGTCGATCTTGTTCAGCGAGAGATCGAAGCCGATCGTCTTGTAACGCTTGGCGAACTCGATGGCGAGCGGAAGGCCGACGTAGCCCAACCCCACGACCGCGACGGTGGTCGTCGACATCGAGTGCTCGGTCTCGTGCTGCGCCAGGGGTTTTTCTTGCACCGGACTCTCCAGGTCACTACTCATGGCTTCCTCTTGCATTCGTAATTGTTGATCGACGCCGGTCATCAAGTCGATGCCCCGCGCAGCATTCATAAGGCAAAACGCGCTCGCAGCCCGCCGTCATTTGAGCCCCAGTCTATGCATCAGATCATAGAGGGTCGGGCGGCTCACCCCCAGGATCTCGGCGGCCCGCACGATGTTGCCGTTCACGCGCCCGAGGACCTTGATCACCGCACGCCGCTCTGCCTCGTCGCGCACGTGCCGCAAGCTCAACGACTCGATCTCTTCCTCATTAGGCTCGACGAGACCGACATCCTCGGCGGTGATCTGATTGCCGTCCGCCATGATCACCGCGCGCTTGATGCAGTTCTCGAGCTCGCGCACGTTGCCCGGCCAGTTGTGCGTCTCGATCGCAACCACTGCATCCGGGCGCAGCGCCATCGAGCCTCGCTTCTGCTCTGCCGCGAACCGTTGCACGAACGCATGTGCCAGCAGCGGAGCGTCACCGGTGCGCAAGCGCACAGGCGGGATCTTGATGACGATCTCCGCGAGGCGATAGTAGAGATCCTCGCGAAAGCGCCCTTCGCTGATCAGTGCCTTCAAGTCCTGATGCGTCGCACACACGATTCGCACGTCGACGGGAATCTCGGCCCTGCCCCCGAGGCGCTCGATGACGCGCTCCTGCAGAAAGCGCAGCAGTTTCGCCTGCAGTGAAAGCGGGAGGTCACCGATTTCATCGAGCATCAACGTGCCGCGATGCGCGGTTTCGATCTTGCCGAGCGTCTGCTTGCCGGCGCCCGTGAACGCGCCCTTCTCGTACCCGAAGAGCTCGCTTTCGAGAAGGTTTTCGGGAATCGCAGCGCAGTTGATGGCGACGAAGCGCTCCTTGCTTCGCGTCGACATGTCATGCAGCGCGCGGGCGAGGAGCTCCTTGCCGGTGCCGCTTTCGCCGAGCAGTAGCACCGTGGCGTTGGTGCCCGCCACTTTTTCCATCGTCCTGCAGATCCGCAGCATCTCCGGATCGCGAGTGATGAGTCCCGCAAAGGCATCCGGCTGACGGGAGGCCTGCAGCCGATGATTCTCCTGCTGCAGATCGTAGAGGCGAAAGGCGCGATCGACCGTAAGGCGCAAGAGCTCCGGCTCGAACGGCTTCGCGAAAAAGTCATAGGCGCCCATGCCGATCGCCTTCAAGGCATTCGACCTGTCGTGCTGGCCCGTGAGCACGATGACTTTCATGTCGGGCGCCTCGACGAGCATTTCCTGCAGAAGCGTCAGGCCTTCGATCGGCGAATCAGGATGCGGAGGAAGGCCAAGATCCATCGTGCTCACGGGTGGCGAGTGCCGCCGTACCTGCTGCAGCGCCGATTCGCGATCCGACGCGAGCACGGTCTCGTAGCTGTCGAAGGCCCAGCGCATCTGCTTCTGCAGTGCGGGGTCATCCTCGACGATGAGAAGCGACCGGCCACGTTCGCTCATGCCACATCCTTCACTGGCGCTTCCATGTGTGTGCTTTCGAAAAGCGGCAGCAGCAGGTGCACGCGTGTTCCGACGTTGGGCGTGCTGTCGACCTGCACCCGCCCGCCGAGCTCCCGAACATACTGGTGACTCTCATACGCGCCAATCCCCATCCCGGACTGCTTGGTGGTCTGGAATGGCTTGAACAGGCGCTCGCGCAAGAACTCCGACGTCATCCCATGGCCCGTATCGCCGACCTCGACGAGTGCGTCCGGTCCTTGCCGCCCGACCTTGATCCACACGCGTCCGCTTCCATCGCTGGCCTCGATCGCATTTTGTGCCAGGTGCCCCAGCACGCGCTCGAGACGATCGGCGTGAGCGCGGGTTGCAACGCGCTCGTCAATCTCGACCTCGACGGGCGGGCGCTGCCCCAGCTTGGCGTGCCGGACCCGTTCGGCAACCTCGGCGAGGTCCACGCGATGGGCGACATCCAGCGGTGTGGTGCCTTCCCGCAGCTGCATCATCAGCTGCTTCATCCGGTCGACGGAATGCCCCACCGTCATCAACATGTCGCGGCGAAACTCCGGGTTGGCGTGGTGGCGTTCGGCATTGCTCAGCATGAGCGAGAGTTGTGCCACGATGTTCTTCAAGTCATGTACGACGAAGGCCGAAAGGCGATTGAAGGCCTCGAACTTGCGTGCTTCGAGCAAGGCTTCGCTCGCCTCGATATGTCCGAGAAAGCTCGCCGCCTGGCGACCGGCGGTCTTCAGGAGATCGTTCACCTCCCAGTCCACGTCGATGACGGTGCGCGCAGTCGTGAGCACGACGAATCCGGTCAGCTCGTTGCCGATCGCGAGCGGTACCACGAGCCATGCATTGGGGCTCGCCGACAGCCAGTCGGGCAGGCGAAGCGCGCCGTAACGGTGCGGGGACGATCGAAACTCCTCGAGGTTCACGACCCAGCCGGTGGACCTCAGGAACCTGGCGAGGCTTCCGTCGAATGCTTCGGCCTCGCCTGGCTGCATGTTCCACGCTGCGCTCGGGACGAACTTGCTTTCATCGGCATCCCGCAACCACAACGCGCCGGCAGGACTCTCCACGAGATTGGCGAGGCCCCTGATCACCTGCTGCCCGGTATTGATGTGCTGATCACGCAGCGACAGTGCCTGGGTGAAGCGCAGCCATTCCTCGCGATAGTCGTATCGGTAGGGAAAGAAGTGCTTGCTGACGGTCACCCGCAGTTTCGCGCG
>JALYXY010000143.1 GCA_030946875.1 Pseudomonadota bacterium | reverse complement strand
GTCTGCACATTCACGACATCGATCTGCTCTTGTCGGTACTGCACCGCTTGCGCGATCACGGCAATACGGTGGTCGTGATCGAGCACAACCTCGATGTCATCAAGACTGCGGACTGGGTGATCGACCTCGGGCCCGAGGGCGGGGCGGGAGGCGGTCGCATCGTCGCCGAAGGTCCGCCCGAGGCGATCGCCAAGGTGAAGGCGAGCTACACCGGGACCTATCTCGCCCCGACGCTCGAAGCACAGAGCCGCAATCGCGCGAAGAACGACGCCGGCCCGCGCGGCAGTCGGCGCAAGGTGTCGGGGGACCTGATCGGCTAGTCAGGACATCGCGCGCATTTTGTGCACGCGGACTTGCGCGTCACGGTGCGCGTGAGGGTTCGCGCGAGGGTCCGCGCCAATCAGTGCTCTGCCGCGACCAAGGTCCTTCCGACGTCTGCAGCCTCGTAACCCAGCGAGGGGGCGTGAACGGCCATGCAGGTGGCGACCGCATTCCACGTCTGCTGCGCGTCGGGGAGGTCCTTCATGCTGAGGGTGCCCGCGTTGCGCATGCCTTGCCACACCGCGGCGCTGCTTTGCAGATCGCTACATGCCGAAGCGGATTGCCTCAGCTCGATGGTGTCCCGACTCGTGCGCGTGCGCGACAGGCCGGCCGCGATCGTGGCCGCCTCGGCACGCCGCGCATATGCCAGTGCCAGATCGCGTTTTGCCCAGGCGTTCGGCGCATCGGCGGCGACCAGCTTCTGGTGCAGGACCACCGCGCGATCGAGGTACCACGCCCCTTCAGCGCGCGAGCCGGCGCGCACCAGCGCAATGCCCAAACCGCTGTAGAGATTCGCGAGATCGTCATCGGTGATCGATGGCTCGCTCTCGCGTGCGCGCAACCGAATCACCAGTGCCTGACGATAGCTCTCGACGGCCGCGGCATACCGGCGCTGCTTGAGCGAGACATCGCCGATGCTCCCGTGCGCCTCCTGCATGTTGAGCTGCAGCACATGATCCTTCGGGTTGGCCGCAGCGAGCTCCTGCGCCATCGACAGCCACATCTCGTAGGAGCGAAGTGCGCCGGGATAGTCTCCGGACGCTTCCTGGATTGCTCCCACGCCGCTGTACCCCAGCGCGACGTCACGCTTCAGCCGCACGTTGTGAGCGTCGGCACGCGCAAGGGCTTCGCGCAGCTCGAGCGAGGCTCGGGCAAAGACGATTGCATCCTCGAATTGCCGCTGTTCTGCGAGGGCGTGAGCGATCTTGCGATAGCAGAGCGCCAGTCGACGCTGCAAGGGCGCGTTCTCCGGGTCCGCCGAGACCGCGGGCTCGAGCAACGCCTTGCACTTGAGCCCCATCGCGGCGCTCGCGTCCGGTTGCCCGCCGATCAGATAAAGATCGGCCAGAAGCTGGTAGCTGCCGTCGAGGGACATACGCAGGCGGCGGTCGGAAGGATTCACGCGCACGGCCTCCTCGCGAATTGCCAATGCGCGCGCCTGATCCGCGATCGCTCCTGCCATGTCGCCGAGGCTCGCGTGGCCGGGTTCGTACTTGACGGTGCCGACGCTGCTCAGCTGGCTCGCGAGGTACAGCTGCGCGTCGACATTGGCGGGCGCCTGCTTGGCCATTTGGCCTGCAAGATGCAGTGCGCGCATCGAGTAGTCGTGTGCGGCTTTCAGGTCCCCGCCGAAACGAACGATCAGGGCAAGCGCTTCGTAGTCGCGCGCGACCGCTTCCTTGTGCTTGAGATTTTCAGGGTCCGCCGCGAGAAATTGCTGGCGCATCTGCAGCGCCTTGCGATAGTTGAGGAGCGCGCCGGACGTGTCGCCCAGATTGGCAACGCCAGGGTGTCCTTGCACGGCCGCGATCTTTTCGTAGCCGGCAGCGAGCTCCCGTTGCAGGTCTGCGTCCCTCCCGGCATCCTCGGCCACGGTATTGAGGTATTCGAGCGCCTTGTCGACCATCAGCTTGCGCGCGCGGGTCGGACTTTTGGCGAGCTCGTCATTGAGATCGAAAAGCACCGCATTGGCGAGCTTGCGCACGCTCGAAAGGTGATGCTCGGCGCGCACCCGCTGCGCATTCGCGACGGTGGCCTGCCACGACGCGATCACCAGAGCCGTGCACATCGCCGCAAAGGCCGTGCCTCCGATCGCCACGTTCCAGCGATTGCGGCGAACGAACTTCTGCGCGCGGTACGCAAGGCTGCGCGGCCGCGCCCGCACCGGCAAAGCTCGCTGATGGCGTGCGACGTCTGCCGCCAATTCATCGACTGTCGTGTAGCGACCAGCCGGATCCTTCGCAAGCGCCTTGGCGATGATGTTGTCGAGATCACCGCATAGTTGTCGATGCAGCCGATGACACGTCGTTGTTCGGCGACTTGCGATCTCGGTGCACTCTTCGGGCGTGCAGCGGCCACGTGCGGGCGCGCGTCCAACCACTGCGCTGGGAAGGACTGGATCGCGCTCGCACACGGCTTGCATAACGCGGTGCTCGGTCTCATCGCCATTGTCGAATGGATGCCGGCCGCACATGATCAGATAAAGCAGCACGCCGAGCGCGTGCACGTCGGCAGCGGTGGTGACGTTCTCGCCGCGAATCTGCTCGGGACTGGCATAGCCCGGCGTGAACAGGCGCATGTCGCGTGTGGCGTCGCGTTGTGCGGCGACATCCGGGTCGAGAAGCTTCGCGATGCCGAAGTCGAGAAGCTTGGGAACCCCGCCGGACGTGACGAGCACGTTCGACGGCTTGAGATCGCGATGGATGATCAGGTGCTGATGCGCGTATTGCACCGCGGAGCAGATGGTGCGAAAGAGCGTCAGCCGCTCGTCGATCGAGAGCTGTCGCGCATCGCAGTACTTGTCGAGCGGCTCGCCATGCACGTACTCCATGACGAGGTACGGTGACCCGGTGGGCGTGGTTCCACCGTCGATGAGTCGTGCGATGTTGGGGTGGTCGAGAGTCGCCAGCATCTGACGCTCGTCGCGGAACCGCCGCACGAGCTCGTCGCTCGCGAGCCACGGCGGAAGCATCTTGATGGCGACATTGCTGCGATAGGTTCCGTCGCTGCGCGTCGCGAGATAGACGACACCCATGCCGCCGCGCCCCAGCAGGCAGCCCAGCTGGTACGCGCCAACCGCGGTGCCGGCCTCGGGCACCCCTTCAGCGAGAACATAGCCGTGCTCGGCGAGTCCGGGCGTTTCGATAAAGCCGGTGACGTCCTTGCCGGCGTGCAGGAGGGACTCGACTTCGCTGCGAAGCTCGGGATACCCGGCGCAGGCTTCGTCGAGATACGCGGCGCGCTCGGAGTCCGGCAGCTCCAGCGCGGTCGCGAGCACGACCTTCACCTCCTGCCAGAGTGCTGCTTCCACGTGCGCTATGCGGTCAGCTCGCGCTTGAGCCACACCTTGGCCGTGGCCCATTCGCGCTTGATCGTGGCGGGCGAGAGCGCCAGTGCGCTCGCGACCTCCTCGATGTTCAGTCCGCCGAAATAGCGCAGCTCCACGATCTGCGCCTGGCGAGCATCGAGCTTCTCCAGCTGGCGCAGGGCGTCGTCGAGCGCGACCACGTCCGTGCCGCTCGCGGTGACATCGTCGGCCGCGCTCAAGGTGAGTCGCTCGGCGCCGGCACCGCGTTTGGCCGCCCGGTGGGCTTCGGCGTGATTGACGAGGATCCGTCGCATCATCTGGGCGGCGATCGCAAAGAAGTGGGCCCGGTTCTCCCAGTCGACGCTGTGCTGATCGATCAGGCGCAGATACGCCTCGTGGACGAGGGCGGTGGGTTGAAGCGTGTGGTCATGCCGTTCGCTGCGCAGGTAGTGGCGGGCAAGCCGTCGTAACTCGTTGTAGACGATGGGCAGGATGGCTTCGAGAGCGCCGCTGTTACCAGATTGGGCCTCTCGCAGCAGCCGGGTGACGTCCGGCGTCGCGGTTGCGTTCATGTATGGGATTCCGGTGACCGGATGCGGGTGAGGTCTCGTGCGGTAACCGGTGATGCCCGCGGTGAGCCATTTTAGCGATTCTTCCTGCGATTGCCCATGAGAGTCATTGCGCGCCTGCTGCGACAGATGGCCATAACGTCCCGTTTGCAACAAACACGCCGCGCGACGATTTCATTCGTGGGGGGAGCATGAGCAAGCCTTCAAAGAAGCGCCTCAGCTGGGTCATTGCCGGGTTGTTCTGCGTCCAGGAACCGGTGTGGGCCCTGAGCGTTACCGCCACGAACTTTGGTGCGGGGCCGGTCGCGCCCAACGCGCCTCTGGTGATTGACCTGGATCAGTTTCCGGCGCCGGCCGATGGTTCACTGTCCATCTTCATCGGCACGCTGGATGTAGGAGGCCTGATTCGCGCCACCGGCGAAAGGCAGATCACCTATCCGTCAGGCGAATATCCGCTGCAGCCCGGTGCCACCGAGCTGATCGTGTACCTGATCAAGGACTCGCAGAAGTCCCAGGAGGTTGCGCGGATTCCGC
>JALYXY010000141.1 GCA_030946875.1 Pseudomonadota bacterium | reverse complement strand
CCGGAGAGCGGCTGCTGGGGTGCGAATTCGTCCCGGATGGCGGTGAGTCCCGGCATCTCGGTTTCGGCAATGGTCATTTCCTTGCGTCCCCAGTCAGCGAGCGCAAGATCGGCCACCTTGAAATCCGCAAAGCCTCGGTCGTCGGTTACGGCATTCATGAAGTCACTCCTCGAAGGACCCGCAATGAATGAAATCCATCGCGGATCGATGACTTCGAGTGGGTACCGAGAACGGTGTGTCGCCTCGATGAGCCCGGCTCGAAGGCACGGTTCAACGAGCGCGGTTGCAAGGCGCCACGGATGTCGCAGCGCCGCCCCGAGCCTGGCCCGGCGAAACCGGGTCGCAACGCTCCTCAGGGCATGTGAGTACGAGATTGTAGCCGATGCGCCCGGTGCGGTGAACGCTGGCCGAGCACACCGGGCAATGTCACGGCGCCTTGTCGCGCCACGCGCTCCTCGCGAGAGAGCTCCGCGGCAATGGCGGCCACGATCTCGCCCAGCTGGAGACCCTCTGGAAGGTCGAGCGTCCCGATCGCATCGCTGCGGCGATAAACGCGGCGGCGCGCGGGCGAAAGGCGCTCGTAGTACGCGAAAGGCACGGCCAACAAAAAGGCCGCTCGAGGCGGCCTCTTGCTGCTGATCGCGTGGGATCAGATCTTCTTGATCTTCTCGAGCATCTTGAAGATGCCCTTGGTCGACCCGTTGAAAAGGCGCTTGTAGGACTTGCCGAGGCAACGGCGCTCGAGCGTGTTACGTCGGGTACGGGTGCGTTCAGCCATTGCGAGCTCCGGAAACGGTGAGCGCCCGAAAAGCGGGCACCACTAAGCCTGACATTGTAGCCGATCCGGGCACGCGCGCCCACGTCCTGTGCCGCCGGCGTGACGAGCGGCTGCGTGCTGCGGGTCTGCTATGCGGTGACCTCGGGCCGTTGCGACTGTGCGGATGCAAACTGGGCGCGCAGAAGCTCGACCTTGTCCGTGGCTTCCCAGGTGAATTCGGGCTCGTCGCGGCCGAAATGTCCGTACGCCGCGGTCTTGAGGTAAATCGGTCGCAACAGGTCGAGCATCTGGATGATGCCCTTGGGCCGCAGGTCGAAGTGCTGACTGACGAGCGCCGCAATGGTTTCGTCGGGAAGCTTGCCGGTACCCTCGGTGTAAACCGTCACATTGATCGGCCGCGCGATGCCGATCGCGTACGACAGCTGAACCTGGCACTGCCGGGCGAGCCCGGCGGCGACGATGTTCTTCGCCACATACCGTGCGGCATAGGCGGCACTGCGATCGACCTTGGACGGATCCTTGCCCGAGAACGCGCCGCCGCCATGAGGCGCTGCGCCTCCGTAGGTGTCCACGATGATCTTGCGTCCGGTGAGACCTGCGTCGCCGTGCGGACCGCCGATCTCGAACCGGCCGGTTGGATTGACCAGGTACTTGGTGCCCGAAAGCATCCGCGGCGGAAGCACCGGCTTGATGATCTCCTCGATCACGGCCTCCGCGAGCTCGGACTGCCGGCCGTTCATGCTTGGATGGTGCTGGGTCGAGAGCACCACGGTGTCGATCGCCACCGGCTTGCCACCCTCGTAGCGCACGGTCACCTGCGACTTGGCGTCGGGGCGTAGCCACTTGAGGCGCCCATCCTTGCGCACTTCGCTTTGCCGCTGCACGAGCCGGTGCGCGTAATAGATCGGAAACGGCATCAACGCGGGCGTCTCGTCGCACGCGTAGCCGAACATCAGGCCCTGGTCACCGGCACCCTGGTTCAGATATTCGTCGGACGCGTGATCCACCCCGCGAGCGATGTCCGGCGACTGCCTTCCGTAACACACCATCACGGCGCAACCGTCGGCATCGAAGCGCAGCTCCGGATCGTTGTAGCCAATGCGTCGGATCGTCTCGCGGGCGATGCGTGCGTAATCGTGCGACACGTCCGTGGTGATCTCCCCGGACATGACCACGAGACCCGTCGAGACGAGCGTCTCGGCGGCGACGCGCGCGTGCGGGTCTTGCTCTAGAATCGCATCCAGCACGGCATCGGAAATCTGATCGGCCACCTTGTCGGGATGTCCCTCTGACACCGATTCCGACGTGAAAAGAAAATTGCTCATCTTCGCTCCCTGCAACCTCGGCCCGCTTTGATCATGTCGTTGCACGCGGTTGTTGCGGGCCACCCCGCCCGGGCGTTAAGCCAAGGCGTGCCCGTGATCCCTTCGCGGCGCCGATTGCGGCTCATGGTCGCGCGCCCGAGGGCCTGTCCGGTGCGCGCAAAGTCGGCGATTCTATCAGAGGCCCCATTGGGCCCACGGCGCCGAACGGTCGCCGAATTCGACCATCGATCATTCGCTTCGCGACCCACTGCCGACGCACACCGGCCGTCATGCCTGCGCTGATTGCAGCGCCTGACGCAGCGACACTCGAGCACGCGGTGACGCTGCTGCGGGCCGGAGGGCTCGTGGCATTTCCGACCGAGACCGTTTACGGCCTAGGGGCCGATGCGCGCAACGCGGATGCGGTTCGCCGCATCTTCGCCGCGAAGGAGCGCCCTGCCGATCATCCCGTGATCGTGCATCTGCAGGATGCGTCGGCCATGGTGGCCTGGGCCCGCGACATTCCTCCCGCGGCGCAAAAGCTGGCGGAAGCTTTCTGGCCAGGTCCCCTCACGCTCATCCTGAATCGTGCGGCTGCAGTGTCCGACGTCGTGACCGGCGGCCAGCCGACCGTGGGTCTGCGCGTGCCCGCGCACCCCGTCGCCCAATTGCTGCTGCGGGCATTCGGCGGCGGCATTGCAGCACCGTCGGCCAATCGTTTCGGCCGTATCAGTCCCACGGCCGCGCAGCACGTCATGGATGACATCGGTGATCGTCTCGAGCTGATCGTGGATGGCGGCGCGTGTGCTCTCGGCATCGAATCGACGATCATCGCCTGCTCGAACGAAACGGCGGTCCTGCTCCGGCCCGGGGCAATCGATATCGAGGCCCTGACGCGCGTGCTCGGCACACCGCCGGAGATGGGAGGAAAGGACCTGCCGCGCGCGCCCGGCACGCTGGCGGCGCATTACGCACCGCGTATTCGGTCGCGACTCTTGGACTCGCGTGCGATGTTGCGCCTCCTGCACGAGCAGGCTACTCGGCGGTTTGGGGTGCTGGCACGCACGCAGCGACAACCGGCGGACTTCAGCGGGTGCTGGATCGACGCGCCCGATGACCCCGCCGCTTACGCGCACGATCTCTACGCAAGCCTGCGTACTCTGGAGAGCGCAGCCATCGACATGATCGTCATCGAGGACGTGCCGCACGACGAACGCTGGCGCGCCGTGCGCGATCGCGTGACACGCGCGACGCACGATGTGTCGTCCCCTGTCGACGAATTGGACTGATCGCGCATGGTTTCGCCGGTGATCGTCCTCGCGCCCGACAAGTTCAAGGGGTCGCTCTCTGCTCCGGAAGTCTGCGCAGCGATGGCCACGGGGCTGCGGCGTGTCTGGCCTGACGCCGACATTCGCCTGCGACCGATGGCGGATGGCGGGGACGGCACGCTCGACGCGATTCTCGCCGGCGGCGGCGAGCGTGGTACGCGATGCGTCTCGGCAGCCGATGGCGTCGCGCGGCCGGCCCCCTATGGGGTATTGCGGCAAGCAGGCGAACGAGTCGCAGTGCTCGAGATCGCGTCGCTGGTCGGCATCACCGACTCGCATGCCACGGCTGTGCCGGTGCTCGAACGCACCACGCAGGGCATCGGCGAGTTGATGCTGACTTTGCTCGACGATGGCATACGTCGCTTCGTGATCGGACTGGGCGGAAGCAGCACGAATGACGCAGGGGCGGGCCTCCTTTGCGCCCTCGGCGCGCGCATGAGCGATGCGTCCGGTGCCCTTTTCCATGCGCGAGCACAGAGGCTCGCCGACATTGCAGTGACCGACCTGTCGGCATTGGATCCGCGCCTGCAACAATGCGAGATCACGGTGCTGTCGGATGTCGACAATCCCTTGACGGGCGAGCGCGGCGCGACGGCCGTGTTCGGGCCGCAGAAGGGCGTCACACCAGACGTGATCCGGGGAGTGGATCAGGCCATCGGTCATTTCGCTGACGTCATCGAGCCTGCCGCCGGGCGCCGCGTGCGCGAGGTGGCAGGTGCGGGTGCCGCCGGAGGACTCGGCTTCGCGTTCCTGATCCTGGGCGCGCGCATCGAACGTGGCGCCGAGGTGGTGGCGGATCTGATCGCGCTCGACGCTGCGCTCTCCAATGCCGATTGGCTCATCACTGGAGAAGGTCGCACGGACGAGCAGACCCTCGCGGGCAAAGCGCCGTGGGTCGCAGCGCATCGCGCGAGAAGCGTCGGTGTGCCGGCCACTCTCATCGCCGGAGCCGTTGATGCGGGTTCGCTCGAGGCCCTATCGCAGGTCTTCGACGGCTGCTTCGCGCTGCCGGACGCCCCGATGAACGTGGAGGCATGCATCGAGCGCGCACAGCCACTGCTCGCGGATCGCGCGCAGCAGGTTGCCCGACTGTGGCAGGCCGCGCGAGCTCGCCATCGAGCGTGAGGCAGGTCACGCGCCGACGAGCTCCGCGAGCGCCGCAGCATCGACTTCGGTGACCACCCTCGCATCGGGGCGCCACTGCGTCAGAAGCGCTGCGGCGTGCCCGAGCACCGGATCGGCCTCGAGCGAAGCCACCAGTGCCTCATGATCCAGTCCTGTCACCCGCGCGACCGCACGAGGGTCCATGGCCATCGATCGCGCGCCCTGCCACACCATGAGCCTATCGGCCTGCAGTGCGTTGACGAAGAACGCCGCGCTGTGGCCCTGACCCGTCAGCAACGCCCGAACGCTCACGCCAGCAGCGCGTAGCACTCCGAGGACACACGCGTGGTGGGCGAGAAAGCGCGACAGGCCCATTTCTTCGGCGCGGCGGGAGATCTCGTGGCCCGCCGAATCCTCGAGCAACACGACTGTCTTCGGCGCCGCTCCGCTCGGCGAGATCGCGCGGAGCAGAACACCATCCAGGGCATTCAGCGCACGCGCAGTTACAGCATGGCTGCCGGACGCCGCTGCGATCCAGGCGTTGCTGCCGGGGACTTCCCATATGCCTGCCGCGGTATCGAGGGCCCTGGTCGATTCGCGCCAATAGACGGGCAGCGGCGCCGGGGAGGCATCGGACGCCGGCAAGCCTGCGAGCTCGCGAGTGAGGCGTTCCTGTTGCTCGCGCACTGCCGTGACCAGCTTGTGGTCGCCGCGGATGGCTCTGGTGATCCAATCACGCATCGGCTCGATGTCATCTCGCACCAGATCGGCCTGACCACGCAGCGCACGCGCCGCGGCCCCGAACACGTCGGTGACGGCGCTCGCATCATCGGCATCGATTTCGCCGGGGCTGGCCGTGGCGATGACGCGCGGCCCCGAAAGCCCCAGGCGCGCTTCGGGCAGGAGACCGAGCCGGTCGGCGGCGCAGGCGAGCATGGAGGCGCCTCCGAACACGTCACCGACGCCAAGCGCGACCACGGGCACGCCCGCAGCGCGCGCATCGATCAATGCCCGCAACGCGCGCGCAAGACCGATCTCTGCGGGGTTGGCCTCGTGCAGGCGCACGCCTCCGGAGGCGAGCAACAACACCACGGCCGTGGCCTTGCTGGCCCTCGCCTCGACAAAGAGACGTTCGAGCGCCGCCGCGTGCGCAGCGCCGACCGAGCCGCCCAAAAACCGTGCGTCCTGCGCCGCCGCCAGCACCACTCGGCCGCGAATGGCAAGACGCGCGATGACGACCCCGTCATCATCCTGCGGAGAGATGGACCAGCGCGAGAGAAAGGGGCTCGGCCTCGGAGCATCGTAACTGGGGCCCAGGGACTCGAGGGACTCGGCATCCGCTATGCGCGCCAGCCACTCGCGCGGGGCTCGCCTCACTTGATGCCGGGCCCCATCACCAGGTTGGGCAATCCCGTCGCAATCGCCGGGAAGAAGCAGATGAGGAAGATCGCCACGAACATGAGGCCGACGAACGGAAGCACGCCCATGATCACGTCGCGCAGCGGAATGTCCGGGGCGATGTTCTTGATCACGAAGATGTTGAGGCCGACCGGGGGATGAATGAGGCCCATCTCCATGACGATGGTCATCAGCACGCCGAACCAGATGAGATCGAACCCCGCCGTACGCAACGGCGGCAGGACGATGGGCGCCGTCATCAGGATGATGCTGACCGGGGGCAGGAAAAATCCGAGCAGGATGACAAGAAAAAGAATGGCCGCCAGAAGCAGCCATTTGGACAGCTGCATGGCCACGATCGCCTGCGCGGCCGACTGGCTGATGTGCAGGTAGCTCATCACGTACGAGAAGAGGAGCGACATCCCGATGATGAACATCAGCATGCTCGATTCCTTGATCGTGGCGGCCAGGATCGGCTTGAGGTCGCGCGGCCGCCACACGTGGTACACGACCGCGATCAGGATCAGTGCCAGCACTCCGCCCAGACCCGCAGTCTCGGACGGCGTCGCATAGCCGCCATAGAGCGCGGCCATGACGCCGATCAGGAGAATGATGAACGGCAGCACGCGCGGAAGCATCTCCACCTTCTCGTGGAGCGTGTACTTCTTCTCTCCGAGATAGGCCGAGGCCTCGCCACGCTCGACGAATGCGCGATGCGCACGGGCGTATTCCTTGCGAAAACGGTACATGGCATACAGCGCGAAGAGCGACACGAGCAGCAGTCCGGGCCCTATCCCGGCAAGGAACAGTCGTCCGAGCGACACTTCGGCCGCAACCGCGTAGAGAATCATCGTGATCGAGGGCGGCAGCAGAATGCCCAGCGTGCCCCCCGCGGCGATGATGCCCGCTGCGAATCCCGGCGAGTAGCCGCGCTTGCGCATCTCGGGAATACCCGCGCTGCCGATCGCCGAGCACGTCGCCGGACTGGAGCCCGCCATGGCCGCGAAGAGTGCGCAGGTGAACACGTTCGCGATGCCGAGCCCTCCCGGCACGCGCTGCATCCACGCATGCATGGCGAGGTACAGGTCCCGCCCGGCGTCGGAGCGGCCGATCGCCGCGCCCTTGAGAATGAAGAGCGGGATCGAAAGCAGCGTGATGCTCGCCATCTCCTCGTAGACGTTCTGGGTCACGGTGTCGAGCGAGGATGCGGGCATGAAGAAGTACATGAACCCGACCGCAACAGTGCCGAGAGCAAACGCGATCGGCATGCCCGAGAACATGACGACGAGCGTGACGAACGCGAAGAGGAGGCCGAGCGACAGGACGCTCATCGGGTGATCAGCGCCGGGGCGCGAAGTGGGCGATGCACTGCGCGGCGAGCTGCAGCGCGAGGAGCGTCATGCCGATCGACATGAGGCCGTACGGAATCGTCAGTGGCGGAGCCCACGTGGAAGAGGTCGTTTGATGGTCGACCCAGGCTTCGTGGAAGAGCGTCCAGGATTTCCAGGCGAAAAAGGTGCAGAAGGCGAACGAAAGGATATCCACCACGATGAGCCGGGTGCGGTTCATCCTGCGCGGCAGCACGCCCGCGATCGCCTCGATCCCGATGTGACCGCGTTGGGCCTGCACCCATGACCCGCACAGGAACGTCGCTCCCACCAGGCAGAACACCGCTGCTTCATCCTGCCAGTCGGTGTTGGCGTGAAACATGTAACGCGAGAAGACGCTGTAGGTGAGCACCAGCGCGGCGGCGACGAGCGCCACCATGCCCACCCCGAGCGCCATCCGGTTGAGCGCGAGCAACGTACGGTCGACCGCGGCGAGCGCGCCCGAACGGTGCGGGCGGGGCTCGGCCGAGTGCAGTGGATCGGCGGAGCCGCGGTTCACAGCAGCTTCTGCGCAGCCGCCAGGATCTTCGCTGATGCTTCGTTCTTGTCGGCGTAGTCCTTCCACACCGGCCCGGCGAGGGCCTGCCACTTGCGCAGCGTCGCATCGTCGAGATCGAACACTTTCGCCCCGGCCTTGGTGTAGACATTGGCCACGGCTGCGTCGTCGGCAAGCGCGCTGTCGAGAGCGAACTTCTCCATGTCGGCGCCCACCGCCATGATCGCGTCCTGCTGCTGTTTGGGCAGCTTGTCGAAGATCTGCTTGGAGATGAGGAGTGGCTCGAGCATGAACCAGTAGGACCGTCCGCGTCCGCTCGTCAGGAACTTGGAGACTTCCTCGAGCCGGAAGGAGATGAGGCTCGTGGAGGAGGTCAGGGCCGCATCCATCGCGCCGGTCTGCATTGCGGCGTAGATCTCGTTGGATGGGAGCGAGAGCACCGAAGCACCCGCGTTCTTGAACATCATGTCCATCTCGCGACTGCCGCCGCGCACTTTCATGCCCTTGGCGTCCTCCGGCGAGACGAGCGCCTTCGCGCGGCTGGCAACGCCACCGGCCTGCCAGATCCACGACACCACGAGCAAGCCCTTGTCCGCGAGCATCTGGCTCACGAGCTTGCCGACCTCGGCGGTTTTCCAGCGGTTGCCCACCTCATACGACGGCACGAGGGCGGGGAGCAGACCGATGTTGGTCTCGGGCACTTCGCCGCCTGCGTAGGAGATCGGCACGAGCGACAGGTCGAGCGCCCCGCGCCGCAGCGCGCTGAACTGGGAATTGACCTTGACGAGCGACGAGTTCGGATAGATGTCGAACTTGAGCCCGCCGTTGGTGCGCTTCTCGACCTCCTGCGCGAACCTGCGACACAGGCGATCGCGAAAGTCGCCCTGGTCGATCGTGCCGCCCGGGAACTGATGCGAGATCTTGAGCGTGGTGGTGGCGCCTTGCGCGCTTGCCTTCATGCCCGTCAATGCAACCGAGGCCGTGGCAAGCGCGCCGGTCACCCAGCGTCGGCGACTGATGTTCATAACTCCTCCAGTGACTGTCTTGGTCGGACCGCGACGAAGGCGGGCCGTTCTTGAGCAACACCATAGTGGCATACGCGCTGGAGCGCAAGCCGTCCACCCTCTCGCGGCAGGCGTTCGCGGTGCTGTGAAATAATGGCTCGGGCTCAGGTTCCCCACCCCACTCTCGATGGACGCAAACCTCTACACGCTTTTCGCAAGCCACTTCGGCGAAGCGCCCGAAGAGCCGTTCGCGCTGCTACCGGGCGGGCCGGTGGTGCACTACGACGAGCTGGATGCGCTATCCGCAAGGTATGCGCACGTGCTGCGCAGCGTCGGTTGCGAACGCGGTGACCGCGTTGCCGTGCAAACCGACAAGCACTGGCAGGTGGTGGCGCTATACCTCGCCTGCCTGCGCGCAGGATGCGTCTATCTGCCCCTCAACACCGGCTACCAGCGCGCCGAGCTCGCTTATTTCTTCAAGGACGCCGAGCCGCGGGTGATCGTTTGCCGGCCCGAAGCCGAAGGGGTGATCGCACCGCTTGCGCCCGAGGCCCAAGTGCTCACGCTCGGCGCAGCCGGGGGCAGCCTCGAGGAGCGCGCGCGCGGCGAGGGCGAGGACTTCGAGACGGTGACCTGCGCGCCCAACGACCTTGCCGCCATCCTCTACACCTCGGGTACGACCGGGCGTTCCAAGGGTGCGATGCTGACGCACCGCAACCTTGCATCCAACGCGCTGACGCTCGTCGAGGCGTGGGGCTTCGTGCGGGGCGACGTGCTGTTGCACGCGCTCCCGGTGTATCACGTGCATGGCCTCTTCGTGGCGGTGCATTGCACCCTGCTCGCGGGCGCGCGCATGCTCTGGCTCACCAAGTTCGATGCGGCGGAGGTGACTTCGCTGCTACCGCGCGCCACGGTCATGATGGGCGTGCCCACCTTCTACACGCGACTTCTGGCCGAGCCCGCGTTCACGCGTGAACAATGCAGCACCATGCGGCTTTTCATCTCGGGCTCGGCGCCCCTGCTTCCCGAGACGTTCCAGGAATTCGAGGCGCGCACCGGGCACCGCATCCTCGAGCGCTACGGAATGACCGAAACCGGCATGAACGCTTCCAATCCCCTGGATGGCGAGCGCATTGCGGGCACGGTCGGCAAGCCACTCACGGGCATCGACGTGCGGATCGTCGATGCGAGCGGCGGGCTGTGCCCGGCGGGCAGCGTCGGATCGATCGAAGTGAAGGGACCGAACGTGTTTCCGGGATACTGGCGGATGCCGGACAAGACGGAGGAGGAATTCACCTCCGATGGATACTTCCGCACCGGGGACCTCGGGTTGTGGACGCCGCAGGGCCATCTGCAGATCGTCGGCCGGGCCAAGGACCTCATCATCAGCGGGGGCCTCAACGTATATCCCAAGGAGATCGAGGAGCACATCGATGCGATCGACGGCGTGGTGGAGAGCGCGGTGATCGGCTTGCCGCACCCGGACTTCGGCGAGGCCGTGAACGCCGTCGTCGTGAAACGATCGGATCACGAGGTGTCGGAGCAGACGATCATCGCTGCGCTGAAGCGAGACATCGCGAGCTTCAAGATTCCGAAGCGCGTGTTCTTCGTCGACGAGCTTCCGCGCAACGCCATGGGCAAGGTGCAGAAGAACGTGCTGCGCGATCGTTATGCGGGCGATCCGCCCGCGAGTGACTGATCGCTTCGGGAGCCCCTCCCCCTGCAATCTGAAAGCCTGCTCGAACCTCTCAACGTCACCTTGATTCCGCGATGACCTCCTTGCCCCAAACCATGCGATACATCGCTGCCCGCGAGTCCGGGCCTCCGGAGGTGCTGTCCCTCGCCGAGATGCCCACCCCGCAGCCACGGCCAGGCGAGGTCCTGATTGCCGTGGAGTACGCAGGCGTCAACCGTCCGGACTGCATCCAGCGCGTGGGCGCGTATCCACCGCCCCCCGATGCATCGCCCGTGCTCGGTCTCGAGGTCGCGGGCACGATCGCTGCAGTCGGCGAAGGGGTGGTGCAGTGGAGGCCCGGAGATGCGGTGACCGCACTCGTGCCCGGAGGCGGTTATGCGGAGTACTGCACGACGCCGGCAGGGTTCTGCCTGCCCGCCCCCGAAGGCCTGTCCATGCTGCAGGCGGCGAGCCTTCCCGAGAACTACTTCACCGTGTGGCACAACGTGTTCGAGCGTGGGCGGCTCGCCCCGGGAGAAAGCTTTCTCGTGCACGGCGGCTCGAGCGGCATCGGGCTCACCGCCATTCAGCTCGCCAAGGCCTGGCGCGCGACGGTCTATGCGACCGTCGGCAACGCGCAAAAGGCGGACTTCTGTCGTGGCATCGGCGCCGATCACGTCATCAACTATCGAGAAGCGGATTTCGCGAAGGAGATGGCACGCCTTACCGACAAGAAAGGCGTCGACCTGATCCTCGACATGGTCGGCGGTGACTACATCGAGCGCAACCTCAAATGCCTCGCTCTCGAAGGCCGGCTCGTGATCATCGCCTTCCTGCAGGGCAGCAAGGTCGAATGCGACTGGCGTTTCATCATGATGAAGCGGCTCACGGTCACCGGCTCCACGTTGCGGGCGAGCCCGGCCGCACGAAAGGTGGGGATCGCCAACGCATTGCGCGAGCACGTGTGGCCGCTCTTCGCCACCGGCAAGCTGAAGCCCGTGATCGATCGCGTGTTTCCGCTCGGTGAAGCTGCGGCGGCTCACACCCTCATGGAATCGTCGGAGCACATCGGCAAGATCATGCTGCAGGTGCGCCCCTGAAGCCTCAGGGGCCAGGGGCCGTTTCCCACACGGCGCCGCTGCGCCTGAACTCGTGCGGTGGCTGTGCTACGAAGTTCCGGGCCGCCACGTCCCACAGATAACGCTGCACCGAGATGCTGGACGCCTCGGTCCGCAGCACGTTGAACGAATTCACTTCCTTGCGCGTGCGCTCCGAGAGGGTGGTGCCCGCCTGAACGATGAGCGCAGCATGGCCCGCGATGCAGAAGCGATCGGCCGTGGTTCCGACCGCCGCCTGGTGCAGGTGTCCCGAAAGAAGAATGTCGATGCCACAGTGAGCGAGTGCCGTGACCGCAAGGTCGGCGCGGCCGACCATGTCGCGCTCGCGGCCCTCGCCGACGTCGAACGGATGGTGGGTCACCATGACCTTCACCACCTCATCCGGCAACTCGCAGAGGCGAGCCCGCGCCGCCTCGATCTGCTCCGCGTTGATCCTGCCGCCTTTCCACGTCAAGGAGCGCGCGGTGTTGACGCCGAACACGACCAGCTCGGCATCGGCGTACCAGGGCGCGAGATCGGGCGTGATGTGCTTCAGATAGCCATCCAGAGGCTGCGCGAATCGGGCGACCAGGTTGAAGAGCGGTATGTCATGGTTGCCCGGCACGATGATCTTCGGAAAGCGCAGGCGCTCGAGAAACTCCGCCGCCGCGCGGAACTCGTGGTCGCGTGCCCGCTGCGTGAGGTCGCCCGAGACTGCGACCACGTCCGGCGCAAGCGCATCGATGGCCGACACGAGCGGCTCGAGCAGGCCCGCGTCCACGCGTCCGAAGTGCAGGTCCGAGATGTGTGCGATGGTGCGCATCAGTGAGCAGGTGGCGCGGCAAGCGCGTCGACAGGAACGATCACGCGCAGGCTCCGCGGCTCGATGCTGTATTCGAGCGGTGCGTTCATCATGCGCACCTCGCCGTCGACCGAGACGAGAAGGCGACCGCGCCGGGTGCTGATGGAGAGCTTGCGCGTGGCGAACATGTCGAGACCCGTAGGACTGCCCGAGGTTCTCACCAGCGCGCGAAAGGCCAGCTTGAAGAGCCCCCACCGGTCCAGGCCACGGGTGATGTAGACCGCAAGCGCTCCCGTCTGGAGCTCGGTGCGATGACCGATATCGAGTCCCTGGATAACATAGGGATTGTTGCCGATGAAGACGAGCGGGGTCCTGCAGTTGATGTGCTCGCCATTGGCCTGCATGTCGACGTGCACGAAGGCATAGCGCTTGAGCACCATGTACCCGGCCCACAGCAGCGCAGGCCACTTGCCGATGCCCGAACGATGCTGTTGCCGCTCTCGCATGCGCACCATGCGCGGATAGAGCCCGAGGCTCGAGTTGTTGAGGAAGTAATGCTCATTGACCCGTCCCACGTCGACTTCGACGATCCTGCCCGCCACGATGTTCTGCGCGGCCCCGGCGAGATCGAGTGGAATGCCGGCGTCGCGGGCGAAATGATTCAGCGTGCCGAGGGGCAGAACGCCCAACGCAACACCGCTTCCGACGAGTTGGCTCGCCACGGCGTTGATGGTCCCATCGCCACCCGCGGCGGCAATGCACCGCGGTTTGCCTGCCAGCGCCGCCTGAACGAGCCGTGCCACGTCTTGCGGCTCCCGAATCAGCAGGATATGGGCCGATGCACCGACCGCTTCGAAGGCAGCGCTGATTTCGTCGCCGCGCGGCTTCGTCCCCGCGGCCGCGTTCACGATCACCGGCACCGGCTCAGTCATCCCGCCGCGAAGGGGCGTCACGATCACCGGCGCAGGCTCAGTCATGGCCGTCGCGCGGGGAACCGGACTCGCGTCGCGGGATCGAAACGGCCATGAGACCGTCCAGCGTCGTCGCAACCCCGCTGTCGGAGCGCACGAGGCTGCTGCGGTGGTGGGATGCGCATGCTGGCGGCCTCGCCCTAGTGTTCTGTGGAGTTTTGCTGCCGCTGTGGCTGTTCGGAGTCATCGCTCACAGCATTCTTGCGCACCAGACGTTTGCGCTGGATGTTGGCATTCTGCGCGCCTGGCACAGCCATGCCTCACCGGGACTCGATCGCTTTATGACCGCCATGGCGATCGCCGGCTCGGCCAGGTGCATCGTGCCGTTCGAGGCGGCGGTTCTCGCGTTGCTCCTCAAGCGCCGCCGGTTCAGCGACGTGCTGTTCTGGGTGCTCGCCCTCGGCGGCGCTTCGCTGATCAATTTCACTGCAAAGAACATCTTCGAGCGCACGCGTCCCGCCCTCTGGTTGTCCATCGCGCCCGAGACCAGTTACAGCTTCCCCAGTGCTCACGCCATGCAGACGATGGCGCTTGCCGCCGCACTGATCGTGCTGACCTGGCCGACCCGCTGGCGCTGGCCGGTGGTGGCCGTGGGGTCGATCTTCGCGGCACTCGTAGGCGCATCACGGGTTTACCTCGGTGTGCATTATCCGTCGGACGTGCTCGGAGGGTGGGCGGCATCGCTCGCCTGGGTGCTGACGCTGAGCACCCTGATCTACAGGCACTGGGCCAAGCCGCATCCCTACGCTGTGGCGCAGCAGTGATCACCGGCTGCATGTCCTGCAGGTCTCGTGCGCGGGTACGCAGCACGAAAAAGGGCCGCTCGACGCGGCCCTTTTCGTTGATGGCGAACGCCGTCATGCGCCGTCACTTCTTCTTGGCGGTGGGATTGAGGCTCGTGATGCGCCCGCTTTCGGTGCCCGCCTTCTCGTCGATGATGGCGTTGATCAACGTGGGGCGCTTCGAGCCGATCGCCTCCTCCATGCCGTTGCGCAGCTCTTCGGGCGTGCGCGCATAAACGCCAACACCGCCGAAAGCCTCGATGAGCTTCTCGTAGCGCGCGTCCTTCACGAACACCAGCGGCGAAGGATCCCCGCTGCCGGTGGGATTCGTCTCGTCGCCGCGATAGACGCCATTGTTGTTGATGATCACGACGCAGACCGGCAGGTTGTAACGGCAGATCGTCTCGAGCTCCATGCCCGAGAACCCGAATGCGCTGTCCCCTTCGACAGCGATCACCTGCTGCCCCTTGCTCACGACCGCAGCGGCCACGGAGTAGCCCATGCCGATGCCCATGATGCCCCACGTGCCCACGTCGATGCGCTTGCGCGGCTTGTACATGTCGACGATGCTGCGCGTGAAGTCGAGTGCATTCGCGCCCTCGTTGACGAGGTACGCGTCGGGATTGGCCTTCACGATGTCGCGCACGACGTTCAGTGCGCTGTGGTAGTTCATCGGCGTGGGGTTCTTGGCGAGCGTCTCCGCCATCTTGGCGACGTTCTTCTCCCTGCGCTCGGTGATCGCATTCACCCATTCAGCGGGCGCCTTCGGCCAGCCGGTGCCGACGCTTTGCAGCAGCGCGGCGACACAGGAGCCGATGTCACCGACGATCGGCGCGTCGATGCGCACGTTACTGTCCGCCTCGATGGGCGAAATATCGATCTGAATGAATTTCTTGTTCGGCCAATCCTTTGCACTCTTTGCGCCCCAGGTCTTGCCCTTGCCCTGCGAGAGCAGCCAGTTGAGACGGGCGCCGATCAGCATCACGACGTCCGCTTCCGGCAGTACGAACGAGCGTGCGGCGGACGCCGATTGCTCGTGGGTGTCGGGGAGCAGGCCCTTGGCCATCGACATCGGCAGATAGGGAATGCCGGTGCGCTCGATCAGTGCGCGGATGTCGTCGTCGGCCTGTGCGTAGGCTGCGCCCTTGCCGAGGATGATCAGTGGCTTCTTGGCGGTCTTCAGGAGATCGACCGCACGCTGCACCGACTCCTGCGCGGGGATCTGGCGCGGCGCGGGGTCGACGACCTTGATGAGCGTCTTCCTGCCGAGCTCCGCGTCGATCGCCTGCGGGAAGAGCTTCGCGGGGAGATCGAGATACACACCTCCGGGGCGCCCCGACAGCGCGGCGCGAATCGCGCGCGCCACGCCGACGCCGACGTCTTCGGCATGCAGCACCCGGAATGCCGCCTTGCAGAGCGGCTTGGCAATGGCGAGCTGATCCATCTCCTCATAGTCGCCCTGCTGCAGGTCCACGATCTCGCGCTCGGACGAGCCGCTGATCAGGATCATCGGGAAGCAGTTGGTGGTCGCGTGGGCGAGCGCAGTCAAGCCGTTGAGAAACCCCGGCGCGGACACCGTGAGACAGATACCGGGCTTCTGCGTCATGAAGCCGGCGATCGATGCCGCGTACCCGGCGTTCTGCTCGTGGCGGAACGAGATCACACGCAGTCCCGCAGCCTGCATCTTGCGCGTGAGATCGGTAATCGGAATGCCCGGAAGGCCGAAGATCGTGTCGATGCCGTTGAGCTTCAGGGCTTCGATGACGAGGGTGAAGCCATCGATCTCCTGGGCGGGTGCCTCGGCAGCCACCTGACTGCCGGGTGCTACGTCCTGCGTCGCCTGCATGCCGGCGGGTGCCGGCTCGTTGCGCGTTACGGTTGCGCTGTCCATTGAATGCTCCTCGACTTGGCGCAAGGTTCACGCGCTGAACGGCGTGGGTCCTTGCGATTGAATCCGAATCGGCGCGCGACTACTGCAATCGCATCGCCTACTTGTTGCCCTGGCCAATCAATCCGGCGCCGCGTGCCCACTTGTACTTGGCGCCCAGGACATTCACCGGCATCTCCGTCGTGTAGGCGTACGCCGGCACGCCGTGGTCGAACAGGTACTCGGCGGCTTCTTCGACCTCGACGTCCCCCGCTAGCGAAGCGACGATGGGCTTCGAAATTCCCTTCGCGCGGAACTCCTCCACCACTTCGGCAACGAGTTTCGCGAAGACCATCGGCGGCGTGACGATCGTGTGCCAGTAGCCGAGAATCAGCGCGTGAATGCGGTCGTCCTCGAGCCCGAGACGGATCGTGTTCTGGTAAGTCTTCGGCGGCTCGCCGCCGGTGATGTCGACGGGGTTGCCCGAAGCGCCGAAAGGTGGAATGAACTTCTTGAATGCGGCATCGAGGTCCGCCGGCATCGTCATCAATTGCAGGTTGTTGTCGACGCATGCGTCCGACAGCAGCACGCCCGAGCCGCCTGCCCCGGTGATGATCACGACGTTCTCACCCTTGGGCGTTGGCAGCACCGGGATCGCACGCGCGTATTCGAGCATGTCGCGCAAGGACCGCGCGCGGATGACACCGGATTGCTTGAGCACGTCCTCGTAGATCTTGTCGTTGCCGGCAAGGGCGCCGGTGTGCGAAGCCGCGGCGCGCGCGCCCATGCTCGTGCGGCCGGCCTTCAGCATGACCACCGGTTTCTTCTTCGACACGCGCTTCGCGACTTCAGCGAATGCCCGGCCGTCCTTCAGGTCCTCGCAATGCTGCGCGATGATGTGCGTGTTATCGTCCTGCTCAAAAAACGTGAGCAGGTCGTCCTCATCGATATCCGCCTTGTTGCCAAGACCCACGATGGCCGACACGCCCATCTTGGCCGAGCGCGAGAATCCGATGATCGCCATTCCGATGCCGCCCGACTGCGAGGACAGGGCCGCGTGTCCCTTCACGTCGTACGCGGTGCAGAACGTGGCGCACAGGTTCTTCCACGTGTAATAGAAGCCGTAGATGTTCGGGCCCATGAGGCGAACGCCGTACTTGCGTCCGATCTCCTGGATCTCCTTCTGACCTTCCACGTTGCCCGTCTCGGCGAATCCGGAGGGGATCAGCACCGCGCCCGCAATCTTCTTTTCGCCGACTTCGATCAATGCGCCGGCCACGAACTTCGCGGGGATCGCGAACACGGCTACGTCGATGTCACCGGGCACGTCCTTCACGCTCTTGTAAGCCTGGCGGCCCATGATCTCCGGCGCGGAGGGATGGATCGGATAGATCTGTCCCTGATACCCGCCATTGATCAGGTTCTTCATGACCGAGTTGCCGATCTTGCCGGCCTCGTTGGACGCGCCGATCACTGCCACGGCGTCCGGCCGCATGATGCGGTTCATGTCGCGAACGATGTCGTCGTGACTGGGACGGTAGCGTGCGGGTTCCGGATTCCAGTCGACCACGATGCGCACGTCGGCAGCGATGGCGCCGTCCTTGGTGGCGAATACCGGATTCAGGTCCATCTCGGAGATCTCCGGAAAATCGGAGATGAGTTGCGACACGCCCACGATCAGCCCGGCGAGCGCTTCGCGGTGCACCGGATCGCTTCCGCGCACACCCTTGAGCATCTCCGCCGCCTGCACGCCGTCGAGCATCGACAGCGCATCCTCGCGCGTGGCGGGTGCAAGCCGGAACGTGATGTCCTTCAGCACTTCGACGAGAATGCCGCCAAGGCCGAACGCCACGAGCTTGCCGAAAGAGGGATCGGTGACCGCACCGACGATGACCTCCTGACCGCCCTTCAACATCTGCTGAACCTGCACCCCGAGCAGATTGGCCTTGGCATCGTACTTCCTTGCGTTGGCCATGATGGTGTCGAAGCCCTGCTCGACTTCCTGCGCCGACTTGACGCCGACCAGCACGCCGCCGGCCTCGGTCTTGTGCAGGATCTCGGGGGAGACAATCTTGAGCACGACTGGAAACCCCATGCCACTCGCGAGCTGCGCGGCTTCGGCGCGGCTCGTGGCCACACCCTCGCGCGGCACCGGAATGCCATAAGCGTCACATACGAGCTTCCCCTCGGGGGCTGTCAGTGACGTGCGTCCTTCGGTCTTGACCTTGTCCAGGATCCGCCGCACCGCGTCCTTGTCCTGCGTCGTGCCTTTCGATTGCATCTTGTCGTCCGCCATAAACGTGCTCCGTTTGCGTGATGAATGCTCGCGCTAGCTTCGGGTGAAGCGCGCTGGTTGCGAGTTAGGCCGTCTGCGCCTCGGGCAGCACCTGCCCGCCTCCAAAACTCTTGTGCGCGCCCACTTCGCCTCCTGGCCACACGCGAATCGCGCAGTACTTGAACTCCGGAATCTTTCCGACAGGGTCGAGCGCCGGATTGGTGAGCATGTTCGCCGCCGCTTCGTAATAGCAGAACGGAATGAACACGGCGCCTTCGGGTGTGCCTTCCTCTGAGCGGGCGTAGAGCGAGATCCGACCGCGCCGCGACTCGACGGTCACCACGTCACCGGGATTGATGCCCATCTGCCGCAGGTCGCCGGGATTGAGCGACGCGACCGGCTCGGGCTCGATGGCATCGAGCACCGCGGCGCGACGCGTCATGCTTCCCGTGTGCCAGTGCTCGAGCTGGCGTCCGGTGATCAACACCATCGGATACTCCGCATCGGGCCGCTCGTTCGCCGGAATCAGATCCGCCGGCACGAGCCGCGCGCGGTGCGAGGGCGTCGGAAACTCCTCGGTGAACACGACCGGTTCGCCCGGGTCTCCCTCGTTCACGCAGGGATACGTGACGGCCGAGTCCGACTCGAGACGCTCCCATGTGATGCCCGCGATCGAAGGCATCGCCTTGCGCATCTCGTTGAACACCTCGCTCGGATGCTGATAGTTCCAGTCCAGCCCGAGGCGGTGAGCCAGCTCCTGGATGATCCAGAGATCCGGTTTGGCATCGCCTGGCGCATCGAGCGCCTTGCGCCCGAGCTGGACCGTGCGATCGGTGTTGGTGAAGGTGCCGGTCTTTTCCGGGAATGCAGTCGCCGGCAGCACGACGTCGGCGAGGTATGCGGTCTCGGTGAGAAAGATGTCCTGCACCACGAGGCACTCGAGCTTGGCGAGTGCGCCGCGCGCATGGTGCACGTCCGGATCCGACATCGCGGGGTTCTCGCCCATGATGTACATGCCGCGGATGTTTCCCGCATGCACCTCGTCCATGATCTCGACGACCGTAAGCCCAGGCCGCGGATCGAGCGTGGTGTTCCAGAGCTTTTCGAAGTGTGTTCGCGCCTCCACGTCGTCGACGCGCTGATAGTCCGGGAACACCATGGGGATGAGCCCCGAGTCAGAAGCCCCTTGCACGTTGTTCTGCCCGCGCAGCGGATGGAGCCCGGTTCCGGGTCGACCGATCTGGCCGGTGATCATCGACAGCGCGATCAGGCAGCGCGCGTTGTCGGTGCCGTGCACGTGCTGTGATATGCCCATACCCCACAGGATCATCGAGGCACGCGAGGTTGCGTACAGGCGCGCGACTTCCCTGATCGTTTCGGCGGGCACGCCGCAGATCGGCGCCATGGCCTCGGCACTGTAACCCTCGACGTTCTTCGCGAGCTCGGCAAATCCATTGGTGCGCTCAGCGATGAATTTCTGATCGACGAGACCCTCGGTGACGATCGTGTGCATCAGCGCGTTCAGGAGTGCGACGTCGCTGTCGGCCTTGAACTGCAGGAAGTGCGTCGCATGGCGCGACAGGTCCGACCGGCGGGGATCGGCGACGATGAGCTTGGTGCCCTTCTTGGTCGCATTCTTGATCCAGGTGGCGGCCACCGGATGATTGACGATCGGGTTGGCGCCGATCAGCAGAACCACCTCGGCCTGGAGCACGTCCATCACCGGATTCGATACGGCACCGGAGCCGATGCCTTCCATCAGCGCCGCGACACTCGATGCGTGACAAAGCCGCGTGCAGTGATCGACGTTGTTGTTGCGAAAGCCGGTGCGCACGAGCTTCTGGAAGAGATACGCCTCCTCGTTGCTGCCCTTGGCGGAGCCGAAGCCCGAAAGCGATCCGGGGCCGTGCGTGTCGCGCAGGTTGCGCAGCGTTCCACCCGCGCGCTCGAGGGCCTCCTCCCATGTGGCTTCACGGAAGATTTCGGCGACGTCTTCAGGATCCATCGTGAAGTCGGCAGACTTGGGAGCGTCGTCGCGGCGCACGAGCGGCACGGTCAGGCGCTGCTTGTGATGCACGTAATCGAAGCCGTAGCGGCCCTTGACGCACAGACGTCCGTGATTGGCCGGACCATCGCGACCCTGCACCCGCACGATCGTGTTGTCCTTGACGTAATAAGTGAGCTGGCAACCGACGCCGCAATACGGACAAACGGAATCGACCACCTTGTCCGCCTCGACGAGACCGGCGTCACGGGCCGGCATCAGCGCGCCCGTGGGACATGCCTGCACGCATTCGCCGCACGCGACGCACGTGCTCGCACCCATCGGATCATCGAGATCGAACACCGGCAATGAATCGTTGCCGCGGTAGGCAAAGCCGATCACGTCATTGACCTGCACCTCGCGGCACGCGCGCACGCATCGCGTGCACTGGATGCACGCATCGAGATTCACCGCCATCGCCGGATGCGAAAGGTCGGCATCGCGCGACATGCGTGCCTCGAACCGAGGCTTGGCAATCCCCAGCTCGCGCACGTAATGCTGCAGTTCGGAGTCGCTCCGGTACTCGTGCGGAGGCATGTCGGATTGCAGGAGCTCGAGCACCATCCTCTGTGAGTGCAGCGCGCGTGCCGAGACGGACGACACGGTCATGCCTTCCTTGGCCACCCGGCAGCACGATGCCGCGAGCACGCGCTCGCCCTCGATCTCGACCATGCACGCGCGGCAATTGCCATCCGGCCGCATGTTCTCGGCGTAGCACAGATGGGGGATGTCGATCCCGTGGCGCTTGGCGGTCTGGATGATCGTCTCGCCCGCGGTCGCGCTCACCGGCTGGCCATTGAGGGTGAACGGAACCACCGTCGCTGCAATGTCGGACATGTCGTTCATATCGATTCCTGGATCTCGTGCGGGAAATACTTGATCACGCAGCGGATCGGGTTGGGGGCGGCCTGCCCGAGGCCGCAGATCGAGGCATCGGCCATCGCCGCTGACAGCTCTTCGAGCAGATCCTGGTCCCATGCGGGTGCCGCCAGAAGCTTCACGGCCTTTTGCGTGCCGACCCGGCAGGGCGTGCACTTGCCGCAGGATTCGGCGGCGAAAAACTCCATCACGTTGAGCGCGGCGTCGCGCGCGCGATCGTGCTGCGACAGCACCATCACCGCCGCCGATCCGATGAAGCACCCGTGCACGTTGAGGGTGTCGAAATCGAGCGGAATGTCGGCCATGCTGGCCGGCAGAATGCCGCCGGATGCGCCGCCCGGCAGGTAGGCATAGAGCTCGTGGCCCGGCAGCATGCCGCCGCAATAATCATCCACGAGCTGCTGCAGGGTGATACCGGCCGGTGCGAGATGGACCCCTGCACGCTGTACGCGGCCGGACACCGAGAAGGACCGCAGTCCCTTGCGCCCGTTCACCCCTTGATCGGCGAACCACGGAGCACCTTTTTCGAGGATGTCGCGCACCCAGAAAAGCGTCTCCATGTTGTGCTCGAGCGTCGGCCGGCCAAAGAGTCCCGTCTGGGCAACGTAGGGAGGCCGAAGCCGCGGCATGCCGCGCTTGCCTTCGATGGATTCGATCATCGCGGACTCTTCGCCGCAGATGTAGGCGCCGGCACCGCGGCGAAGATGAATCGTGGGCAGCGGGCACGGCGGATCGGCGACGAGCGCCGCAAGCTCAGCGTCGAGCATCTGCCGGCACGCTGCGTACTCGTCGCGCAGGTAAATGTAAATGTCGGCAATATCCACTGCCCACGCAGCGATCAGCATGCCTTCGATGAAGCGGTGCGGATCGCGCTCGAGGTAATAGCGATCCTTGAAGGTGCCAGGCTCGCCCTCGTCGATGTTGACGGCCA
The DNA here is from genome assembly GCA_030946875.1 of Pseudomonadota bacterium. Classification (GTDB taxonomy): domain Bacteria; phylum Pseudomonadota; class Gammaproteobacteria; order Burkholderiales; family Casimicrobiaceae; genus CAIWHR01. The sequence continues at coordinate 64,179 of JALYXY010000141.1, read as the reverse complement.
TCACCCGGGGTGCAGGTTCGCCGCGGACAATGCGCCATTTGCGCCCTGCAGGAAATCCGGCGCCCCCGAGCCCGCGCAGACCGGAGTCTTCCATCGTCCCCAGCACGCGATCGATCGTGATCGCGCCTGATACACACGCGAGCAACGTGCGGTAGCCGCCTTCTGCACGGTAGCGTGCGTAATCAACGTACGGTGCGACGTTTGCGCGCACCTCGTGTCCCTGAACCGCTGCTAGAACGGTCTCGCGCGTGGCGTTGTCGAGGGGGTTCTGCCCAACCATCACCACCGGTGCGGAGTGGCAACGTCCGACACACGGCGCCGGCAGGACGCGGACGTCGTCGCCCAGCGCGCGCGGCAGGATCTCGAGCAGGCTCTTCGACCCGGCAAGCGCACAGGACAGCGAGTCGCACACGCGCACGGTCACCTTGGGCGGCGCCTTCTCGCCTTCCTTGACCACGTCGAAATGATGATAGAAGGTCGCGACCTCATACACCTCGGTCATCGGAAGCTTCATTTCGGCCGCGAGCGCCACGAGGTGCGATGCAGGCAGGTAGCCGTAGTGATCCTGCAGCACATGCAGGTGCTCGATCAGGAGATCGCGGTCGCGCGAGGCTTCGCCGAGCAATGCACGCACCTCCGCGAGCACGTCCTGGTCGACGACCCGGCCCTTGGCGGTCGCGCGTACCTTCGGCCCCTGGCGGCGCCCGGTCTGCGCGATCGGAATGATGCCGTGATTGGAATTGCGCATTTGAGTCTCGCTATTCAGCTCTCGCGTTCAACTGCGGCGTGCAGTGTCTACGCGAGGACGACAAGGCGCCGCTCTGCTCTCGCGCACGCGGCGCTCCTGGTTGGAGCCGGATCGTTGGGGTCTCGCGCGATCAGGTGGACACCTTCTTGACGTCCTTCGAGAACGCCCCGGCCTCGCGCATGCGCGCGATCTCGGCATCGGGCATCGCGAGCACCTCGCGCAGGATCTCGTCGGTATGCTCGCCGAGCGTGGGCGAGCGCTTGATCTCGGCTGGCGAATCGGACAGCTTGATCGGCATGCCGACGTTGAACCAGTTGCCGCGTTGCGGATGGTCGAGCTCGACCACCATCTCCCGCCCGAGCACGTGCTCATCCTGGAACAGGTCCTCGGTCGACATGATCGGCCCGCACGGCACGTCGAGCTCATTCAGGATGGCCATGAACTCGCGCTTCGTATAGTGCAAGGCGAACTCGCCGATCAGCTCCCACATGTCCTTCTGGTGGTTACGCCGCTCGTTGATCGTTGCGAAGCGCGCGTCGTTGACGAGATCGGGCAGGCCGAGCTCCTCGCCGATGCGCTTGCCGAGATCCTTCCACACCGCTTCCTGAACGACTATGTAGATGAAGTCGTTGCTGCCGCCCGGCTTGCAACGGATTGCGTTGCCGAGTTGGCCGCCGCCGGAATCGTTGCCTGCGCGGGGTACGGCCCCCATGCCCTGGTGCGTGCCCACCGAGTACTCCGGCAACGGTCCGCGGAACAGGCGCTGGTGATCGCGAAACTTCACGCGGCAGAGGTTCATGACCGCGTCCATCATCGCGACCTCGACGTACTGGCCCTGGCCCGACGTGTGTCGCTGCTGCAGCGCCGCGAGGAGTCCGATGACAAGGTGCAAGCCGGTGCCGGAATCGCCGATCTGCGCGCCCGTGACGAAAGGCTGGCCATCGGGGGTCCCCGTGGTGCTCATCGAGCCGCCCATCGCCTGCGCGACATTCTCGTAGGCCTTGAAATCCGAATACGGTCCTGAAGATCCGAAGCCCTTGATGGAGCCCATGATCACGCGCGGGTTGATCTCGTGAATCTTTTCCCACGTGAAGCCGAAGCGGTCCAGCACGCCGGGACCGAAATTCTCCATCACGATGTCGCATTTCTTGAGCAGCTCGACGAACACCTTCTTGCCTTCGGCGTTCTTCATGTTCACGGTGATCGAACGTTTGTTGCAGTTCAACATCGTGAAATAGAGACTGTCGGCGTTCGGCACATCGCGCAGTTGACCTCGCGTGGCGTCACCGATGGGATTCTCGAACTTGATGACGTCGGCCCCCATCCACGCCATCAGCTGCGACGCGGTGGGGCCGGCCTGAACATGGGTCATGTCGAGAATGCGTACGCCCGCCAGTGCCTTCATCTATCTTCTCCTGGATGCGAATGGGACGGCGGCCGAAGGCGCGCCTTGTCACGTTGGGTGATCTTCTGGTGAATCGAGAGGGTGTCAAATCGGCAGCCGGGCAACGCGGGTCCGCGTGCGGCCGCCGAAAAGACGCGCTACGTTGGACCTGCGGATCGCCGGCGCGTTTCGTACCGAACGTCTCGCGAGCGGAACGCGGGCCCGGGCAAGGCCCGCATCGTATAGTAGGCGTTGGTGCGCGGTCATTGACCCGGGTCAATTTGCGTGAGCGCCTCGAGGAGCGAGCCCCATCGCCAGAAGCTCAACACTGTCCGCGCACCCCGAACTCGAAGCGATCGGCGCCGCGCTCACGGCCAATGCTGTGCTGCAGCATCTCGCGCCGGCAGAGCTCGCCGAGCTCGAGACATACATGGTGCTGCTCGACTGCGGGAAGGGGGAGATCCTGCTGCGACAGGGCGATGTCGACATGTCGCAGTACTTCGTGCTGCAGGGGATACTGAAGCGGGTGGTCACGAGTCCTCAGGGCCGCGAGATGATCCTCCGCTTCACCGACGCGGGCGGGCTCGAGACGAGCTATGCCGCATGGCGGCTGAAAACGCCGGCGCCTTACAGCATCCTCACCGTGCAGAAAGCGCGCGTGGTGAAGCTGCCGCTGCCCGACTGGGCGGCTTTCCTCGACAGTCATCCCGCGATCAAGGCGGTGTTCGAGTACGAGGTGATGCACCTCATGAGCGAAATCATGGCGCACACGATCACGCTGCATCTCCTCGACGCGCCCGGGCGGGTGCATCGGTTCATGCGCAAGCACCCGGAGCTCACCGATCGCTTGCCGCAGAAGGAGCTTGCCGCGCACCTCAACCTGTCGGCCGAGACCCTCAGCCGACTGCGCCAGCAGGGCAAGATCTAGCGCGCCTTGGCTTTACCGGCGTGCGCGCCGGGCCGGTTCGGAGTACGCAATGCGGCTGAAGCGAATGCGGCCAGCGCTCGAGGCCTGGCGACGTGCACACCGCATGCAGTGCGGTTGCGGGGGTTTCAGAATCCCATCTGTGCCGTTGCGAAATCCGCGCAATCGGCATAACGCCTGGAGCGCCCGTAAGCGAACGCATCGAGCTTTTCCGCCTTGACCGCCCGAACGGCGTCAGCGAGGAATGCCACGTCATAAGCCTTGAGAAGATGCGGACAACGCGACTCGACGTAAGCATGGATGCGCGACTCATCGGCCGCGAGATGCTTCAGCTCGCGAAAGGTCCCTGCATCCCAATGCCAGCGCAGGCCGATCTCGCGAAAGGCAGCGTTGAACGCGTCCCGCTCAACTGCATCGGCTTCTGTCTCCACCACGCTCGTCGCTACGTGTCTCGCCTTCATGTCCTCTGCCCCGATGGTCGGCCGCGGCACGGACACCGCGAATGGCCAGGAGCTTAGACCCGGAGTCCCATAAAAAACAGTCAAAGCTTTCGATGGTCACCATAAGTTGCGGCTTATAGCAACATGGACCACAGGCTCTGTACGGCGAGCAGGACGGCCATGGCCCAGAGGATTTTCCGCAGCAGCGCGTTGTAGGTGTCGGGCGGGATGCGTCGCTGGAGCGCCATACCCCCGGCGAGCGCGATTAGCGACACGATGGTGAGTGGAAGGGTCGCCAGCAGCGTATCGACTCCGACTCGCCCTGAGATGCCGAAGGCCACGGCCTGCGTCGCGCGGCCGACCAGAAAGCACAGGTTGAGGATCTGCGTCATCGCCACGGCAGGCAACTCCAGCGCCATGAAATAGATGACGAGCGGAGGCACGGCAACGTTCACCGACCCTGAGAGCACTCCACCGGTGAGCCCGAAGATCGCGGCGGACGCGCGCGGATAGGCCTTGAGCCACGACCAGTCGAGCGCCCGGAAGCGCTTTTGCTCGAGGTACACCACGATCATTGCGGCGAGCAACAGCTTGATCGGGCCAGGGCGTGCGTAGAGCAGGATGCGTGTGCCGATGACCGTGCCGATCAGCACGTAGACGGCAACAGGCCAGTATTTGCCGATGCTCTCGCGCCAGTCGCCACCGCGTAGCGTGCTGACGAGATTCACCGCGAGATTCGGGAACAGCGTCGCCAGAACCGCTGCCTGGACATCGGCGAGCAGCGCCACCATCGGAGTCGAGAACACGGGAAAACCGAATCCCATCACGCCGTGTGCGACGCCAGCGAAGATCACGATGGCGATCACCGCCGGAAGATGGGGCCACGCGAGCAGATTCGCGAGCTCTTGCATGACCTGGGTTCGGTTGATCCGGACTTGGACAGCGCGGCGAACTCACGAAACCGCCGCACGCCAATGAAGCGCGTGCGGCGCGTGCGTCAATGCCCTTGCAAGGCGCGCGGCTCCAGGCTAACTGTTACGAAGCACGGCGCAGCGCCGCTGCTCCATCGCCCCCCCGCCCCGCGTGCTCGATGCGTTGCAATTCCGCCGCGACCGTCAGCGCCGGGTCGGCTGAGCCGCCGCGGCAAATGCCCCGCTGCCGCCCGGGTTGGTCACGGGCGTGTCGCTCGCCGCAATGACCTTGCGCCGCCAGCCCTTGAGTACACCGATCGCCAGCAGAGCCGCGAGAATGTTCGCGCCCGCCGCGATGATGAACACGATGTCCCAGCTCCCCGTCGCCTTCTGAATGGAGTTGGAGTAAGGGACGAGCAATGCGGCGGTTCCTTTGGCCGTGTAGAGGAGCCCGGCATTGGTGGTCGCGAACTTGGAACCGAACGTATCCGTGCAGGTGGACGGGAAGAGGCTGTAGATCTCGCCCCAGGCAAAGAACACGAACCCGCTGAGGATCACGAACCAAACCGGATCGGCGCCGAGCCTGTAGAGCGCGTAGATGCCCAGGCCTTCGAGGAAGAAGGCGATGAACATCGTGTTCTCACGGCCGATCTGATCCGAGACCCAGCCGAAGAACGGTCGCGTGAGGCCATTCAGGATGCGGTCGAGGGTCGCTGCGAACGTGAGTGCCGTCATGGTCAGCCCGGCGAGGGTCACCGAAACATTGGCGACCTTGAGGTCCTGCGCGATGGGAGCGAGATTGGCCGTGACGATCAGCCCCCCGGCGCCGACGATCACGAACATGAAGTACATGAGCAGGAAGATCGGCTGACCCTTGCTGGCGACGATCCAGCCGCCATACGCGAAGATCAGTGCCGCGAGCGCGAGAGGGATGTAGAACTGCGCCCCCATGAACCACATGACGAGCCCGCCGATGAGTGCGATGACCGCCCCCGTGATCCAGAAGGAAGCCGGCCCGATGATCTCGCTGGGTGCGAACTGCCGCTTGGTCTGGGCGATGTTGCTGCCCGCGACACCCGCCTGCGCCTCGCCACTCTTCGGTGCGAACATGAAGAAAGCCAGGATGCAGATGATGACCCCCTGGCCTATCCCGAAGTTGAAGAAGGTTGCCTGGAATCCGCTGTTCTTGATCATCGACTGAATCGGGATCACGGTCAGCGCAGAGCCTGCCCCGAATCCCGCCGCCGTGATGCCGGCGGCGAGGCCGCGGCGACCCGGAAACCATTTGAGGGCATTGCCGATGCACGTGCCGTAGACCCCACCCGCGCCGATGCCGGCCATGATTTGCGCCGCATAGAACATTCCAAGCGTCGTCGCCATCGAGTTCATCACCCAGCCGATGCCGCAGAGCACGCCGCCCACGAGCACCACGAGGCGCGGGCCGTACTTGTCAACGAACCAGCCTTCGATGGGCACGAGCCAGGTCTCGAACAGCACGAACAGGGTGAAGGCGATCTGGATCGCCGAGCGGTCCCAGCCGAATTTCTTCTGGATGTCAGGAACGAAGAACGTCCAGCCGTACTGCAGGTTGGCGATCATCACCATGCAAACGACGCCGATGATGAGTTGCACCCACGGCGAAGCGAGGAACGATCGTTGCGGGGCCAAATCAGTTGCCATGCTTTCCTCCAAATTGTCAGGGGCTGCCGGGGAGCGTGAGCCGCGCTCTTTTTTCTATGATAGATCAGATGCACCGGCCGCAGGGCCAAGCGCAACATGTTCGTCGGGAGCGATGCAGCACCGCACGGAGGCTGGGCTACCATGCGCCCGAACCGACGGCATCGGAGTCGCCCATCAAGAACGCCACGCTTCGCCAGCTCAAAGTGTTCGAGGCCGTCGCACGGCGTCTCAGCTTTTCGCGCGCGGCGGAGGAGCTTCACCTGACCCAGCCGGCGGTATCCGCCCAGGTGAAGCAGCTCGAGCAGCACGCTGGCCTGCCGCTCTTCGAGCAACTCGGCAAGAAGGTGTATCTCACCCCGGCGGGCGTCGAGATGCTGCGCTACAGCCACGCGATCATCCAGCAGTTTCACGACGTCGAAGCCGCGATGGCCGAGCTCAAGGGTGTCGCAGGAGGCCGGCTCAATGTCGCGGTGATCAGCGCCGGTGATTACTTTTTCCCCCGGCTGCTCGCCGAATTCACGCGCGAGCACCCGGGCGTGCTGCTCAACCTCCAGGTTCACAACCGCGAGCAGCTGCTGCGCGAGCTCGCCGAGAACCGGACGGACCTCGCAGTCATGGTGCGCCCGCCGCTCGACCTCGACACCGTCAATGAAGCCTTCGCACCGCATCCCTACGTGATCGTCGCAGCGCCCGATCATCCGCTGGCGAAACGCCGGCGCATCAGGTTGGACGCGATCCTGCGCGAACCTTTCGTGGTGCGCGAAAAGGGCTCGGACACCTGGAACTCGATGGGCGAGGCATTCGGAGGCTCACTGGCGAAGCTCGACGTGGCGATGGAGCTGCGCAGCGCGGAAACGATCAAGCAGGCGGTCATCGCAGGGATGGGGCTGAGCTTCCTCTCTGCCCATACCGTCAGCCTCGAGCTGCAGCTGAAGAACCTCACGGTGCTCGACGTGCAGGGTTTCCCCTTGATGCTCAACTGGTATCTCGTACACCGCCGGAACAAGCGGCTGCCGCCGGTGGCTCAGGCCTTCAGGGAATTCTTGATGAACCAGGGTGCCGCCCTCATCGAGCGCTTCACGCGCATCGATCCGGCCCGCTCCGGCTCGGTTGGATCCCGTCAGGGCGGCGGGTGATCCATGAGGTCGAGGACCGCGCGCCACTCCGTAGCTTCGACCGGCGTGATCGACAGGCGATTGCCCTTGCGCAACGTTCGCATGCCTGCAAGGCGCGGATCGGCGCGAAGCTCGGGCAGGCCGACGAGTCGCGTCTTCGCGACGAAGCGCACATCGACGTTCATCCAGCGCGGCGACTCCGGGCGCGAGGCAGGGTCGTAATAGGGGCTCTTCGGGTCGAATTGCGAGGCGTCGGGATACGCGGGTGACGAGATCTCGCAGATACCGGCGATCCCCGGTTCCGGGCAGCTCGAATGGTAGAAGAATGCCTGTTCACCCGGGCGCATCGCGGTGCGCATGAAATTGCGCGCCTGGTAGTTGCGTACGCCGAACCACGGAGTCGTGCCTGCCGCAGCGAGATCGTCGATCGAGAACTCGTCGGGCTCCGATTTCATCAGCCAGAAAGCCATCGGTTGCGGCGCTCGAGAAAACGCGGCGCCCTCGAGAGGAGCGCCGCGCCTGTCTGGGATCGCGGAGCGAAGTTTTGAGTGCTCGTGACGCAGCGTCCGCGTGATCGCTACTTTGATCCGAGTCTGCGCGCGCGTCAAACGCCGCGCTTCCGCATCCCGGGCCAATCCGGCGTGCAATCGCCGAAATGGAGTGCGCAGTGCCTGCGCGATAGGGTGTTCCCCGCCTGTGCCGTGCCGTCCGTCATCTTGAACCGAGGTTCAAGAGTGGTCGCCTGCCAGGACCTTCAGGCGCTTCCGCATGGGAGCGCACACCAGTCCGAAAATGGCTCGGCAACCGCGCTAACTTAGCATTGGTTCAAAGAGTGTATGGACGACTCGAGCACCGCAGGGAACGTTGAAAGTGACTGCATCAGATCAAAACGAAAGCATGGCCGCAAGCGCAAACCGTCAGGCGCCATCAAGCACCTGATCGATGGCCGAGCGCATGGCTTCGATCTTACGCTGCGCTGCCGCGCCATCGTAGCCACCACTCGACTGCGCGGCGCTGCCACGTTGCGCACGGAGGAGCTCGTTGGCAATGTTGAGCGCGGCCATCACGGCGATGCGCTCCACGCCGGTTACTTTTCCGGAATCGCGGATCTGGCGCATGCGCTGGTCCAGGAACCGTACCGCTTCGACCAGCTCCGCGCGCTCGTGTTCCGCGCATGCGACCTTGTACTCGCGGCCGAGCACGGAGACGTCGAGCGTCACTGCAGCATCCGTCGGGTTACCCGGGCCGGCCGGCGAGCGCACGCTCACTGCGCAACCTCAGGCAGCTTCGCCACCAGAGCATCGATGCGCGCCCTCGCCTCGACCACGCGATCGGACAACGCGCGGTTTCGCACCTGAGTCGATTCGAGGTCGCGGCGCAGTGCCTCGTTGGCGGCCCGCAATGCCCGCGCATGGCCGATGAGCGACATGAGCTTCGTTTCGAGTTGCTCGAGCTCGGTCTGGGCGCGCGACGACGCGCCTTCGGTTTCAGGAAAGAGAGAAGCCATCAAGGGACTATAGGTTCTCGCCGAGCGCGACGTCAACCATCGCTAAACATCATCGCCGCCTGGCCTCATGGCGCACGACACGCGGCCTGCAGGCGGCACCCGTGGATCGCTACGACGTCATGCGCCCGGGCTCACCGCGAACTCGCGTTGTCGAGCCTGCGCTCGGCCAGCTACACGCCAAGCGGCATGTACTTCACTGCAACGATCTCGAGCTCCTCGACGCCTCCGGGGCTGCGCAGCACCACGGCTTCGCCCTCGCGGGCCTTGAGTAGCGCGCGCGCCATGGGAGATACCCAGCTGATGTACCCGCGCGCGGTATCGATCTCGTCCACCCCGACGATGCTGACGGTCCGCTGCGCGCCGCGTGCATCGGCGACAGTCACGGTAGCCCCGAAGAAGACGCGATCGGCATCCGCATCGTCGCGCGGCGAGAGAGGATCCACCACCTCGGCGCGATCCAGGCGACGAATCAGGAAACGGATGCGCGAATCGATTGCCCGCAGCCGGCGCTTGCCATAGATGTAATCGGCGTTCTCCGAGCGGTCGCCATTCGACGCCGCCCATGCGATAGTCGCCACGAGCTCGGGGCGCTCCTTTTGCACGAGCTGCTCGAGCTCCGCCTTGAGGCGCGTGAACGTCGGTGGCGTCATGTAGTTGCGCGTACCGCTGGGCAACGGCAAGGCCTGCTCGATCTCTTCTTCCTCGAGCGATTCGTCGTCTTCCCTGGTGAACGCCTTGCTCACGAGATTCGAGTGCGCATCATGGCCTTATGGACCGGGTCGCCTCAGGGTCGTTCCACGTTGCGTCGCTGTTGATGCCGCCACGCGCCGACAATCGGGCACATTGACCGATCAGTCGTCCGGAAGACCGACAGACGGAATCAAAACGAAGGCGTACACTAACTTACCCCTGTTTTACGTCGTCTGACTGCCCCAGCCAGCGATGGTCTCCGTGAACCGCAAGCTTTACATCCGCACCTTCGGGTGCCAGATGAACGAGTATGACTCGGCGAAGATGGCCGAGGTGCTCGGTGCGTCCAACGGACTGTCGCTGACGGACGCGCCCGAGGGCGCCGACGTCATCCTGTTCAACACCTGCTCCGTGCGCGAGAAAGCGCAGGAGCGCGTCTTCCATGATCTCGGCCGCGTGCGCGCCCTCAAGACCGAGCGGCCCGATCTCATCATCGGCGTCGGAGGTTGCGTCGCGAGCCAGGAAGGTGACGCGATCATTCGCCGCGCGCCGTATGTCGACGTGGTGTTCGGCCCGCAGACGCTGCATCGGCTGCCGCAACTCATCGCAGAGCGTCGTCGCACGGGCCTGCCGCAAGTCGACATCAGCTTTCCCGAGGTGGAGAAGTTCGATCACCTGCCTCCCCCCCGGGTCGATCGTGCAAGCGCGTTCGTCTCGATCATGGAGGGCTGCAGCAAATACTGCTCGTTCTGCGTCGTGCCGTATACGCGCGGCGAGGAAGTTTCACGCGGCTTCGACGACGTGCTCACCGAAATCGCCGACCTGGCGGATCAGGGCGTGAAGGAGATCACGCTGCTCGGGCAAAACGTCAACGCCTACCGTGGTTCTCTGGGAGCCACCGGTACGGCGGGCGCACGCGAAACCGTCGACTTCGCGACGCTCCTGGAGACGGTTGCGGAGATCTCCGGTGTCGAACGCATCCGCTACACCACCTCGCACCCCAAGGAGATGACGGATCGGCTGATAGGATTGTATGGTCGCCTCGACAAGCTCGTATCGCACCTTCACCTCCCGGTGCAATCGGGGTCCGATCGCGTGCTCGCTGCGATGAAGCGCGGCTACACGGCGCTGGAATACAAGTCCATCGTGCGACGCCTTCGCGCCGAACGTCCGGATCTCTCACTCACGTCTGACTTCATCGTCGGCTTCCCCGGCGAAACCGAGCGTGACTTCGATCTCACGCTGAAGCTCGTCGAGGACGTGGGTTTCGATGGCGCGTTCAGCTTCGCCTACAGCAGCCGACCCGGCACCCCGGCGGCGGAGCTTGCCGACCCCGTGCCGCCCGAGGTGCAGCAGGCACGCCTCTCGCGCTTGCAATCACTGCTCGACGCGCAGTACCGGGAGCATAGCGATCGCATGGTCGGATCGAATCAGCGCGTGCTCGTCACGGGCGCGTCCGTCAAGAACAAGACCGAGCTCGCTGCGCGAACGGCGAACAACAGGGTCGTCAATTTCGCAGGGCCGGGGTCGCTCCTCGACCAGTACGTGGAAGTGACGATCACCGCGGCACTCCCCCACTCGCTTCGCGGCGAGATCGCAAGCGCATGACAAACGGCCACTGACCAGAGCCGTGCGGCACCTTTTTGCCCCCATCGATCATCCCGCCCAACCACGGGATGGCGACCACTGTCGAGGTCACGACATGCAAAGCTTTCCCGACGTTGCGCCCTTCCACGGCCTGCGCCGCACCGCGCTTGCCATCCTTGCCGCGGGAGCCATGCTCTCCGGCTGCGCGAGCCTCAACACCTCACGCGTTTCGCCCGGAGGCTCGGCCGAGGCTACCGATGCCGCCAACACCGGCATCGCCGCGGCGCAAGCTGCGACCGCGGGACGCGCAAGCGCCACGCCCGGGATGGGGTCACAGAACACGCCTCCTGCCGCGGCGGCAGCGGCGGCGGCTGCCGCGGCCGCTGTGTCTGCCGGCCAGCCACGACCGTTTGCGGACGTGGTCAGGGATGCAAAGGAGATACCGGGTTATTTCAGAATGTGGCAGAAAGACGAGAAGATCCTGATCGAGATCGCCGAGGAACAGTTCAACGCGCCTTTCCTGTTCCAGTTGAATCACGTGCGCGGCATTGGCGAAAAGGGCGTGTACGGCGGCATGATGGGTTTCAGCCAGCTCGCGCGTTTCAAGCGCGTCGGCAACAACGTGCAGCTGCTCGCCAAGAACGCGCAGTTCACCGCCAAGCAAGGCACGCCGATGGCGCGCATGGTGCAGGAAAGCTTCTCCGAAAGCCTTCTCGCCTATGCGCCGGTCCTGAGCCAGGCGCATCCGACGCGCAAATCGGTGCTGGTCGAGGCGAACATGCTTCTCCTCACGGATCTGCCGGCCGCCTCGCGCTTCGCCGAGCCGGTCTACAAGCGCGGCTACTCCTTCGATGCGCGCAACTCGAGCATCGAGAAAGCGTACGGAACCGACGAGGAGAGCTCCTTGCTGGTGCTCGCGCATTACGCCAACAGCAAGGGTGGGGCGGGATCTTCCGGTCAACCGGCGTTCGAGAATCTGCCTGACGCGCGCAGTTTGTTCCTGGGCATTCAGTACAGCTTCTCCCAACTGCCGCCGCCCATGCGGGCGCGCATTGCGGATCCCCGCGTCGGACACTTCACGACCGAGATCTGGGACTTCACGGACGACCTTAACTACACCGCCCGCAAGCACTATGTCACGCGCTGGCGGCTCGAGAAGCGCGATCCCGCGGCCGAGCTTTCGGAGCCCGTGAAACCGATCAGGTTCTGGATCGACCGCAATGTGCCAGAACGCTATCGCGCGACGGTGCGGGAGGGCATTCTCGAGTGGAACAAGGCCTTCGAGCGCATCGGCTTCAAGAATGCAATCGTCGTCGAGCAGCAAGCCGATGATGCCGACTTCGAGACCGCTGATGCACGTCACGCCACGGTGCGCTGGTTCTCGGGCACCGATGTGGGCTTTGCAATCGGCCCCTCGGACATCGATCCGCGCACCGGCGAGATCCTCGATGCGGACGTGGCCATTCCCGAAAACTGGGCGCGTGGCGACCGGCGGTTCTTGCGCGAGGACATCGGCTCCACTGCCTGGCCCGCGACCGAGGCCGCGGCCATGGCGTCAGCGAGTCGCGCTCGCAACAACCGGTTCTGCGACTATGCAGCGGCGGCGCTGGACGAAAGTCAGTTCGGTCTCGATCTCCTGCTCGAACGCGGTGACATCGAGGCCGATGGCCCCGAGGTCGAAGCCTTCGTCGTCGGCGCCCTGAAGGATGTCGTGATGCACGAGGTGGGACACACGCTCGGGCTGCGTCACAACTTTCGCGGATCCACTGCGTATCCCCTCGAAAAGCTTGCGGACCGCGCCTTCACCGCCAAGAACGGGCTCGCCGGCTCCGTGATGGATTACGCACCGGTGAACCTCGCGCTCAAAGGCGAGCCGCAGGGAGAGTTCCATCAGTCCACCCTCGGCCCGTACGACTACTGGGCGATCGAATACGCCTACAAGCCACTCGAGCCGCAGTCGGAAAAGTTCGAGCTCGACCAGATCGCCGCGCGCGGTGCGACGGATGCGACGCTCGCGTTTTCCTCCGACGAGGAAGCCTCCTCCGGCATCGATCCCGCGGCGAGCCAGTTCGATTTCGGCAGCGATTCGCTTGCGTACCTCGACCGTCGCTTCAAGCTGACGAACGAGCTCTGGACACGTCTGCAGTCGAAGCGGCTGACACGCGGACAGCCGTACGACGTGCTCCGACGCAGCTTCGACTCGGGGTTGCGCCAGACGTTGCGGGCGGCGCAGGTGGCGTCGAAGTACATCTCGGGCGTTTCTTACGTGCGCGACTTCGCGGGCAGTGGCCGCAATCCGCTGACACCGGTGTCGTCCGACAAACAGCGAACCGCGCTGAAGCTTCTGGCGGACAGCATCTTCTCGGCCGACAGCTTCCGCTTCGCCCCTGAATTCATGCAACAGATGGGCGTCGATTACCTGATGACCACGGGGCCCGCGAACCCCGACTTCAGTCTCACCAATCGCGTGCTCGCGCTGCAGGCCGGTGCGCTCGGCCAGCTGATGCACGAATCCATCGCGGCGCGGCTTCTCGATTCCGAGCCCAAGGCGAGTCATTCGCACGAGCTTCTGCGTCTTTCCGATCTGTATGGCACCTTGCACGTGGCGATCTGGAGCGAGCTCAAGTCGGGCCGCGACATCAATCTCCTTCGGCGCAACCTCCAGCGCGAGCACGCCAGCCGCATTGCTTCGTCATTGCTCAAGCCCGCAGGCGCGTTGCCTGCCGACGCGCGGTCACTGCTACGGGAGGAAGCTCGCACGCTGCGCAGCGAAGTGCTCGCAGGGCAGTCGAAGCCTGCGCTGTCCAGGGAAGCGCGCGCCCATCTGGCGGAGATCTACTCGATGCTCGACGAGGCCCTTCGCGCACCGATCCTGCGTCCGGCCGTTTGACCGGCCCCAGGCCGCGCGACCAACCGGGCGACGGATGCGCCGTTCCGGGTTGCAAGCATCGCGCCGGGGCGCCTCCGGCCGAATGAGATAATCGGGGGTGATGGCCACCCCCCGTGAAGAGCTCGAGCTCACTCTCGAGCCGCTCGACAATCGCGCGCTCGCCAATCTGTGCGGACCTCTGGAGGCCAATCTGCGCCAGATCCAAGCGGCGCTCGACGTCTCGATCACTCACCGCGGCGGTTCGTTCGTGGTCAGCGGCACATCGGCACAGGCCGCGCTTGCGATCGAATCGCTGAAACGCTTCTATGCGCTCGCCCAAAAGCCGCTGTCGGTCGACGACATTCAGCTCGGAGTGATCGAAGTCTCGACGCAGGCCAGCGCTGCCCGCAGCCAGGGTGAGGGGCTTCCGCAGAGTGACGGGCTTCCGCATGACGCGGACGCCGTTCCGGTGCTGCGCACCCGGCGGTCGGACCTGCACGGGCGCACGCCGAACCAGATCGTTTACCTGAAGCACATTCAGGAGCACGACATCACGTTCGGCATCGGGCCCGCCGGCACTGGCAAGACCTATCTGGCCGTGGCCTGCGCGGTCGATGCGCTCGAGCGCGATGCCGTCAAGCGCCTCGTTCTGGTGCGACCGGCCGTCGAAGCGGGCGAGCGCCTCGGCTTCCTTCCCGGCGATCTTGCGCAAAAGGTCGACCCTTACCTGCGGCCCTTGTACGACGCCCTCTACGATCTCATGGGCTTCGACAAGACGGGCAAGCTCTTCGAGCGTGGAACCATCGAGATCGCGCCGCTCGCGTACATGCGCGGGCGCACGCTCAACCACTCGTTCATCATCCTCGACGAGGCCCAGAACACCACCCCCGAGCAGATGAAGATGTTCCTGACGCGCATCGGGTTCGGAACCAAGGCCGTGATCACGGGTGACGTGACGCAGATCGACCTCGGACGCGGCCAGAAAAGCGGTCTCAACGAGGCCGATCGGATCCTGGCGGGCGTGCGCGGCATCGCATTCACGCGGTTCTCGAGCGCAGACGTGGTGCGGCATCCGCTCGTCCAGAAGATCGTCAACGCGTACGAGCGGGACATCGAAGCGCAGAAGAGCGCCAGCGGCTCCAAATAGCGTGGTGCCGACCTTGGTCGCGCAGCGCGCGAGACCACCCGCGGCGTCGGGGCCGCGCCTCGTATTTCGCGTGCAGCGTGCCGTCGACCGCGAGGAGTTGCCCTCGGCGCACGCGCTTCGCAAATGGGCTCGGGCGGCGCTGCGCCAGGACGCTGCCGTCACGCTCCGCTTCGTCGGCGCTGCCGAGAGCGCCCGTCTGAACGCCACGTACCGTGGCAAAGCCTCGCCGACCAACGTCCTGACCTTCGTGTACGATGACCTGACACCTTTGTCCGGCGACCTCGTCCTGTGCGTTCCGGTGCTCGAGCGGGAGGCCCGCCAGCAGGGCAAATCGCTCCGCAATCACTGCGCCCACCTCCTCGTGCACGGCATGCTCCATCTGCAGGGTGACGACCACCAGGCCGATCGCGCGGCTCGGCGCATGGAGGCGCGGGAAACAGCAATCCTCGCCGGCTTTGGCATACCTGACCCCCATCACGATCCCTACGTCGGCCCGGTTCTGACCGGCCGACGAAAATAGCTCCGTGCCACACTCTCGCGCCCGGCCGGCCGACCCGGCGGCCAATGACGAAGACAAGCTGGATTCGCGGCCGACGCTCCTCGAGCGGCTTTCGGCATTCCTGACGCGCGAACCCGAGGATCGCGAGGAGCTGCTGGAGCTCCTGCATGGAGCGTTCGAGCGCAAGCTCCTCGATGCCGACGCGCTCTCGATGATCGAGGGCGTGATGTCAGTGTCCGAGATGACGGTGCGCGACATCATGATTCCACGCGCCCAGATGGACGTTGTCTCGCTCGAGGACGATCCCGGGCAGTTCATTCCGCTGGTGCTCGAGACCCGGCACTCGCGCTTCCCGGTGATCGGCGAGAACAAGGACGACATCGTCGGCATCCTGCTCGCCAAGGAACTGCTCAACTACTACGCGAAGCCCGACGGTTTCAACCTGCGCGACACGTTGCGACCGGCCGTGTTCGTGCCCGAATCGAAGCGCCTCAACGTCCTCTTGCGCGATTTCCGCGCCAACCGCAACCACATCGCCATCGTGGTCGACGAGTACGGCGGTGTGTCGGGGCTCGTCACGATCGAGGACGTGCTCGAGCAGATCGTCGGCGACATCGAGGACGAATACGATTTCGACGAGAGCGAGGACAACATCATTCCCGAAGCGAACGGTCGCTTCCGCATCAAGGCGCAAACCGAGATCGACGATTTCAACGAGCACTTCGGAGCCGACTTTTCCGACGACGAGTTCGACACGGTCGGAGGACTCGTCCTGCAGGGTTTCGGGCGCCTGCCCAAGCGGGGCGAAGCGGTGACGGTGGGTAACTTTCGTTTCCGCGTCATACGGGCAGACAGCCGCCGCCTCTACACCTTGCAGATGGAACCTCTGGTCTCCGGCACCGGCGCGACGGAATCCGACCCGGCGCGCCCCGAGGAGCGTTGAACACGCGGCGCCCGCGCGGCCGCACACGGCTCGTTTGGCGGATCGCGTCCCGCATTGCACCGTCGGGGCAGCGCGCGAGCATGCTTCTGGCCGCGGCTGCAGGCGGGGTGAGCGTGCTGGCGTTCGCGCCTTTCGACTTTGCGTACCTGCCGGTGGTCACGCTGGCAGTGCTCTTCACCCTGTGGCATCGCGCGTCGCCACGAGAGGCATTGCGCACGGGCTTCGCATTCGGACTCGGGCTCTTCGGCGCAGGCACGCCGTGGCTCTATATCGCGCTGCACACGTTCGGCGGCATGAATGCGGCACTCGCAGCGCTGGGCGTCACGGGTTTCTGCTGCTATCTCGCCCTGTACCCCGGATTCGCCGGTTTGCTCGCAACGCGATGGACTGCCGCGGGTGGCGTGCCCCGGTTGCTCGCTTGCGCCTCGACATGGCCACTGCTCGAATGGGTGCGGAGCTGGCCGATCGTCGACTTTCCGTGGCTCAGCATCGGATATGCATCGCTCCTGCCGCATGGTGCATCGTGGCTCGCGGGCTTCGCGCCTTTGGGCGGCGTCTGGCTGGTGAGCCTTGCTTACGCATCACTGGCGACCGTGCTCGCCGGCCTCGTTCATGCGCTCAGCATCGCGAGATGGCGGCCAGCCATTGCCGGGCTGGTGCCCGGACTGCTCGTGATCGGAGGCGCCGCGTTACTGCAGCGAGTCGAGTGGACGCACCCGGAGGGTTCCACGCTCACGATCTCGCTCGTCCAGGGCAATGTGGGTCAGGACGTGAAGTTCGATCCCGCGCAGCGCGACGCGACCTTCGCCCTCTACCGCGAGCTCGCGCGGGCAAGCCGCGGGCGTGTCGTCGTATTGCCGGAGAGCGCGATGCCGGCGTTTGCGGACGAGATTCCCGCATCCGTCTGGCGCGAGTTCCTGCAGGTGGCAACCGAGCGTGACGGATTGCTGCTGACCGGGCTTTTCACCATCGAGCCACCGGAGCCCGGTGCACACGGGCTGCGTTACTACAACAGCGTCGTGGGCCTCGGCGCGGCCGAGCCGCAGCTGTACCGCAAGCGTCATCTCGTGCCATTCGGCGAAAGCATTCCGCTCGAGCCGATCGTCGGCTGGTTCATTCGCGATGTGCTGTCGATTCCACTCGCGAACCAGAGTCGCGGTGCGGTCGAGCAGGCAGCGTTCGGGATTGCGGGACAGCGCATTGCAGTCGACATCTGTTACGAGGACGTCTTCGGCTCGGACATTCGCCAGCAGGCACGCACCGCGACGATTCTGGTGAATGTGACCAACGATGCGTGGTATGGCCGGTCGGTGGCCGCTGAGCAGCACAATCAGATCGCTGCCATGCGCGCCCTCGAGGCAGGGCGACCGCTGCTGCGTGCCACGAACACCGGCATCACCTCGCACATCGCGCCGGACGGCCGGGTCATCGCGCGCCTGCCCTGGTTTGCTGTGGGCACACTCGAAGCAAGCGTGCAAGGCTATTCCGGTGCCACGCCTTTCGTGCGCTGGGGAGACGCAGTCGCGATCGTGTGCGCGGCGATGCTGCTTGCACTCGCCATCGTGGTGGAGCGCCTGCGCGCGCTGCGCCAACGCCGGAACGACGTGCCTGCACAACACGCACGGTAGAATCGTCGTGCGCGTCATGCGCCACTCGTCGAACGATCACGGTCAATGCTCACCTTTCAGCAGCTCATCCTGACGCTGCAGGACTACTGGGACCACCAGGGCTGCGCGCTGCTGCAGCCCTACGACATGGAGGTCGGTGCAGGCACCTCGCACACGGCCACGTTCCTGCGTGCGCTGGGTCCGGAGCCCTGGCGCGCGGCGTACGTGCAGCCATCGCGGCGGCCCAAGGACGGCCGTTACGGTGAGAATCCAAACCGTCTGCAGCACTACTACCAGTACCAGGTGGTGCTGAAACCTGCGCCTGCGGACATCCTCGAACTCTATCTCGGATCCCTCGAAGCGCTTGGATTCGACCTTCGCAACAACGACGTTCGCTTCGTGGAGGACGACTGGGAGAATCCGACGCTCGGTGCGTGGGGCCTCGGCTGGGAAGTGTGGCTGAACGGAATGGAAGTGACGCAGTTCACATACTTCCAGCAGGTCGGCGGTCTCGACTGCAATCCGATCACCGGCGAGATCACCTATGGTCTCGAGCGTCTGGCGATGTACCTGCAGGGAAAGGAGAACGTCTTCGATCTCGTATGGTCCACGTGGCCCGAAAAAGGTCCCGCCGGAATCACCGAACGCACGCTCACCTATCGCGACGTGTTCCATCAGAACGAGGTCGAGCAGTCGACGTATAACTTCGAGCAGTCGAATGCGCCGGAGCTCTTCAAGCTCTTCGGCCTCTACGAAGCGGAAGCGAAGCGTCTGCTCGAGGCGAAGCTGCCCTTGCCCGGCTACGAGATGATCCTGAAGTCCGCCCACACCTTCAACCTGCTCGACGCCCGTGGCGCGATCTCGGTCACCGAGCGCGCCGCCTACATCGGACGCATCCGCACGCTTTCGCGCGCCGTGGCCCAGGCGTATTACGAATCGCGCGAGGCGTTGGGATTTCCAATGCTCGGCCCCTTGCACGCGAAGGCCGCGTGATGAGCGATGCCGATACGCTCACCGTCGAGCTCCTGACAGAAGAGCTGCCGCCCAAAGCGTTGAAGCGTCTCGGCGAATCGTTCGCCAGTGGCATCGTCGCAGGACTCAGCAAACGAGGCTACGTCGCAGACGCGGCGAGCTTCACGGGTTTCGCGACGCCGCGACGCCTCGCCGTGACGATCGAGGGCGTGCTTGCGCGCTCGGCGGACCGAGCGATGGTGCAACGCCTCATGCCTGCGGCCGTTGCGCTCGACGCGAACGGGCCGACGAAGGCGCTGCGCAAAAAGCTCGCTTCGATGGGGCGCGAGGTCCTCGGCAACGCGTGGGATGCAGCAGCCCGCGAAGCACGCGATGGACCTGATCGCATGTACGTCGAAATGGACGGCAAGGCCGACGCGGTGTTCTTCGCGACGATCGCGGCGGGATTGCCGCTCGAACGCGGCCTCAGCGAGGCGCTCGATGAAACAATCGATGCATTGCCGATCCCGAAGGTCATGGGCTATGCATCCGCGAGTTCCGGCGACGGCCGCAACGACGTCAAATTCGTGCGTCCCGCGCACCGGCTGCTGAGCCTGCATGGTCCCAATGTCGTCGATGTCTTCTCGCAACGGCTGCAACTGAAGGCAGGCCGCACCACCGCCGGTCATCGCTTCCTGAGCCGCGCCGATCTCGTGATCGCAAGCGCCAGGGCGTACCAGGACACACTCGAAGCCGAAGGCAAGGTCGTACCGCGCTTCGATGCACGCCGGGCGCGGATCGAAGCCGCACTGCAAGCCGCCGCGCACGGCGCCACCGTCATCATGCCGGCCGCGCTCCTCGACGAGGTGGCTGCACTCGTGGAGTGGCCCGTCGTGTACGCGGGAACATTCGACGCGGCGTTTCTCCAAGTACCGCAGGAATGCCTTGTTCTGACCATGCAGCAGAACCAGAAATACTTTGCACTGGCCGATACGAACGGGCGTTTGGTGAATCGTTTCCTGCTCGTGAGCAACCTCGAGACCGAAACGCCCAGAGCGATCATCGAAGGCAACGAGCGCGTGTTGCGCGCGCGGTTGTCGGACGCACGCTTCTTCTACGATCAGGACCGGCGCCGGCCGCTCGCCGAGCGCGTGCCTCGGCTCGCGAGCATCGTGTATCACAACAAGCTCGGCACGCTGGGCGAGCGCGTCGTGCGCGTCGGTCGCATTGCCGAGGCGATCGCCGCCAAGCTCGGTGCCGACGTGGCACTCGCCCGTCGCTCGGCGGAACTCGCCAAGGCCGACCTTTTGACCGACATGGTCGGCGAGTTCCCCGAACTGCAGGGTTTGATGGGCCGCTACTACGCTGCTCATGACGGCGAGGCGCCCGCCGTTGCACAAGCGATCGAGCAGCATTACTGGCCGCGATTCGCCGGCGACGCGCTGCCGGTCGACGCGGTCGCGCAAAGCCTCGCGCTGGCCGACAAGCTGGAGCTTCTCGCCGGGATGTTCGCCATCGGTGCGCAGCCGACCGGCGACCGCGATCCTTTCGGGCTGAGGCGCGGGGCCATCGGGGTGCTGCGGATCCTCATCGAGGCCCGGCTGGCCCTGTCGTTGCCGGACTTGATCGCCCTGGCGTATGAGCCCTTCAACAGCCTTCCTGCAGTGAAGCCGGTGCCTGGCGAGGTGATCGCATTTGTTTACGACCGCTTGCGTGGCTACCTGCGCGACCAGGGTTATACGGCGAACCAGATCGCCGCTGTCGTCGACGCAATGCCGGCCGAGATTCACCTGGTGCCTGCACGCCTCGCGGCCGTGCAGGCATTCGAAGCGTTGCCCGAAGCGCAGGCGCTGTCGGCTGCGAACAAGCGCATCGTCAACATCCTGCGCAAGTCGGCCGGCGAAGCCGCGCCCGCGGTCGATCGCGCACGCCTGACCGACGGCGCGGAGCACGACCTGTACCTCGCATTCCAGAAGCTGGAGCCGATCGTCGAT
Organism: Pseudomonadota bacterium; assembly: GCA_030946875.1. Taxonomy (GTDB): domain Bacteria; phylum Pseudomonadota; class Gammaproteobacteria; order Burkholderiales; family Casimicrobiaceae; genus CAIWHR01. The sequence continues at coordinate 43,182 of JALYXY010000141.1, read as the reverse complement.
GACCGATGTGCCGCCGGCGATTACGGCGGCGCTCTCACCGCGCTCGCCGCGGCCAAGCCGGTGGTGGATCGCTTTTTCGACGACGTCATGGTGATGGCCGACGATCCCCTGGTACGCGGCAATCGCCTCGCGCTGCTGCGCGGCGTTTCACATACCATGAACCGTGTCGCGGACATCTCCCGGCTTGCAATGTGAATTCACGCCGCCCAAACGCCGAGTGAGGCACTGATGTCGCTGCGCCATCCGAAGCTGATCGTGCTGGACCGCGACGGGGTCATCAATCACGACAGCGACCAGTTCATCAAGACGCCCGACGAGTGGCGGCCCATTCCGGGGAGCCTGGAGGCGATCGCGCGCGTGCATCACGCCGGGTACCGCGTGGTGGTCGCCACCAACCAGTCGGGCATCGGTCGCGGCCTGCTCGACATGGCGGGCCTCAATGCCATCAACGAGAAGATGCATCGCGCCGTGGCGCTCGTCGGTGGACGCATCGACGCGGTTTTCTACTGTCCGCACACGGCGGATGCGCAATGCGATTGCCGGAAGCCCAAGTGCGGCATGCTGAAGGAGATCGGCGTGCGGTTCCGCCTCGACATGGCCAACGTGCCGTGTGTCGGCGACAGTCTCCGCGATCTGCAATGCGCGCACGCGGTGGGCGGTCGGCCCATGCTCGTGCTCACCGGCAAAGGCGAAAAGACCCTGCGCGAAGGCGCGTTCCCGGCGGAGACCATGATCTGTCCCGATCTCGCTTTCGCGGCCTCCGCGCTACTCGCCGGCAGTTGAGCGCGACCATGCCGGCGAATGTTAACGTGTCGAGCGTCGTGCGATCGCTCGCCTTCACCGCCTTCCAGCTCGTGGTCACTCCGTTGTATGCCGCGCTCATGCTCCTCACGTGCTGGCTGCCGCGCATCGGGCGCTATCGCGTCGCCGCGAGCTGGTGCAGCACCAATCTCGGGGCCGCGCGCTCGATCTGCGGGATCAGGACCCGCGCACTCGGGCTCGAGAACATCCCGCGCGGACCGGACAGTCGGCCCCACATCGTGATGTCGAAGCACAGCTCGACATGGGAGACGCTGGCGCTCACACGGTACTTCCCTCCGCTTGCCTATGTTGCGAAGAAGGAGCTTCTGTCGATTCCGTTCTTCGGCTGGGGCTTCGCGCTCGCCTCGCCCATCACCATCGACCGCAGCGCCGGTACGGGCGCAATGCAACAGATTGCCACGCAGGGACGTGAGCGCTTCGCGCAAGGGTTCTGGATCGCGATCTATCCGGAAGGGACGCGCATCAGAGCCGGCACGCGCGCAAAGTACAAGACCGGAGGCGCGAGGCTCGCGATCGAGCTTGGGGTGCCGGTGCTCCCGGTCGCCCACAACGCCGGCTACCTGTGGCCGAAAGGAACGTTCGGCAAGCGCGCAGGAACGGTTACCATCTCGTTCGGCCCGCCGATCTCTTCGGCCGGCAAGGACCCGCAATCGCTCACGACGGAAGTCGAAACTTGGATCGAGAACGAGGTCTCGCGCCTTTCAGAGCCGCGCTGACCGGCAACGGTCGCACGACCCGTAACGACGGACAGCTGCGTCAGCTGGTGCTCGGTGGCGCGGTCATCGATTACCGCCTCTACCGCGCGCGTCGACGCAGCATCGGCATGCTGATCGACCTCTCAGGGTTGTCCGTGCGGGCACCGCGATGGGTCGGCATCGGTGATATCGAAGCCGCCCTGCGCGAGCGCACCGCGTGGATCCTGCGCACCCTGGAAGAGTGGCGAAACCGCCGTCGCGAGGTGCTGCCGCGCGAGTGGAAAAGCGGTGCGCCCATCTTGTACCAGGGCGCCGAGCTCGCGCTCGCGGTGTTTCCGTCGCGCCGCCGCGATGTGGTTGCCGATCTTTTTCACGTGACCGTACGTCATCCCACGCCTCACGACGAATCACTGCTCGCGAGCTTCGTCCGGCACTGGCTGCGCGATGAGACGTTGCGGCTCCTTCATCCGCATGTCGCCCGTCACGCGGGCACACTAGGGTGCGGCGTGCCCGCAGTGCGGCTCAGCAATGCGCGTAGGGAGTGGGGGAGCTGCAATCACCGGGGCGTGATCCGGCTCAACTCGCGTCTGGTCCACCTGCCGCCGCGACTCGCGCAGTACGTTGTCGCACACGAGATGGCGCACCTCATCGAGCTCAACCATTCGTCGCGCTTCTGGGCCGTCGTGGAGGCGCTTTTTCCAGGTCACGCGAGTGCACGGCGCGAGCTCGGCGAGTGGACTGCTCTGCTCGAGGTGTGAGCCCCCTGGCGAAGTGGTCACCGATCGCGTAACTCGCGCGGCGGGGTTTCAAAGGTCCGGCGCATCGAGCACAGGCAGGACGACCGTCAGGCCTGCTTGCGTCGCCAGCAGCGTCGCAAGCACCTGCGACAGTTCATCTCCCGAACGCGTGTCGCGCCAGACGCCGCCTTGCGGCCGGTAGTGAAACCCGCCTGAGCGTGCCGCGACCCAAAGCTCGCGATTGAACACATGGCGGTTCACGATCAGCTTGCTGCCGTCCTCGCACTCGATCTCGAGAATGCCGTCGGTGAAGCTCCAGTCGAGATCGATGTCGGAGTCGGCGAGCGCGCGATCGAGCGCTTCACCGATCGCGGCAAGCGTCCGGTCGGCTGCCGCGATGAATTCCGTATCCGTCGCCATCATCTCCCCCACTGTCGCGGCGCACTCCCGACGCAAGCGTGCGTTCTGGTGCGTGCTAGCATCGGAAGCATGTTACGTGAGGTGAATTCCCGTTCGTATCGGCTCCTATCGACGCGGCGAATGCTCCTGGCAGCCGTGCTCGCAAGTTGCACCCTGGCAGCCTGCGGAATCAAGGGGCCGCTGAGGCCCGCGCCCAGTGCGCCGCCGAGCGCGGCGCCTGCCCCGGTTCCGGGCAGCGCACCTGCTCCCAATGCGCCCGCGCCAGCGCAGGAGCCACCGCCGCCGGCGCCACCCCGACCGTGAGCACGTGCCACTACCGTGAGGGCGCACTCCACATCGAGGACGTTGCGCTCTCCGCCATCGCGCAACGGTTCGGTACGCCCTGCTACATCTACTCGAAGGCGGCGCTCGAGGCGAGCTACCGCGAGTACGACAGCGCGCTGAAGGCGCATCCACACCTCGTCTGTTACGCGCTCAAGGCGAACTCCAATCTGGCGGTGCTCGACGTGTTCGCCCGTATGGGGAGCGGTTTCGACATCGTCTCCGGTGGCGAGCTCGCGCGCGTGCTGCGTGCCGGGGGTGATGCGGCCAAGGTGGTGTTCTCCGGGGTCGGCAAGACGGTTGCCGAGATGGAGCAGGCGCTGGAAGCACGCATCCTCTGCTTCAATGTCGAATCGGCCGCGGAGCTGCACATCCTCGATTCGGTCGCGCGCGCCAAAGGTGTCAAGGCGCCGGTGAGCATTCGCATCAACCCCGATGTCGATCCCCGGACCCACCCATACATCGCGACGGGACTCTCCGAGAGCAAGTTCGGGGTGCCTTTCCAGGATGCGGCGGAGCTCTACCGTCATGCGGCGACGCTGCCCAATCTGGCGGTGCGTGGGATCGACCTCCACATCGGGTCACAGATCACCGACCTCGCTCCATTCCACGACGCGATCGCCAAGACCTTCGAGCTGATCGAGGTGCTGCGCAGCCACGGCATCGCCCTCGATCACGTCGATGTCGGCGGTGGTCTGGGCATCCGCTATCGCGATGAGCAGCCTGTGCCGCTGACCGATTACGCGGCGATGCTGATGAAGCTTTTCGCAGGTCGTCCGGAACGTCTGCTGGTCGAGCCAGGCCGCAGGCTGGTCGGTGACGCCGGGGTATTGCTAACGCGTGTTCTGTACCTCAAGCCCGGAGCGAAGCGCAGTTTTGCCGTCGTGGACGGTGCCATGAACGATCTCATCCGGCCGGCGCTCTACGGCGCGTGGCATCCCGTCTCGCCGGTGCGTCCGCGCGACGGCGCGACGATCAATTGGCAGATCGTCGGTCCCGTTTGCGAGAGCGGCGATTTCCTCGCGGCCGATCGCGAGATCGCCCTCGTGGAGGGCGATCTCCTTGCGATTGGCGCAACCGGCGCGTACGGTTTCGTCATGAGCTCCAACTACAACACTCGAGCGCGCGCTTGCGAGGTGATGGTGAGCCGCAGCACGGCACACGAGGTGCGTGCGCGAGAAACGGTCGAGTCGCTGTTCGCGAACGAATCACTTCTGCCGTAACGCGTTCGCGGATGTGCGCAAACGAGCACGCGTTGCGCAAAAGAGCGTGTGCGAATCCGCAACATCGATGCACGCACGTGCGTGAAAGCTGGCCGAATTCTTGCAATTCAATAAAATGTGGCTAGAATTCAGGCAGCAGGTCGTAATGGGTTTGTCAAGAGTTTGTTCGACGAATTGACGGCCCCGAGCGCCTGTGGTGTAGCAGTCAAAATACTCAAAGCAACTCAGACAGGAGAATCAAATGGCTGACATGATGTCGATGATGACGCCTACCGCGTCGACCCCGTCCGCGCCGGCGAAGAAGCGCTCGGCGAGCAAGAAGTCGGGTGCGAAGAAGACGGCGAGCAAGCGCGGTGGCGCCAAGAAGGCGGCGAGCAAGCGCGGCGGTGCCAAGAAGACGGCGAGCAAGCGTGGCAGCGCCAAGAAGACGGCGAGCAAGCGCGGTGGCGCCAAGAAGACGGCGAGCAAGCGCGGCGGTGCCAAGAAGACGGCAAGCAAGCGTGGCAGCGCCAAGAAGTCCGGCGGTAGCCGGGGCGGCGCACGCAAGTCGTCGAGCCGCGGCAAGTAATCACGCGGCTACGCGTTCGCTCCTGCAACCGGGTGCGGACGAGAAACAGGCGACGCTCGATGCGTCGCCTGTTTTTATTCGCACCCGTCAGCCTGCTTGCTCGTTACGCGCTGTGTCGGCCCTGCGGCGGCCACGCACGAGGCAAGGCGCCCCAGTCGATCAAGCAGCGACTGCTCTTTACGTCTACTGCCGCCTGGATTTCCTGGCTCGGACTGAGCCCTTGCTGCGCCCTTGCGGTGTCGCTGCCGTGAGCAAGCGATGAGACACGGGGCGGAAGGTGGCCGATCTCGTGACTCGCACCGGGCCGGCCGTAACGGCGCGCTGTGTGGCGCGACCAGTCGAAAGGCGCGGCGCGGATCCATTGCCACGTCTCGCCAGAGCCGCCTGTGGCGCCTTGTCGCTCGTGATGCGCAGCTTCTGACCCGGACGCACGTCACCCGCACCGAGGTGGTTCCACTCACGAATCTCGGCAGCGCTGACGTCGTAACGTGACGCGATGGTTTGCATCGTGTCGCCACGCGTCACCCGGTAGTAGAACGTGCGCCCCTGCGGCACGGTGGTGAACACGGCATGGTTGAGGCTCTCGACTGATTCGCGCGTGCTTCGCTGCGCCGGCACCAGCAGCGCGTGCCCGGGTGGCACGGTCGAATGGAGGCCGATGCCGTTCACCGCACGCAGCGCCTCCAGCGTCATCCCGTAACGCATCGCCACTTGCGGCAACGTATCGCCTGGCTGCATCCGGTAGGCCTGCCAGGAGACGAGGGGCTGGTCGAGTAGATCGAGCTTGGCGGCAAAGAGTTCGGCCTTGTCGATCGGCAGCAGCAGCGTGTGCTCGTCGGCGCCCGCGATTACCGGTCGATTGTGGTGAGGATTTAGATACTGGAACTCGTCGAGCGACATTTCGGCGAGCTCCGCCGCACGTTTCACGTCGATCTTTTTGGTCGTGCGAACGACGGCGAAGTAGGGCGCATCAGGGATGTCCGCAAGCTGCAATCCGTACTTCTCGGGGTTGCGAACGATGTTCTTGACGGCCTGCAGCTTCGGAAGGTAGTTGCGCGTCTCGTCAGGCATGGGCAGGCTCGCATAGGCGAGCGGAAGGCCGGCGCGACGATTGCGCTCGAGACCGCGTGCCACGTTGCCCTCGCCCCAGTTGTACGCCGCAAGCGCGAGTTGCCAATCGCCGAACTGGCCGTAAAGCTTGTCGAGATAAGTCAGCGCGCTCGTCGTGGCGGCGAGCACGTCGCGACGCGAATCGAACCAGAAGTTCTGCTTGAGCCCGTAGCCGGTGCCGGTCGCTGGCATGAACTGCCAGATGCCCGACGCGCGACTGCTCGACAGTGCGGTCGGGTTGTAGCCACTCTCGATCATGGGCAGAAGCGCGATCTCGCCGGGCATGCCGCGATCCTCGACCTCCTTCGCAACGTAGTAGAGATAACGGCGGCTGCGATCGACCATGCGCGCGACGTAGTCCGGCCTCGACGCGTACCACTGCTCCCATTTCGTGACGTCCGCGTTCTCGATGTCCGGCATCACGAAACGTCGACGCACCCGATCCCACAGGTCTTCGGCGGGCGGCGGAAGCTCCTGGAGTGCCGCTGCGGCGGCAGGATGGAATGGCTCCGCGAACGGTTCCGGCGCCGCAACGATCAACACCACGAGCGCGGGATTGAGCAACGCAGGCGGTGCGGCAGGGAGGAGTGCGAGGGGCGCTGCCGGAAGATCGGCAGCCCTTTCGGAGCGAGGGGGAGAAGCGACGCAGGCAGCGAGTGCGAGTGTCAGGAGTCCAGACTGGAGAATTCGGGATAGGCGCAATTCGACCCTTCCGGCCAAGTCACAGCCGTTGCGAAATTGCGGCGATGGTAGGCGCGATGCATCGAGAGGTCAACCGTTTGTCGTGTCCGCGACATGTTTGCATCTGCCGCGCAAGCCGATGCGCAGCAGCAAGCGACCGTCATTGATGCCGCGCAGCGACTGCGCACCCTCTAGAAAGTGTCCTTCCAGCCCCGGAGCACCGCGAAGCTGTCGACGGGCTCGCGCAGTTCGCGCCCGCTTTTGGCGGCTGCGGAGCGCATGAGCGCCGGCTGACCTGCGCGCAGGAAAGGATTCGTCGCAAGCTCTTCGGAAAGAAGTGATGGAACAGTGGGCTCGCCGCGGGCGCGCCTCGCCTCCTCGCGCTGCATGCGCTCACCCACGGCAGCATTGGACGGTTCGGCGGCACGGGCGAAGCGCAAGTTGCTGACCGTGTATTCGTGCGCGCAGAAGATGCGGCTTGCCGGATCGAGGGCCGCAAGCTTCGCGAGCGACGCGTACATCTGTTGCGCCGTGCCTTCGAAGAGTCGCCCACATCCGCAGGCGAACAGAGTGTCCCCGACGAATGCAAGAGGCCCGGCCTCGTCACGCCCGGTATACGCGATGTGCCCCGCAGTGTGGCCGGGGACGTCGAGCACGGACAGCGAGAGACCGATTTCCGGCACCTCGATCACGTCACCTTCGCCGAGCGCCTGTGTACGTCCAGGAATGTGTTCACGCGCGGGCCCGTACACCGGCACTGCGCTCCTGGCGAGCAGCGCCCGATTGCCGCCGACGTGGTCGTTGTGGTGATGCGTGGTGATGATTGCCGCGAGCTCGAGGCCATGCTGGTCGAGATAGGCGATCACCGGGGCAGCATCGCCGGGATCCACGATGGCGGCATGGCGATCGTTGCGGATCACCCAGATGTAGTTGTCCGTGAACGCCGGGATGGGGATAATCGCCGCCATGGATGCTTCCTCTGGAGCGCCGGGCTCGTTGTCAACTTCGCTTGCGGAGTGGCTCACCACCCCGACAGGCCGATACCTGCTGGCGCGTGAGCAGGAATGGTTCGATCGAACGGTGGCCGATATCTTTGGCTTTCACGCCGTTCAGATCGGTCTGCCGGCATGCGAGTTCCTTGCACAGAGTCGAATTCCAACACACTGGACCGTCGATGTCGCGCCACCCGCGCGGCTGCTTGCGGATCCGCATTGGCTGCCATTCCCCGAAAGCTCCCTCGACCTGGTCGTCCTGCCGCACGCGCTCGAGCTCTCGAGCGAGCCGCATCGGCTGCTGCGCGAGGTGCACCGCGCGATTCGACCGGAGGGACAGCTTCTGATCGCGGGCTTCAATCCGTTCAGCCTCTATGGTGTGAAGCGTTACTTCGGTCGCGAGCAGAGGCCGCCATGGAACGGCAACTTCATCGCACTGTACCGGCTCAAGGATTGGCTCGCCCTGCTCGGGTTCGAAGTCACGGGCGGGAGCCTCGATTGTTACGCGCCGCCATTCGCCCAGGAGAAATGGTTGCGACGCTTTGCGTTCTTCGAGCACGCCGGAGACCGCTGGTGGCCCATCGGCGGGGGGGTGTATTTCCTGCGTGCAACGAAGAAGGTGATCGGCATGCGCATCATCACTCCCGCGTGGGAGCGGCCTGCACGGGCGCTTGCAACCGCCCCACGCCAGGCGCGCGAGCGCATCGAGCCCGTGGCATGAGCGAGGCGCAGCGGCGGCCTGCTACGCATGCGGATCGCTCCGATGAGGGCGTTGCGGCGCGTGCGGGAGACACGGGTGCGCCCGAGCGAACCCGTGTTGTCACGGTCTACACGGACGGGGCGTGCAAGGGCAATCCCGGACGCGGTGGGTGGGGAGCGATCCTGACCTGGGGCGACCAGGAGAGGGAGATCTTCGGCGGCGAAGCGCACACCACCAACAACCGCATGGAGCTCACCGCGGTCATTCGTGCACTCGAGTCGTTGAAACGTGCGTGTGCGGTCGATCTCTACACCGACTCGCAATACGTCAAACAGGGCATCGAGCAGTGGATCCACGGTTGGAAACGCAATGGCTGGAAAACAAGCGACAGAAAGCCCGTGAAGAACGCGGACCTCTGGCGCGAGCTCGACGCGCTTGCGCGACAGCACGATGTTCATTGGCACTGGGTCCGCGGTCACGCCGACGATGCAGGAAACATCCGCGCCGATGAGCTCGCGAATCGCGGTGCTGAACTCGCCCGCTGACAGCATTTCACGGCAGCTCGCCTCCTCACCCAGCCTGCACGTGCGTCACTTCGCAAGCACCGCGCCGCTTTCGCACTGGATGCGGCGCATGGGGTAGATCACCCTGCGGTCGGCGCCATTCACCTTGCCCTCGACCTCGGTGTAGAGCCAGCCCTCACCGCCGCGGCGATAGCCGATGCGACGCGGAAAGTCACGGGCCGGGTCGAGGAACACGTAAGTGTGTGAGCCGTCGATGTCCACCACCTCGTCGGAAAGCCGGAACGCGCTCTCGGGCTTCCCCGGAGGAGACACGACGTAGTACGCAGCGTCGCCGCGCGGTTCGATGCGCAGGTACTCGAAGTCGGTCGTCTTGTCATCAGTGACGGTCTGGCTCACCCCGAGCATCATGGCGCCGCGCTGCGGCAGCCACACCTCGCGAAACTCACGGTTGCTGACACTGCCTTTCCAGCAACCCTCGAGCCACGAGAGGGCACTCATCCCAGGCACGCCGACCGAGCGCGCGACCGCTGGTGGCGATCCTGGAGACGGTGCCGGTGAATCAGGCGCGACCGTCTGTCCGAGAGCTGCGGGTGGGATGGCGAGAAGCAGCACGGCGAACCATCGTCGCGCGCTGCACGGCACTCGAGGTGCACTCATTGCTGGCTCCTCAGTGGCAGATTGAGAAGAAGGTTCTGTGGCTTGATGCGCAAATGCTCCTGCGCATCGATGGCGATGGCGAGGTACACGGGTCGCCCCGCAATGGCCGCGCGCATGTCCGACGGGTTGGCGAAGCGAAGCTCGAAGAGGCAAAGAAGGCGCCGCATTCGTGCCTCGTCGATCTCCACACCGTTGTAGAGATCGTTCAGAAGCTCGCTTGCCTGCGCATCCAGACCGACGTGCCACACCCACCGAGTGTCGTCGATCTCTGCCCGTGGCGTGATGGACACCTCGATGTTCAGGAAGTGCGCGATCCAGCGTTCGAGCACTCGAGTCAAGGCGGTGAGACCCGCGCTGCCACGCTCGAGACGAAGCGCCATGTCGAACCGCTCGTCGCGCAGCCAGTATTCCGCAGCGTTGTCTTGCGCCAGCACGTCGAGCTCGATCGTACGCGTGGCCCCCGTTTGTCCGCGCAGGAGATCCGCGACATGGGCGAAGCCTTCGCTCACCGCTTGCGTTTCCACGGTCGCCGCGTCGGCGGCGACGACCACGCCTTCGGAAATCGCGATCTTCTGTCGCCGGAACAGCATTTCGCCGGCGCGCGCTGCAAACGCATCAGGCGGGTCCGGAAGGATGTGGCGCACCAGAATGCTCGTGAGCTGGTCCACGAAGCTCGGTGGCACGTCGACGCCGTCGCGAAAGAGCCGCAAATAGGCGGCCTCCAACGTCGGGGCGCGCAACAGTCGATCGCGAAAGCGTAGCCACACGCGATAGTTGTGCGCGACGTCCGCATCGATCAGTGCGTCGAGGTCGCGTCCAGCGACCGGGGCTTCGGGCAAATGCATCAGCTGCTCGTGGAGCGCGATCTCCGCGGGCGCCGAGCCCTCCACGGGCGCGAGCTCCGGGCAGAGCAGCATCGATCGCAGGAATTCCGGCGTGACGGCGAGCTGTCGCTCCTCCGTGACTCGCAGCAGGCGATAGCCGCAGGACGGCCAGTAGTCGATAGCCACGGCAATGCGCCTGTATTGAGACCCTGCCGGCGCTATGCCGGATCAGCCACCGAGCATGGCCTTTTTCAGATCGGATTGCACGGGATGCTCCCCCAACCACACTTTCATGAGCGCCCGGTTGAAGCCGGCGCCTGGGATGCTGCCCTTCGTGTCGCCATTGAGGAGCACGTGCGTCGCACCGTCGGCGAAGTCGATCACCACGACGTCGCCCTCCTTCACATCCTTCATGCCGCGCATGATCGCCGCGAGCTGGTCGACCTCGGACTTCAGGGACAGGAGATCCGACTCGCCATTATTGGCCCTGAGTCCCTCGTTGAGCGCGTCCAGGAGCTGATCCGACCCAAGCTTGCGCAGAAGATGCAGTTCGACGCGGCGCGCCGGGGCTGCCAGCACCGTGGCGACGTCGGCCGTTTTGCCGGGGAGGTACAGACCGGCAACGTAGACCTTGAAGATCGCGCGCGAACGGACGCCTGCGCCGTTCAGCACGAGCTCGCGATTGCCGGCGCTCACCTTGTCGTCGAGCCTCACGCCGGCGATGTCCGCCGCAAAGGCGGTGCAAACGGACAGCCCGAGGGTGAGCGCGAGCAAGCCTCGGCTCACCCGCCCCGGCGCACGCGAGCGGATTCCCATGATGCTGCCTCCTGTGGGGCTAGAACGCGTAGGTGACCTGACCTGACACGATGTTCACGTGAGCATCGTAGCTGCCCTTCAGAAGGCCGCTTCCGGCGGTGCTGCCCGCGTTCTGGTTGATGTTCGCCTTCTCGGCATTGATGTACGTGTAACCGAGATCGAACTTGAGCTGCGGCGACAGCTTGTACTGGCCGCCGAGCGACAGCCAGACGCGATTGTTGTCGGGCAGTCGGGGCGTGCGATCCGTGTCATTCACCGGCGACTCGTCGTACGCGATCCCGCCGCGGAACATCCACCGGTCGCTGTAGCGGTAATTGGCACCGATCGCAAAGCGGTATGCATCCTTGAAGTTCTCGGGCGTGCTGCCGAGCGTCGCACCCGTCGTCCGCACGAAGGTCAACGACTTGAGCTTGTTCCAGCCGGTCCACTGCACGTCCGCCATCACGTCCCAACGATCGTTCAATTGCCTGAAGTACGACAGATTGGCAATCGCGGGCAGCTCGATGTCCGCGCGCACGCCGCCGTTGAACAACGCTGCGTTCACACCATTCGACAGCGCGGCACCGATGGGCGCGAGCGTCGCCGGGAGTACGGGCAAGGAGGGGCGGTCGAATTCGACATTGCCTGCGACGTGATACTTGAATCCCGACCGGTACTGCGCGCCCAGGCGCGACTGCGGGTCCAGACTGAGGATTGCGCCCACATTCCAGCCCCACGCGCTGTCATCACCATCGATCTTCGCTCCGGCCTCGAGACCGGTCACCGCGCCGAGAAAGCCGGGGATGGCCGCTGCGGGAATCTGGCCAGCCGCGGCTGCCTGAGCCGCAGCCTGGCCGAGAGCCGCGGAATAGTTCACGCGGTTGGTGAAGGTGGCGTTGATGCGCTGGAAGTCCGCGCCCGCCCCAATCGAAAGGTTATTGGACACGCGCCATGAGATCGCCGGATTGACGTTGATCGTGCGCACTTCGGACTTGATGGCCTGGAAACGTCCGATCCATCCGTCGCCGTACTCCGTGATGAGGCCGAATGGCGCATTGATGCCGAGGCCCACTGCGAGTTGCTGATTCACCGGAAAAGCCACGTACAGGTTCGGCACCACCACCGTGGACCCCGCGTCACCCCCGGTGTGTCCCAGGGGCTGGAATTGCGCGGCGGCGGAGCCATCGTTTTTGAACTTGATCGAAGGCGTGATCAGATGTGCCGCTGCCGCGATCTGCGCTGACGTGAGATACGCCATCCCCGCCGGATTGGACCACACGGTGCTCGCATCCTCGGCGACAGCGGCGCCCCCAGCAAAGGCATTGCCGAGCCCGCTGCCGGATTGTTCCTGCAGCGCGAATGCGGCGCCTTGCGCCGTGCCGCACGTTACAGCAAGCACCGCACCGGCAACGGCAAGAGTCAGCCGGGTCCGGTCGAATGGGATGCGCATGGTCTGTCTCCTTGGTGTTTCGGGCGGATGTCATGAACTGCGGTTTTTGTGAACCGCATGTTCTTCGTGAAATGCCTTGTTGTGAACTGCGTTCATGTGAACTGCGAATGCGTGAACTGCGCGTGGAACTGGATTGCTGAACCGTCCTTGTCCAACCGCTGGAGCCGCTTGGCGGGCGGGGTGTTGGCGCGTAGTTCTCGAGCCCTGCAGATGCCCAGCTCCAAGTGTCCGAACGAATATACACGCGCCGATCGCGTTTCCGCCTGCCAACTGGCCAATCAGCGCGCGTCGGCAGGCCACCTGTTGCGTCGATGCGAATCACACGTCTATTCGGGCGGAAGCTCCCGAGGCTTGCGATCGACTCCGACGGCAACGTAGGTCAGGCTCGCCTCGGTGACGCGGACGCACAGCTGGTCCGCGGGATCGCGCTGCGCGAACACTTCGACGTCGACGGTGATCGACGTCCGGCCCACGCGGGTGATTCGAGCATAGAAGCTCACGAGATCGCCGATGAGCACCGGCTGCTTGAAGAGGAATGAGTTCACGGCCACGGTGGCGATGCGGCCGCGGGCACGTCGCGATGCAGGCACCGAACCGGCAATATCCACCTGCGACATGATCCAGCCGCCGAAGATGTCGCCGTGGTAGTTTGCGTCCGCCGGCATGGGGACCACACGCAATGCAGGCTGCTCGTCGGGCAGCTTGACGGGCTCTGCGCTCGTCGTCGCACCTGCGCTGACGGTGGGGCCATCGTGCGGACGACCGGACGTCGCGTTCGTGACCTCGCTCATGCGGTCACCGCTATCCGCGCGGCCTCTTCACGCAGCTCCCGTCGCAGGATCTTGCCGACGTTCGACTTCGGAAGTTCGGTCCTGAACTCGACATCGCGAGGCACCTTGTAAGCCGTCAGATGGCGACGGCAATGACCCAGGATGTCCTCCTCGCCAAGTTGTTTGTGGCGCTTCACGACGAAGAGCTTCACGGCCTCGCCGGACTTGGCATCGGGCACGCCGATCGCCGCGCACTCGACCACGTCGGGGTGCATGGCCACGACCCCTTCGATCTCGTTCGGGTACACGTTGAAGCCCGACACCAGGATCATGTCCTTCTTGCGATCGACGATGCGCACGTATCCGGAGTCATCGATGACCGCGATGTCGCCGGTTGCGAACCAGCCGTCGTGATCGATCGCGCTCGCAGTCTCTTCCGGGCGATTCCAGTAACCGGCCATTACCTGCGGCCCTCGGATGCAGATCTCGCCCGGCTGACCGATCGCGACTTCCTTGCGGGCGTCATCGCGCAGGATCAGGTCGGTCGATGGAATGGGGAGTCCGATGCTGCCGTTGTACGCCGGCAAGTCGAGCGGATTGATCGTCGCGGCGGGAGATGTCTCGGTGAGGCCGTATGCCTCGATCAACGGCACGCCGGTGACGGCTTTCCAGCGCTCGGCGACGATCTCCTGCACCGCCATTCCGCCGCCGAGGGTGAGTTTCAGGGACGAGAAGTCCACCTTTGCAAACGCATCGTTGTTGAGAAGCGCATTGAACAGCGTGTTCACACCGGTAATGGCAGTGAACCGGTAGCGGCCGAGCTCCTTCACGAATCCGGCAATGTCGCGCGGATTTGTGATGAGCACGTTCTCGCCGCCCAGGCTCATGAACACGAGGCAATTCGCGGTGAGCGAGAAGATGTGATAAAGCGGCAGCGGCGTCATGATGACGTGGCGGGCATCGCCCAGGAATGGCTTTACCCACGCCTCCGCCTGCAGCAGGTTGCCAACGATGTTGCGGTGCAGGAGCATCGCACCCTTCGCGACACCCGTCGTGCCGCCCGTGTACTGCAGGAAGGCGATGTCCTCATGGCCGAGAGGCACGTGAGCGAGCGTGCGTGCGCGGCCGTCGAGCAGCGCGGATCGTAGCGGGACGGATCCCGGGAGCGACCACGCGGGGATCATTTTCTTGACCCTGCGCAGCACGAAGTCGACCAGCGTTCCCTTGAGGCCCAGAAACTCCCCGATGCTCGTCACGATCGCCTTGCGCACGTGCGTGCGTCCGATCACCTCCTGCAGCGTGCGCGCGAAATTCTCGACCACGACGATCACTTCGGCACCAGAATCGACGAGCTGATGCTCGAGCTCGCGCGCCGTGTACAAGGGGTTCACGTTGACGACCGTGCAGCCCGCCCGAAGCGTGCCGAAAAGGCAGATCGGATACTGCAGGATGTTGGGCATCATGAGGGCGATGCGCGTGCCCTTGCCGCATCCGATGCCCTGCAGATACGCGCCGAACGCGCGTGTGTGGACATCGAGCTCCGCGAAGCTGATGGTCTTGCCCATGCACGAGAAGGCGGGGCGGTCGCTGAACTTGGCGACCGCTTCTTCGAAGACGTCGCGCACCGAAGCGTACTGGTTGACATCGATCTCGGCGGGCACGCCCGGCGGATAGTGCGCAAGCCAGATCTTCTCCACGTCTTCTCCTCGAACGCGACTGCGGCGAGCCGACTGTACAACTCGCCCGGCGCGGGACCCGCCATCGGCAGCGGGCGGACGGACAAGGGCTTCGGCAGTCTGCGCAGCCGTGTGCCGGGCATGCTACACCGGCTTTGCGCACGTCGAGCGCCCGGCCCCGGCGAACACAACGCGTGCCGGGAACGTTCGAGGCGGTTATGACCCCAGGCTGGCCGCGTAACGAAGCGGCCCGCCGCGAAACGGCGCGAAGCCGGTGCCGAAGATCGCGCCCGCATCCACGAGATCAGCGTCAGTGACGACGTGTTCGTCGAGCGCGCGCCTCGCCTCCTGCACCATCGGCATCACCAGGCGGTCGGCAAGTCCCTCGCGTGCGGGACCGCTGCGACTCGCCTTCACCGCCTTGCCATTGGGCCAGTCGTAGAAGCCGCGCTTCGATTTCTTTCCCAGGGAGCCCGAAGAGACGAGCTCGGAAAGCCGGCGCGGCGGCGCGGTGCCCGCGCCAAGCATCCTGCCGACGGCCATGCAGATGTCGAGGCCGACGGTATCGGCGAGCTCGATCGGGCCGACCGGCATCCCGAATGCCAGTGCCGCTTCGTCGACTTCCTCGGGCGCGATGCCTTCGTCGACGCAACGCATGGCGGCCATGAGATACGGCGCCAGAATGCGATTGACGAGAAAGCCCGGCGCACTCCTGACCGACAGCGGCAGCTTGTCGATCGCGCGCACGAACGCAGCCGCCTTCATTGCGACTTGCTCGTTGGTGGCCGCCCCGATCACGATCTCGACGAGCATCATGCGCGGCACCGGGTTGAAAAAGTGGATGCCGACAAGCCGCGATGGATCGCGGAGCCCCGCGGCAATCGCCTCGATCGGTATGGACGACGTATTGGTGGCAAGGATCGCGTCTGCGCGTGCATGGCGCTCGAGGGTCGCGAAGAGCGTTTGCTTCGCGCCAAGGTCCTCGAAGATTGCCTCGATGATCACGTCGGCTTGCCGCACGCCATCGCCCCTCACGTCCGGGATGAGCCGGTCGAGGGCATCGCGCGCGCGTCGCGGGTCCTTGAGGCGCTCTCGGAAAAGCTTCGCCGCGCGGCCCATCGCCGGCGCGAGGCGCTGCACGTCCTGGTCCTGGATGGTCACACGCAGGCCCCGCAGCGCACACCATGCCGCGATGTCGCCTCCCATGGTGCCCCCGCCGACGACATGCACATGCTTGGGCACGAAATCGCTTCCCTTGCCCGCTGACTTGAGCCGCTCTTGCAAGTGGAACACGCGAATCAGGTTGCGGGTCGTCGGCGATCGCACCAGGCTGCCGAGCGATGCGGGGTCCTGCGCGGGAACAGCAAGCACGTCCCCGTCGTACCGCTGCCACACCTCGAGGATCGCGTAGGGCGAAGGGTAATGTTCACGTCGCGCGCGCTTCTCGACTTGCCGCCGAGCCTTGTCCGCGATGAACCTTCGCGCAAGGGGGTGCAGCGTGAGCGAAAGTGGAAACGGCAACTGGCGCGGTGTCGGCTTGCTCAGCAATACACCGCGCGCGGCGTTCTCCATGATGCGCGGCGGCACGCACTCATCGGCGAGACCGAGCTTCTTCGCCTTGTGCGCGTCGATGGTCTTGCCGGTGAGCAACAGGTCGAGCGCAGCAGGTGCGCCCACGAGCCTGGGCAGCCGCTTCATCCCTCCCCATCCCGGCACGATGCCGAGCATGACTTCGGGAAGCCCGAGCCGCGTCGCCGGATCATCGACGACGACCCGATAGCGGCACGCCATCGCAAGCTCGAGCCCGCCACCGAGGCAGAACCCGCGGATCAGCGCGACCGTGGGATATGCAACAGTCGCCAGGCGCTCGAAAGCGTTCCAGCCACGCCGCACGAGCGCGATGGCGTCGGCTTCGGATTCGAGCTCGGCGAATTCCGCAACGTCCGCGCCCGCAATGAAACCGTTGGCTTTCCCCGAAGCAACGATGAGTCCCGCCGGCGGATTGCGATCGAGGAGATCGAGCGCGCGCACGAACTCGTCGATCACCTCCGCAGACAGCGTATTGGTGCTCGAATCGGCCCGGTCGAGCACGAGCCGAGCCAGGTTGCCGTCCTCGCGAGTCACGCGCCAATGGAGGAAAGCCTGCTCGTCCCCGGAGCTCGCGCGTGGCGCAACCTCGGTTGGCATCGGCCGTTCCGTGGATGCCACATCGCTCGAAACAGTTGCCATGTTCATGTCCTCTCGACCAGCATGGCTCCACCCTGCCCGCCCCCGATGCAGATGCATGCCATGCCGCGCTTGCCGCCGGTGCGCTCGAGCGTGCGCAAGAGGTGCAGCACGATGCGTGCACCCGATGCGCCGACGGGATGCCCCAATGCGATTGCGCCGCCATCGATGTTGAGCCTTGTCTGGTCGAGTTCGCCCATCGCGCCCTCGAGCCCGAGCTCGCCGCGGCAATACTCGTCGGACGCCCAGGCGCGCTCACACGCTATGACCTGCGCGGCGAAAGCCTCGTTGATCTCCCATGCATCGAGGTCGTTCAAGCCGAGGCTGTGCCGACGCAGGATCGGGGTCGCGGATTGGACGGGCCCAAGCCCCATCTGCGCGGGATCGAGACCGGCCCACTGCGCGTCGATGATGCGTCCGATGGGGGTGAGGCGCCTCTCGTCGACGGCGCGTTCCGAGGCGAGCAGCAGCCATGCTGCGCCATCGGTGATCTGCGAGCTGTTGCCCGCGGTCACGTTGCCGTACTTGCGGTCGAAGAAGGGCTTCAGCTTGGCAAGATTGTCCGGCGTCGAATCTTCACGCACTCCATCGTCGGCGGGGTAGGCCTTGCCCGTGCTGTCGAAGATAGGAACCATCTCCGCGTCGAAGTAGCCGGATTTTTGCGCGACGAGCACCCGCTGGTGACTGCGGGCCGCGAAGGCGTCCATCTCGTGACGCGAGATACCGAAGCGATACGCGAGGTTCTCCGCCGTCTGACCCATGAGCAACCCGACGACCGGATCGGTGAGTCCCTTCATGAGCCCGATCACCGGCGCGAGGTACGAGAGCTTGAACCTGCGCATCGCGACGGCGCGCGCGCCGAGTGACTTGGCTGCATACCAGCTCGCAAGCCAGGCCACCATGGCGTCCGAGAAGAGAAGCGGCGCCCGGGAAAGCGCGTCGACGCCACCGGCGAGCACCAGCTGCGATCGTCCTGCCTGGATGTTGATGATCGCCGAATCGATGGCCTGCATGCCCGACGCGCAGTTGCGCATCACCGTCCATGCGGGCACCTTCTGACCGCAACCCATGCGCAGCGATGCCACGCGCGCGATGTTCACCTCGTCCGGCGACGGGGCCGCGCAGCCCAGGATCACTTCGTCGATCTCGTCGGGCGCAAACGGCTGGCGCAGCAGCAACGAGCGGCCTGCGGCAGTGGCGAGGTCCGAGGCTGCGAACGGACCCGGCCGATTGCGCGATTTGAGGAAGGGCGTGCGCGCGCCGTCGATCACGTAAATGGGCTCGTTCATGCTGCGCTCTCCTGTCAGAGGTCGTCAGGCCGCCGCCTTGTCGATGGCCGAACTGCTCGGCGCCAAGATGGCCGCGGGTGATCCGCTCGCCCCGAACGCATCGAGATCTGCCGGAAAGTCGTCCACCGCGATCACCGCAGCCGTGAGCGCACGGGCGTGAATGATCGTGTCGAGCTCGCGTGCATCGATGATTCCCGCCTGCATGGCGCGGCGCGCGACTTCCAGAGGCGCGCAGGCGTCCTGTGGCTGCGTCTCGATCAGGCGCGTCTTCTGCGCATTGCGCACCTTGACCTCGGCGTGCTCGGACGCAACGACCGCAGCAAGCGCCCGCTCCATCAGCACCACCGGGTCATCGGGATTCGATGATTCATGCACCGCCGGTGTGAGTCGATCACGGGTTGCCCCGGGCTCGATCAACCGTCGCGCCACCTCGTGCCCGAGCTGGTCAGAGGGCACGACGTAGGGGCGTCCCAGGGGAAACACGAGCCGACGCATCATGACAGCGAGCGGGCGCGAGGGGAAGTTCGAGATGACTCCCTCCAGCGCGCTTTGGGCCTTGAACATGGCGTCCCAGACGGCCCAGTGCATGAGCGGCGCATCGTCGGGCTGCCGGCCTTCGCGCTCGTAGCGCATCAGGGTCGCCGAGCAGAGATACAGCATCGACAGCACGTCGCCCAGACGCGCCGACAGCTTCTCCTTGCGCTTCAGCGCACCGCCAAGCGATCCCATGGACACATCGGACAGGAAGGCGAGCGCCGACGAGAAACGCGTCAGTTGCTGATAGTAGCGACGCGTTTCCGGCGCGACCCCGGCGGGCACCCGCACGAAATGCGATCCCGTGAGGCCCATGATCAGGCTGCGCGCCACGTTCGAAAGCGTGAAGCGCAGGTGACCGAAAAGTGCCGAGTCGAATTCGATCGACGCCCGCTCCGCATCGGGATTGCGCGTGGCCTGCAGCTCCTTCAGGACGAACGGATGGCACCGTATGGCGCCCTGCCCGAAGATGATGAGGCTACGCGTCAGGATGTTCGCGCCTTCGACAGTGATCGAGACCGGCATCTGCATGTAGGCGGCTCCGAGAACATTCGAAGGACCCATGCAGATGCCTTTGCCGCCGACGATATCCATCGCGTCATTGATGATCTGGCGATTGCGCTCGGTCAGGTGCAGCTTGGCGATTCCGGAGAGCACGGCCGGCTTCTCTCCGAGATCGACCGCACTCGCGGTCAGCACGCGCGTCGCATCCATCATGTACAGGCTGCCGCCCATGCGCGCGAGCGCCTCCTCGATACCTTCGAAGCGCCCGATCGGCGTCTTGAACTGGGTGCGGATGCGCGCGTACGCCCCGGTGGTGCGCACCGCGAGCATCGCCATGCCGGTATTCGATGAAGGCAGCGAGATGCCGCGACCGGCAGCGAGGCACTCCATCAGCATCCGCCAGCCTTTGCCGATCATCGGCCGGCCGCCTATCACCCAGTCGAGCGGAATGAACACATCCTGGCCGCGATTGGGACCGTTCTGGAACACGCAATTCAGCGGCATGTGACGGCGCCCGATTTCCACGCCGGGGTGCTTCGTCGGAATGAGTGCGCACGTGATCCCGAGATCCTCGACGTCGCCGAGGAGATGCTCCGGGTCGTACGCGCGGAAGGCGAGGCCAAGGAGCGTGGCGACGGGCCCGAGCGTGATGTAGCGCTTCTCCCATGTGAGCGAGAGGCCCAGCACCCGCTGCCCGTCGTGCTCGCCCCAGCAGACGATGCCGTGGTCGGGGATCGACGCCGCGTCGGAACCTGCGGCCGGGTTGGTGAGGGCAAAGCAGGGGATGTCGACGCCCGCCGCGAGCCGCGGAAGGTAATGCCGCTTCTGCGCCTCTGTGCCGTAATGCAGGAGCAGCTCGCCAGGCCCGAGCGAGTTCGGCACGAGCACGCTGACCGCAAGCGTTCCGCAACGTGTCGACAAACGGGTAATGACTTCGGAATGCGCGTACGCGGAGAAGCCGAGCCCGCCGTACTCGCGCGGAATGATCATTCCGAGAAAGCCGCGCTCGCGGATGAAGCGCCACACCTCGGGCGGAAGATCGCGGTACTGATACGTTGCTTCCCAATCGTTCACCATGTCGCACACGGTCGCGACATCGCGGTCGATGAAACGTTGTTCCTGGGCGGTGAGGCGCGGCGCGGGCAGGGCCAGCAACGTGGCCCAGTTCGGCCGCCCCGAGAAGAGCTCGCCATCCCACCACACGGTTCCTGCTTCGAGCGCCTCGCGTTCCGTGTCGGACATCGCGGGCATGACCTTGCGGAACGATGCGAGCACGCTGTCGCTGATCAGGCGCCGACGCAGCGTCGTCACGTTGAGCGCGATCGCCAGCACGACGAAGGCGAGTCCCAGTATCAGCGTGATCGCCGGCGGCAAGGCGTGGGTGACCGCCGCCGCGAGCACCGCGGCGGCAGCAGCCACGGTCCAGGCCACCCGTGACGCATTGACGTACGCCAGCGCAATTGCACCGAACGTAACCAGCACGAGCCAGGCAAGGGTGATCATCGAGCGCTCCATTGAGATGCCACGAATGTAGAGCTCACGCCGCGCCGCCCGGGGCTTCGAGCGCACGCGTGACTTCCGCAAGGTCGGGCAGCGGCGCGGTCAGCCCTGCGAGGAGGAATGGTGCGAGACGACGCAACAGGAGCTCGTCATTGGCCGTCTCGCCAGGCGTGAGGGCCTCGATGATCCTCAGAGCATCGGTTCCGGCGAGCGTGTATGAGAGAGCGCCCATCATGAAGTGCAGTCGCCACGAGAGCTCGCGCGGAGGAAGATGCGGCAGGGCCCGCGCGAACGCGGCCTTGAAGCACCCGATCATGTGCGCGTACTGCTCCGACAGGAATCTTCGAACGAAAGGCGACGGGTCGGCGTAGGCGCGCCCGAGAAGCCGCAGGAAATCGCGCCCGCCGCGCCTCGGATCGCGCGCAAGGCGCAACGCGGGAACGAACAGCGCGGTCAGGATGCGTTCACACGAAACCGGCTTGCGTGCGGAAGCCTTCTCGAACTCCGAGAGCAGCTTCAGTCGTTCCTGGTTCATGGGGTCCAGCCGGCGCGTGAGGACCGCCTGGAAAAGCTCCTCCTTGCTGCCGAAGTGGTAATTCACCGCCGCCAGGTTCACGCCGGCGGCAGCAGTCAGCACGCGCAAAGAGGTCGCCTCGAAGCCCTGCTCCATGAACAGCGTCTCGCCCGCGTCCAGAATGCGCTCCTTCGTCGCGCGTGCCGAGCCGTCGCAGACTGCGGCGAGCTGGCTCGAATTGGATATGGTCATGGCTACCGAGGCATTCAAACGTATGTTTTAATCCTACGTTGGGTTGACTCCGGCGTCAACCGGCACATCTATACTGGTGCTGGCACGTGCGCAGCTACTACGTGCGCAGCGGCTGCCAACGCCGCGAGGTACCGGCGCCGTCGCGGCTGCGCCGCAAGGTTCGCGCGTGCAGTTCGCTCCATCCAACCTTTCGACGTCTCTCATGGCTCATCTCTCGATCATCAAGAAGCACCAGTTGAGTCTTTCCGAGGCCCGTAAGGCCGCAGAGGCCGTCACCGAGGATCTGAAGGCGCGGTTCGAACTGGAATGCCGCTGGGAGGGCAATGTGGTCCGCTTCGAGCGCAGCGGACTCTCGGGTGCGCTCACGGTTGGGGCGGACAGCGTCCGGCTGGACTGCCAGCTTGGCTTCCTGTTCTCCGCGCTCAAGGGCTCGATCGAGCGCGAAGTCCACAAGGAGTTCGACAAGCGCTTCGGCGTGGCATGAAGGAAACGCCGGCGACCCTTTGAGGGGCGGGTGGGTTGCATCGCCGCGCAGCCCGCGTGCCGCCGTTTCAGCCAGCAGCAGTCGCAGGGGATCGTTCAGGCGCCAGCGCCTCCGCAACGAGCCGGATGACTCGTCGGTTGCGCAGCAATGCGTTGTGACCGACACCCGTGACGGTGATGTTCGTCGCACCGGCAAGTTGCGACGAGTCTTGCGGCACCACCATCGAATCGTGCCACGACCAGATCGACACGACTGGAATGACCGGCCGCGCCGCCGCGTTGAGACCCTGCAGCCACTCGCTCCCGGGGCACATCTGTCCCAGGCACGCACCCGGCACCCCTCGTGCAACGACGCTCCCGCGATGCGGCGTTCCGATGGTGACCAGTCGTGTCACGCGATTCGAGCCGTACGCCCGAACATAGGCGCGAGCGACGAGCCCTCCCATGCTGTGGCCGACGATCACAATCTTCGGTGCACCGGTGACGGCAAGGATGTGATCGATACGAGCGGCGACCTGTTCGGCGAAGCGGTCGATCGACGCCAAAGGCGATCTGAGGGAGATCGTGTAGATCGGGCCGACGCCCATGCCGGAAAGTGCGCCGCGCATCCCCAGCCAGACGCCCGCGTTGCACAGAACCCCATGCACGAGCAGCACCGGTCGATCGGCGCGGGTCGCGGGAGGATCGCGCATGAACCACCAGCCGAAACCCATTCGCAAGGCCGAGCCTGCCAGCGTGATCCATTCCTCCGTGAACATCCGTACCGTCGTGGCGAACCCGATCTGCGCCTGCGGAGGGCGCTGCGCGCGGTACGCCCATGCGAGGAGAAACCAGACCGTTGCAAAGATGCCGAAGAGCGCGAGATACGCACCCGCTGCGCCCAGCGCGAGGAGCGCCGGTTCGACGCCGTGCCGGTATGCCGCGAGCGCCCAGGCGGCATACGCGACGCCGCCCCCGAGCAGCAGCAAGCACAGGGTGATCGCCGTGATCACTGCAGATCAGCGCAGGGACAGGGCGAACGCTGCCGGAGCGCGCAAACGGCCGAAACGATGACGACCATCAGGATGGCACCAGGATCATCTCGCCTCGGCGGCCGAAGCTTGCGGGTCGCGCGCTCGCCACGCCTTGAGCGCAACGAGGCTGTCCGCAAGATGGGTCATCGCGGTGACGCCGGGCACTGGTCTGCGCAAGCGCCGCGTCATCTCTCCGCCCGCCCACAGTGCGATGTTCGCCGGCAACTCGGTGCGCAAGTTGAGCAAGGCATCGCTCGCCTGTCGTAGCGACGATGCGGCAGAAAATGACAGCGCGACGATGTCGACCTTGTGCGCAAGCGCGGCGTGACGCACATCGCCGAGTGGAGTCTCGATGCCAAGCGAGATGCAGAATCCGCCCTCGGGCGCGAGCACCGCCTCGAGCATCAGGAGACCGAGGCCGTGCTGCTCACCAGGAAGTGTCGTCAGCAGGATGCGCGGCGTGGCGAAGACGCGCGGAAATGCATTGATCGCGGTACGCAGGGCACTTTGCATGTACTCGGTGTAAAGGTGCTCCTCGTACACCTGCAACTCGCCGCGTCCCCAGGCCTCGCCTACCGCCCGGTTGAGCGGAGCCGCCGACTCGAGCACGAACCTCTGCACGCCCTGCCGCATCAGCGTGTTGGTGATGGCATGCTGGAGCCCGATCACGTCATGGCCCCGGATCAGCATCATCACGTCCCGCTGGAATCCCGGCGCATTGACGTCGACGCGTGCGTCAGGTCGGGCGCCCGCAAGCGCGTGGAGCTCGTCCAGCGAGCGTCCGATGAGGCGTCCGGGACGCATGCCTGCATCCATGAGACGCTTGATCGCGCGAAGCTTCGCGATTTCGGGTGATGAGTACTGACGCTCTCCATGATGGTCCCTCACCGGCTGCGGGAAGGCGTAGCGGCGCTCCCACATGCGCAGGACGTCTTTCGACAGTCCCGTCTCGCGTTCGACGGCGGAGATGTTGAGCATCATCGAGAGATTCGGGTCCTGAGCGCGCAACGACGGGCCAGCGTGCATTCTACTGACCGCACGTCTGGCAGCGGGCGGTCAGCGGCCGTCCATCAATGCGAGCGAGCGGACGATCAGAATGACGCCATTGGCGATCAGCAATGCGCAGAGCGCACGCATCAGGCTTCGCTGGGAAAGCGCGTGATGGACTCGACTGCCCAGAGCGTAGCCCGCCAGCAGCACGGGAAGCATGATGAGCGCGAGGGTTGGCAACCCGGGCTGCAGGAGCAGGCCCGAGGTCGCAAACGCCGCGATGCGCACGGCGACGCTGACGGCGATCAGGACTGATGATGTCGCGCGGAGCTCGCGCCTGTCGGTAATGCGGCCGGCAAGATAGATCATGTAGAGCGGACCCCCGGTGCCGAAGAGTGCGCTGAAGACGCCGCCGGCGAACCCGAGTGGCCACGACCATCCTGCCGGCACGCGCACGTTCTCCAGGCGCCGCGTCGCCATCATGAGCCCGTAGGACGTGACGAAGATGCCGAGCGCGAGAAGCGCGGGCGCTCGGGCGAGCCGAACGAGCAGTGTGGTGCCCGCGAGAATGCCGAGGAGCAGCGCCGGCGCGATACGCCGAAGCTCATCGAGGCGCGCGAACCGCCACTGTCGGTACGACGCCATGATCGTGGCGACCAGATCGAGGGATGCGACGAACGGAACCGCAAATGTCAGCGGAAACCAGTGGGCGAGCATCGGCACAGCGATGACGGACGAGCCGAATCCCGTTGCCCCGAAAGCCGTGTATGCCGCGAGCACCGTCAGGAACAGGAAAATCAGAAGCGGTGGGTCGAATCCCGGAATGAAGGAAACGCTCAAGGGATCTGATCGTGCGCAAGTCGATGGCGACGTTCAACGATCATGTTTGATCTCGCGAAATGTCGCGCCAGGACGATCGACGCGCGGGGGTCCAATCAGCAACTAGGCGAGTCGCGAACAGCAATGAGCGGGCATGCGTCCCTCGCGCAGCGCCCTCTGCGATCCACCTTTGGACGTCCCACCTTTGCGCGCCCCTGCTTTGACCGCCGCCGCACGTTCGCCTATAATCCAAACCCCTTGGCGAACTAGCTCAGCTGGTTAGAGCAGAGGAATCATAATCCTTTGGTCCGGGGTTCGAGTCCCTGGTTCGCCACCAGACTGTGCAATAGCCTGCCGGTACGCGGCGGGCTATTTTTTTGAGCAACGCCCCCGAAATCGCGGGAACGCGTTCGGCAGGTTGAGGTACAGTATCCACGCTGGCCGCGACAAGCATGGCTGCCGCTCGTCGCGTGGCATCAACCTCACTCGATTCGCAGATCTTGCAGAACCACGGCTCCTCATCCCGCCGCACCGTCTCCCAGCTTCGAGCGCAAATGCTGCGCACCCCTGCAGTGACCGTGTTGCTGGTGGAGGACGCGTTGCCCGTGCGGCAGGCCATTCGTGCTGCACTCGACGGCATCCCCGGCGTGCGTGTTATCGGTGAAGCCGACAACGCGGAGCGCGCCATCGCACTGGTGCAACGGCTCGCGCCCGACATCGTCACGATCGACGTGCGCCTGAGGGAGAGCTTCGGAATGGACCTCCTGCGCGAGCTGAAGCGCAGCAAGCCGCGGGTCCGCCCGGTCACGATCGTCCTCACCAACCACGTCGGTGAACACGTACGTCAGTCCTGCGCCGAGCTGGGTGCCGACTACTTCTTCGACAAGGCGCTCGAATTCAACTTGGCTTGCGACGTGATTGGCCGTTTCGTTGCGGAGCGCACGAGCGAGCGCCAGCATGGCTGAGGAGAAGCCGGTCGGCGCCGAGGCACTGTGGGACGCGATCGATACGCTGATCGCCGTCAAGATCGAGCTTCACTGTCACCCCCACATCGTGCCTGAAGCGATGATCCTTTCGGCGCACCGGGCGCGGAGCGCCTGCCAGACGATCGATGCCGCCATTGCACTCCTGCGTTCCCTCGCACCCCCACTGCACATCCCGGGACCGGGGTCGAGCCCGCACGAAAAGGATTAGAGCGCGTCGGGTTCACGAAGTCCTGGCGCCCGCCGGCGCGTCCCGACTCACCGACTCGTTGTCCCCACCCGCGGTGACCTGGGCGTGGTTCAGCATCGCCACGAGCGTGACGCCGCCGACGATGTTGCCGATCAGTGTCGGCAGCACGTAAGTTCCGATGACGTCGAGCCACGATGCTTCGCCGATCGCGCAAAGCGTGAACACCTCGATGGAGCCGGCGATCACGTGGGAGAACTCCCCGAGCCCGACGAGATAGGTGACGATGATGATGACCCCGACGCGCCCCGTTTCGGCGAACGGCAGCAGCCAGACCATCAGGGCAATCATCCAACCCGCGAAAACACCGCGGACGAGCACCGTGACAACGCCGTTGTCGAGCGCCTTTTCCCCCATTTCCATGAAGGTGCTCTGCACGTCCGGATCGAAAGCGCTGGTGTGGGCAGCCACCAAGGCCAGCACGAGCCCTCCAAGCAGGTTGCCGACCAGAACGATTGCCCACAGACGCAGCACGTTCGAGGGTGTGGCCTTGGGCCGTCGGGCCAGCAGCGGAAGAATCGGAGTGAGCGTGTTCTCGGTGAAAAGCTGCTGACGGCCGAGGATCACCACCAGGAACCCTGCGCTGTATCCGAGCTTGGATACGAGAGGGCGCCATTCGGCGTCCGGCAGGTGCGTCTGCAGCAACGCCTCGGCAATCATCGACAACCCCATCGAGAGTCCCGCGGCGATGCCGGACCAGAAGAGCGCCGCCGACGAGCGCGCGAGCTCTTCTTCGCCCTCGAGCAGAATCGCCTTGTAGACGATCATGCCGCCCGGAGCGCTTCGATCGTGCGCTTCACCCGCTTCCGCTATTTCCTTCTCTTGCTCGTCGGACGACTGGGGCTTTCGAACGTCCATGGACCTCCCGCAGAACGCGTGGGTTGAACCCTTGCGCGCAGTGAGCGGGCGATGGTGCAAGAAGGGTGCCGATCGTCGGCACCGGGGCAACGGAGAGTCCTTACTCCGAGCCCTGGCGCGCGAGGAACATGGAGAGCGTGAGGGCGATTGAGAAAACGATCACGCCCATCACACAGCAGCTGTAAAAGATCGCGGGCAGCACGGACGCTCCCGTCGAAGCTTCGACACGTTGGGCGACGAGTCCGGTCGCCGCGGTGCACGCAAGCCAGCGCCCCATGTAAACACGCAGACACGTGCGCATGGCCACGTTGTGGCGCCAGGAGGAAGCGCGTCGCAGTACGTCACCGTCGTTGACGTCGCGGAAGATCCATCCCCAGAACCAGTAGCGGTACAGGAGCGACCACAAGGGTTCACGCTCGGTGCCAAACAGGCGGGGATCGGTCCGAAACATCGGTGCACAAAGTCCTGGCTTCTAGGACTTCGCACCGGCTGGCCGGTTCCTGACATCGCGTGGACG
This sequence comes from Pseudomonadota bacterium, assembly GCA_030946875.1. Taxonomy (GTDB): domain Bacteria; phylum Pseudomonadota; class Gammaproteobacteria; order Burkholderiales; family Casimicrobiaceae; genus CAIWHR01. Next base: position 15,488 of record JALYXY010000141.1, on the reverse strand, counting down.
CTCAACGCGGTCGACGCCCGCTGCTCGCGCAGGCGAGGGCAGAAGCTGATTTTTCTGGCGCGCGTAGCCTGTGCAGGTTGGCGGAGCCGCTAATAGCTCCACGGCGCAGCGTTGCCATCGGCGACGCCGCGTCCACCACCGCCTGCGCGCGAGCCCCCATCGCTCGCGGATACCGCGATCAGTGCCACGAGCAACGCCCCCGCATAGCCGCCCGCAACGAACGCCCCCACCACCCACCAGGCCGATACATCCATCGCCGTCCCTGTGCGGCACATGCCGCTTCTTATGAGAGAGCAGCTGCAGCCTTGGCAGGTACACAGAGCGGCAACGCGTTGGCGGTGCGATGGCGCGTGCAGGCGCCGACGTGCGATCTGAGCTCAGGCAACAGCTTCACACGCCCTTGCGCAAGCGCCGTGCCATACCAAAAATCCGTTGCCGCGTCAGTCGGTTACCGGGTAGGGGCGCGCTGACGCGTCAGTGTCGTGTAAAGATGTCCGACTACGGCTTCGGCTTGCCGCTGTCGGGTGACTTCCGGACCGCGGGATCCTCTTCTTTGGCATGCTGGCGGCCAATCTCTTCGGCCGCTTCCATCTCGGCGGCCTCCTCAGCTGAATGAGGCGCTGCGTCCTGCGCCGCCTCATCGACTTTCCCCGAATCGACGAAACGCTTGGTGCGCTCGTTGTAATCCCGACTTGCCTTGTAATTGCCTTCGCCGTGTTCGTTGTCCGTTGTCATTGCACTCTCCTCCATTGACGATTTCGGGCCGCGCCGGCGAGCCATTGCGCTCATGCGAGGCGCCCACTTGAAGACCGACGGAGCTCATCGAACGCGGGGCTCACGGGGCGCGCAGTGCTCGTTGTCGATTGCGGAATCCGCGGCAGCAAATTATTCCTGCTTTCCAGTAATTTCGCGTGACCTCAAACGTTGCCGGCGGCGGTCTGAGGCACCACCAGGTTGCCACCTTCGCCTTCCCACCGCGTCGTCTCATGATGATGATGAAGCGCGTGACGCCGGCCGCGCTCCTCGGCGATGGCGCTTGCAAAGAAGCGCACGAGCCCGATGGCCGCGACGCCCAGTCCGATGGTCAAAAGTCCCTTGATCATGCTGCTACCTCCACACTCATGACTGCCACCACACACGGCGGCATGACTCGGCTGGATGCACCATTCATGCCGTGCGGCTGGCGAAGCGCAATCGCTTCGCACTGTGTGTGGGACGTTTTACGTTGGGAATCATGAAATAAACCGCCCGCGGCCGCGCGTCATGCGGACGTTTGCGACGTCGTGTAGGCATCGCGCCTACAGATTGAGCGCTGCCCGTCTTATATCGATGCTCCTCCCGGTGCGCGCATCATCATGCAATGAGAACCACCTTGGGCGAGCGCATGCGAAGTCAGCCAACCTACCGTGCTCCACCCCCTTTCGCATGGGGCGCTGCAGCCATTGCGACTGCATTCGCCGCCATTGGCGCCTTGATCATCGCGGGCGCAGGACCCACTCCGGTCGGGCAGATCATGGCGGTGCTGGTCGGATTCCTCATTCTTGGAGCCGGCGCCGTGCTCACTCTGGCGGCGGCGCTCCCGGACAAGACATGGCGCAAGCGCGAGGACGCGCCGTGGTGACGGCGGGACGCGGCTTCGCCCTCGCAATCCTGGTAGCGGGTAGCGCAATCGTTTCCGGCTGCCAGCAGGAACGTAACACCACTGCACCCGTGTCGTCGGTGCGTGACGTGCCGCCTGCGACCGCCGCCGCAGCCACGACTGCGCAGCCGGTCAAGGTCCCCGCGGGCGATCCCTCGCTTCCGCCCGCCGATGTTGCCAACAGGCCCGCCCGTGAGGACAGCAACACCGCGATCAAGTCCGATCGGGACGGAGCACACACGGCGTTGACGCAGGCCGAGCGCGACAAGGCGCTTCCGCTGGAAGGCCAGGTCAACAATTACAGCAGTGATGCCTTCGCCAAGCGCGGCAACGATGACGTCGCGCGGGGCTCGCCGCAGGCGGCCCGAGGCAGCGAAGCCATTGCCACCCCCAACTCGTATCCGAAGGACACTAAATGAACATCCTCCGTCAATGGCTTCCCGCCACGCTGCTCGGCAGTGCGCTCGTGCTTGGCGGCTGCGCTGCACCTTATGGCTATTACGGTCCCGGCCCGGTCGCTGCCCCACGAACGCAGTACGGTGTCGTCGAGGCGATCGACGTCTTTCGGGGTGATGGATCCGGCCCCGTGGGTGTTGGTGCTCTGCTGGGAGGCGTTGCCGGCGGAGTGATCGGTCACCAGTTCGGCGGCGGTAGCGGCAACACGGTTGCGACCATTGCCGGTGCGGTGGGCGGCGCAGTCGTGGGTAACGAAGTCGAACGCCAGAATCGGGTCGAGGGGAGTCGCTACCGCATCACGGTACGCACCGATTCCAGCTCGATCGTCCAGCTGGATAACTCGAATGATCTCAACTTGCGTGTGGGCGATCGCGTGCGCATCGAAGGCAACCGCGTCTACCGGATGTAGCCAAAGCGCCGATCAAGTAACGCGTCGGGACGGCGCGTAACACGACCGTGAAACGGGCGACTCGAGTCGCCTGTTTTATTTTGGGGCGCCTTCGACTGCATTCGTAGGCGCTCGATCGGTGTTTACGCCCCCAGGAACTCGGCCCACGCAGCCATCGCCTCAGTGTGCTGCGCCCATACCTTGGCGATGATGAGAAGCGGAATGGCCACGATCATGCCAGGCACGCCCCATAGCCAGAACCACAGCAATAGCCCGACGAACACCACTACCGGATTGAGCTCGACGCGTCGACCGACGATCATTGGCGTCAACACCTGACCCTCGACCAGGGTGATGCCCGCGAAGGCCACCGGAATCAGCAGGATGTCCGCGAGGGACGAGAAGTGCGCCGCGGCTGCCGTGGTGAGAAGACACAGATTGACGAAAGGGCCGACGTAGGGAATGAAGTTCAGGACGCCTACCAGGGTGCCCCACAGAATCGCGTTCGGTAGCCCGAAGTACCAGCACACGGACCCCACGACGATGCCGAGTGCTGCATTGATCATCGTGACGGTGAGCAGGTAGCGGCTCACCTCCTCCTGCACGGTACGCACGATCTTCAGGGCGTTCACCTTGTCGCGGATGCGCGGGATCACGCGAATCAGCTTCTGCAGAAACAGGTCGCCGCTTGCAAGCAGAAAAAACGCAAGCACGAGCACCGTAGCCGTACCCACCGACGCACTGAGAAGGCGTGTGAACAACGCGCCGGAAGCCGCGCCCTTGCCGGCCGCGGTCCACTCATCGAACCGGGCGCCCAGCCAGTCGGCGAACGGTGCGCCCATGGTCAGGCGCGCCACGCGCAAAGTTCGGCGCACGAGCCCCTGCATCGCCGGCAGTGCATCGAGCGCGCGGGCGAGCGGCTCGAGCAACGCGTCGATTGCCAGGAAAAGGAGCGCGATCACGAACAGCATCACCACGAGCGAGGCCCCAATGCGCGGCAAATGCAGTCGCTCGATCTGAGCGACGATGGGCGACAGCAACATGGCCAGGAGGGCAGCCGCCACGATCGGGAAAAACACTTCGCGGGCGAGCGAAAGAACGGTACCCGCCGCGATCACTGCGACTACGATAGTCGCAACGCGCGCGGCGTGCCCATGCGAGTGCCGCGTCGGGTCGGCGACCGCCGCATCGACCGTGGGCGCGGGCTGGACTGCACCCGAACTCAGCGGGACCGCATCCGCGCTTTGCTCCGCTACGGTTTGCCTGGCTGTCGGGGCAGGCTGGGCGATCGGCCGCGCGTCCGGGAGTTCGCCGCGGGTGGCGGTCGGGCCTATCGCCTCGGGCACGTTCGGGTCCGGAGACGCGGTTCAGGGCTGGAGACCGCTCGCGCGCAACCACTTGCGCCTGCGCGGGAACGGCGCAGCAACATCAGCGGCTCGCGCGCCCGACCGAAGTGTCGGCTGCGAGCAGGCCCGCGAGATCATCCGCGTGCTCTTCTTCAACCGCCAGAATCTGCTCGAGCATGCGCCGGGTCGTGGGATCGCCTTCCCCGATGAAGAGGGCCATCTCGCGATAGCTGTCGATCGCGATCCGCTCCGCAACGAGGTCCTCGGTGATCATGTCCACAAGTCCGTTGCCGGGCTTGTACTCGGCGTGACTGCGCGCGGTGAGCGTATCGGGTGCAAAGTCCGGCTCGCCGCCCAGCTGCATGATGCGCGCGGCGATCAGGTCGGCGTGCTCTGCTTCCTGTTGCGCGTGCTCGAGAAACTCAGCAGCGGCCGCGTCGGAGTGCGGTCCTTGCGCCATGTAATAGTGGCGCTTGTAACGCAGCATACACACCAGCTCGGTCGCCAGCGCTTCATTCAGCAGCTTGAGCACGACCTCACGATTGGCGCCGTACCCCGCCGTGACGGCTCCCTCCTCGATATGCCGCCGCGCGCGTTCGCGCAACGTCATGACGTCGCTGATGTGCGTTCCTGCTCCGGTTGATGAGGCTCCTTGCGATTGCGAGGGCGATGGAAAGCCACCTGGCTGTGTGTCCATTGCGTTCCTTGTCACCTTTCTTTTGCCCCGAAGGCAGCACCCGACGCATGAAGGAGAGAGCGCTTGCGCCGAACATCAAAGGACGCGCAAGCTGGCCAGGTCCGAACCGGCGCACGAGCCAGATCACCCCGGCCAAGGCACCAACCGGCAGCACCGCCCGAAAACCCCGCGTAAAGCCCAGCACCCGCTGCTCCTGCACGTACGCGATCCGCTCCAGCGCTCGCCACTCGGCAGCGAGCTCGACTCGCTGCTCGGCGAGCTGCCGTTGCACGCGGGCTCTGCGCGAAAAGAGCGGCTCGGGCGCTTTGTCGTGTCGCTTCGCCACGCTCACGCCTTATCGCGCAGCGATTCGGCGTCCTGCCGCAAATTGTGCAGGCTGTCGCGGAACAGGGCCGTTTTCTTGCCGATGAGGCCCTTCAACCACAACCCCGAGCCCACGGCAATGAGGAGGAACACGACCGGGATGAGGGCCGCCACCAGCTCGCGGCGCGACGTGTCCCAAGCGAGCACCAGGACGAGAATACCCGCGAATACGAGTACCATCGCGAGCGAGATGATCAGAATGCCTGCGGCGAGCAGCGCGTTCACCAGCCGCTGCTTCTCCTCCGCAATCTCGACCGCCAGCAACTCGCCTCGGGTGGCAACGTGCTCGAGGAGCGCACCCGCAAACCGGCGCGTGCGCGCCAGCAAGCCTCCCTCGAGAGGATGCGTCGCGCCCGCGGCGTCGAGGTCGCGACTCACGAACGCCGGCTGATCAGCGTACCGACGACGAACCCGACGCCCGCCGCCACGCCGATCGCCCCCCAGGGATTATCGTGCACGTAGTCGTCCGCCATGATGGCGGCCTCGCGTCCGCGAGCCCGCGCGACAGCCGTGTATTCGTTGACACGTTCACGGGCGGTCCCGAGCTGCGTCCGAAACTGCTCGCGCGCATTCGTCAGCGCTTCGCCCGACAGATTCGACGTTGCCCGCAACAGGCTTTCGCCCTCGGCAATCAGGTTGCGGAACTCGCTCATCAAGCTGTCTTTGGTCGCTTCCAGCGTGTCACCCGCCTCGTCCGCGAGCCGCGCGGCTTCATCGCTGATTCGGGAAGCTTCGTCGCCCATCGTTCCGGTATTCGTGTTGGTCGCCATGTTGTTGTCTCCGTCGTGGTTTGATCGCCTCGAAGGTCCCCGCGCATCAGCCTGATAGCTTGCCGCGACGAGGAGGAGCGAGACGCACGATCGCGGACGTCGCGCGCATCGCCAGTGTCAGCAGAGTTCATGCCAAATGGATGGCGAAGTGCGGTTCGTGGTCAGCCGGGCCTTTTGCCTCTCGCCTTCGGCAAGGCCCACTCGGCAACCGGAAATCGCGCATTTCGTGCCGCTGGGGCGGAAAAAGGTACACGCCGGATGAAGATCTGTATGCGGAGCACTCATCAGCACGCCAGATGGCTTACATCTGATCGCGCAGCTCGGACAGCAACGTCTTCACCGAGCCGAACTGTGTGGACTTGTCGAAGAAGAAGTCGGCACCTCTCTCACGACAGGCAACCTCGTATTCGGGAAAGGCGTAGTTGGTGAGCACCACGATGGTCGGCGGAGCCACGGGATACTTCCCGCGGAGCGCCGAAATCACGCCGAAACCACTTCCTGCTTTCAGGTTCAGATCCACGATCGCGACATCCACCCGTTGCAGCGCGAGTTGCGCAACCGACGCAGCCTCGGTTTCGGCAAAGCCCACGATCTCCACCGCACCCGGTTCCGCCAGAAAATCGATCAGGCGCTCGCGAACGGAAACCGAATCCTCGACAAGGAAGACCTTCAACGTCGGCTTTGCCGGCGCGGCTTTCTCGCGCTCCGTCACGTCAACCTGCCGTGTCCCGAGCACCCGTGATCCTACTACTGGATGAGGCCATTCTTGATGGCGTAGTAGGTGAGATCGGCGTTGCTGGCGAGGTTCATCTTCTCCAGAACGCGCGTCCGATAAGTGCTTACCGTCTTGTTGGACAGATGCAACTCCTCCGCGATGTCGCCCACGGATTTGCCGGATGCCAGCTTGCAGAAGATCTGGAACTCGCGCTCGGAAAGTGATGAATGAAGGGGACGACCGTCGCCATCGACGTCGCCCGCGAGCAGCTGAGCGACTTCATTGCTGATGTATTTGCGACCTGCAAGCAACGTGCGCACGGCGACGATCACTTGCTCGGGCACGGCATCCTTGGTGAGATAGCCGGACGCGCCCGCACGAAGCAGATTCACGGCATATTGCTGCTCGGGGTACATCGAGAGGATCAGGATGGGCAGCGTGGGCTTGTGCGGCCGGATCTGGCGTAGGATATCGATGCCGGTGCGGTCGGGCAGCGAGATGTCGAGCAGGACTGCGTCCCAGTTCTCGTTGCGCATGCGGCGCAGTGCTTCATCGCCGGTCGCGGCCTCGCCGCCCACGTCCCAGTCTGTCTGCGCTTCGAGCAAGGATCGGACGCCCGCGCGGAACAGAGCGTGATCGTCCGCAATCAGGATTCGGGGTTTGGCATTCACCTGTGTGGTGTTCCGGTCGTTTGTTTAGTTCGCTGTCAGCGCAACTGATTCTAGCGCTGGCGCGAGGGCGATCAAAGCTGCCCTTTAATGCGGCCAGTAAACACGACGGGCGGCAGCCTCTCGGCGCCGCCCGGCAGAGCTTGCAGATCCCCTCAATTCGCAGCGGCGAGGCGCAGTGAAGCGTCTGTCATGCCGTACTCGGCAAGCTTGTTGTACACGGTTTTGACACTGATGCCGAGCACGTCGGCCGCCTTGCGCTTGTTGCCACCGCAATGGTCGATCGTCGCCAGGATCATCTCACGTTCGGCATCCGCAACGGTGGAGCCGAGCGGAACCCGCACACAGCCATCCGAACCCACCCGCGGACCCGTCGTGGGGCCGGGGCGCGTGATCTCGAGATGGATCTCGTCGTCGGACATGATGAAGCTGCGCTCGACACAGTTGCGAAGCTCGCGTACGTTGCCAGGCCAGTGATGGGCTCGCAGCTGCGCGAGCGCAACGGGGCCGAACCGCTTGCTGGCCGAATACTTGAGATTGAGCTTCTTGAGGAAGAATTCTGCGAGGCGCGCCACGTCCTCGCCACGCTCGCGCAGGGCTGGCAGATTCAACGGGAACACTGCAAGCCGGTAGAGCAGATCCTCGCGCAGACGACCATCGCGAACCGCCTGGTAGGGATCGCGGTTGGTGGCGGTCACCAGGCGCACGTCCACCTCGATTTCCTCACTGCCCCCGACGCGCACGAACCGACCCGTCTCCAGAACCCGCAGGAGTTTCACCTGCAGCTCGAGCGGCATCTCGGTGATTTCGTCCAGGAACAGCGTCCCTCCGGTGACCCGCTCGAAGTGGCCGATATGCTGGCGCTGCGCCCCGGTGAACGACCCCTTCTCGTAGCCGAAAAGCTCGGCTTCGGCCAGATTGGCCGGGATGGCGCCGCAGTTGACGGCCAGGAACGGTCCGCGTCGGCGCTCGGAAAGCTCGTGGATGGCGTTCGCCGCGAGCTCCTTGCCGGTTCCCGATTCGCCGATCACCATCACAGTCACATCCGCTCGCGCAACAAGGCGGATCTGGTTGAATACGGCATGCATCACCGGGGAGTCGCCGACCATGCCGGCAAACTCGAGTCCTGAGCTAACATCGGCCTTATTGCGCAGCACTGCGCGGACACCGCGACTGGCGGGGCGGGGAAAGGTGGCGATCACCACGCCGTCAGACTTGGCGCTGTGAGCCTCGCTGAACGGCTCATGGCCAAAGGCATCATCACTGCAGCGAAGAACTTCCATGTTCGCTCCTAATTAGTTGTTCGTTTGGCGCGCGGGGCGACCGTGACGCATCATGGCGGCAGCCCGATTTCACGGAAGTAGGATGCCATTCGGAAAATTGTGTAAAAAAAATACATGGTGCTTGTAGGAAATTCCCTACAGTGCCGATCTCCTGACCGATGGACACGCGCAACACCGAAAAACTGCCAGTGGGGCGCGTCCGCCGCGCCTATGCCCGCCTGGGCTTCCTGGTGCTCGGCCTCGCCGCCGTTTTCAACCTGGGCGCGCTGTCGGTGGCCGAAACGAGCTACGAGCAGCTCCAGCTTTCATCGGGCGCGGTCGTACAGACGCAGCGGGTGACCAACGCAATCGACCGGCTGCTGACCCACCTCCTCGATGCGGAAACCGGCGAACGCGGCTACCTCATCACCGGGGATGCGGCCTACCTCCTTCCTTACCAGCAAGCACGTCAGCACCTCGCGGGCGACGTGGACACGGTGCAGGCTCTCATCGCCGACAACGCCGTGCAGGCAAACCAGCTTGCAACGGTGCGCCGGCTCGTCAGGGAGCGGCTGGCCGAGATGGAAGCGACCATCGAGGCGAGACGCGCGCAAGGGTTCGAAGACGCGCTGGGTCTCGTGATGACCCATGCCGGGAAGATCTCCATGGATACCGTCCGCGCGGCGCTGGGCGGTATGGTTGAGGAGGAGTCGCGGGTTCGCAGCGCGCGCATCGGAGGGCTTACCCAGCACCAGCGCGCGATCCGGCTTGGCTTGTTTGCCGAGGCGCTGCTGAACTTCCTTCTGGTGACCCTTGGCGGAATTTTCCTGGCGCGCGATCTGCGACGTCATCGCCATGAGCGCGAATCGTTGCAGGAGCGCGGCGCAACACTCGAAGCGCAAGTGCGCGAGCGCACCGCGCAACTGACGGAGTTGTCGCGGTTTCAGGAGCACGTACGCGAGGATGAGAAGAAGCGTGTCGCGCGCGAGCTCCACGATGAGCTCGGCGGGACGCTCACCGCCGCCAAGATCGACCTGCAGTTGATCGCCGACCGGCTCAGAAGCGACCCCACCGTGGCGCCGCGAATGACGAGAATCAGCGCCGCGCTCGACGACGCGATCGCGGTCAAGCGCCGGATCATCGAGGATCTTCGCCCGACCCTTCTCGATAATCTCGGGCTCTGCGCCGCACTCAAGTGGCAATGTGAGGAGTTTGCCAAGCGTACGGGCTGCCCGTGCCACGCCGTTTGCTCCGAGAATGACCCGCAGCCTTCGCCGGACCAGTCCGTCGCGCTGTATCGCATCGTGCAGGAAGCGCTGACCAATATCGCCAAGTACGCCGAGGCCACGTCGGTCGACGTGGAGCTGATGCGCGAGGAGGATCATTGGCGGCTGACGGTGCGCGACGATGGCGTCGGCATCGACCCCGAGAAGCAGCACCACCCCACCTCGCATGGGCTCATCTCGATCCGCGAACGTGCACGCAATCTCGGTGGGAACGTGCTCGTACAGGGCCGCGCCGGGGAAGGCACCGACATCGAGGTGAAATTGCCCATCCTGGACGACACCAACCACGGCGATACAGCCGGGAGCGGGCGCGCCACGTAGTCTCACGCTTACATCACGTTGAGCGAGCCTCCGATAGGTGCGGTATCGGGCCTGTTGCACTCTCCTGATCCATGAGCGCCCTCCCGAGATTCTTCTTCATCACGACCATCGCCGGTTTGGCGCTCTGGCTGGTTCAGCCACCCGCGCCGTTTCCATTGCTTGGCATGTTCATTTTCGGCTCGAGCGTGTGCGGGCTCCTGCTCTCCCTCGCGTATGTGCATGCATTCATGCCCGCGGCGTGGCAGCGCATGATCTCCGGGCCGCGTCGTTTGCTCGGAGTCGTCGATTCGCCTGTGCGGCCGGCGTACGCGCGCGCGCCAAGGCTCGATTGATGGCTGACCGAGGGCAGCGGGTGCATTGACCTTCGAATTCCCCCGAGTCGCCCGCAGCGATCGCGCGACCCTCGGAACAACAAAAACGCCCCGATCAAGGGCGTTTTTCTTGTTTCATCCGCCTGTCGGCGATGGCTGCATCCGTCATTGATTCCCGCGGGCTTACGCAGCTGTGTCCCGCGACGCGACCTCAGCGCAACGGAGCCTGTGACTCCGATGAGTGTGCGTTCGCGCCCTGCGGGAGCAATGCCTCGAGATCGTCGAGACCGATCTCGTCCATGAGCTCCGTCTTGCGTTCGTCCAGGCGACGGCCGAGATCGTCGAGGTCGATGCCTGCGTCAGCGAGCCGCGCCAACATCTCGCTCTCCTCTTCCCGAATGTGATGCTTCACGTACTCGCCCAGCACCGTTACCTTGGCGTCGTACAGCTCGTCATCCGGCTCCATCTCGCCCAGCTGCGCGATCAGGTCTTTCGCCGAGGCGTGCTCGACGGTCGCTTCGTCAAACAGCGGGTCCTCGCCGAGCGCTTCGCGGGCTTCGGGATAGAAGATCTCCTCCTCGATTGCGGTGTGCACGATGAGCTCGCCACAAATGCGTGCAACGAGCGCGTCCTTCTCCTGCTCGTCGACGTCGTTCTTCATCTGCTCGAACTGGTCGAACAGGTCAACCACTCGCGCGTGGTCTTCGCGCAGCAGCGAAAGTGCGTCGGTCGCTGCCTCCCCGGATTTCCTGGCTACCATGGATGCTTCCTTTGTCAATGCAGGCGGGGCACGGCTCGGGATCTCGCCCGCATCCGTGCCCCGCGTAGTGTTGTTCAGGCGAGCTGAATGTCGGCAGGCGCGTGGGTAGCGGGCCCCTTGCGTCTGAGCTGATGCAGCGTAGCCACCGCGTCCGCGCGCGCGCCCGCACCCTTGCTGGCGCGGACCTGGGACGCGCGCTTCGAGGACCGCCTGACAGCGAGGTCGATCACCTCGCCCTGATTGCGCGCAGCAATCCGGGCGGCAGGCTTGGGAGCGGGGGCAAGCGCCACCTGAGTGGATCGACGGCGCGTCCGGCGCGGCGCGGTCCCACCCGAAGCAGACTTCAGCGACTTGACCGGTACCACGAGGCTGGTTGGCTTGCTGACGTTGATCTGCGACACCTTCTTGCTGCCCGGTACGAGCGATGTCGCCAGGCGGAGGACATTCAGCACGAGCGTGCGGCCGATGGGAATGACCGCTGCAAGCGCATGCTTCTTTTCGATCACGACCGACGCAAGGCCTACCTTGCGGGTTCGTTGCATCAACTCGCGCAGAAGGTCATAGGCCTTGCTGTCCTGCGTTCCTGGCTCGAGGCGATACGGCTTGTCGTAGCACGAGGGCGGAATGACATCGCCGTCGACGAATCCCATGATCCTGATCGACTGCACGTCGGCAGTCTCGCCGCGCTCAGCTCGTGACGCGCTCAATTCACGTTCTTGTGTATCGTTCTTCACGGTGCACTCCATGTGACCGCTGTCTGGCCTCGGGCCATGGGCGATCCTTTGAATCGTTCGAATCCGACGGGCGGTTGGTGAAAAGAATGGAACGGCAGGAGAGACGATCCGGTCGGAGATCAGACCCCACTGATCACCAGTTCAGAAAACCCACCCCCGGTGCTCTCTCCTGCCACTGCGAACATTGCGCGTCGGCGCTTTCCGGATATGTCGTCTTTGCCCACGAATTTTTGTAGGATGCCACCTACCGCAATTTTTGCGGTGACACGCGCCTGCGTCGCGACGTGTCGGCTGCATCTCGCCGCGTGCAATCGACGCGCACGATTACAATGCACAAACTTCACTCAGCGGTGCAATGACCACGTCGAAATTCGCGCAGGAGATCGAGCAGCACCGAAGTTATCTGCTGCGTGTTGCGCATCTCCAATTGCGTGACAAGGACGTCGCCGAAGACGTGGTGCAGGACACGTTGCTGGCCGCACTGTCGGGAAGCGGGTTCTCTGGCAAATCCACGCTGCGCACCTGGCTTACCGGAATTCTCAAGCACAAGATCGTCGACGCGATAAGACGCAAGCAGCGCGATGCGGTGCCTCTCGCGGTGCTCGCCGCCGGTGGCGACGAGATGGATGCCGGCGACGTGGACACGCTGTTTCGCGAGGATGGCACGTGGCAGGCCGCGCCTGGTGCGTGGGGCCATCCCGAGCAGGCGCTCGAGCGCCGCGAGTTTTTCGACATGCTCGAGTTCTGCCTCGAGAAGCTCCCGGCCGCCACGGGGCGGGTGTTCATGATGCGCGAGGTACTTGAGCTCGAAACTGACGAGATCTGTAAGGAACTCGCCATCACTTCGAATAACCTGTGGGTCATCCTGTACCGTGCGCGAGTCGCGCTGCGCATGTGCCTCGAGCAGAATTGGTTCGCCAATCCCGGGCAGAAGCGGAACGCCTGACCGATGTTTCTCAACCGACTCATCCATTTCGTCACCTGTCGCGAGGCAAGCGAGCTCCTGTCGCAACAGCAGGACCGGCCGCTTTCCGGGCGCGAGCGTCTGCGGCTTCGGTTTCACCTCACGATCTGCAATGCATGCTCGCGGTTCGCGCGGCAACTTGCGTTCGTGCGCGCGGCAATGCGCGCCTACCGGATGTGAGTCACTCGGGACATCAGCAGATGCAGATCTGCGTCAATGGCAGCGAGCGTGAAGTCGGTGCGCGCACCACCCTCGAGGAACTCCTGGTGGCGCTTGGTCTCGCAGGCAAGCGCATCGCAGTCGAGCGCAACGGCGACATCGTCCCGCGAAGTCGCCATGGCGCCACCGAACTCGCGGCAGGCGATCGGCTCGAGATCGTCGTTGCCGTGGGCGGCGGTTAGCTCGAGGCGCGGGTCGCGTGTCCACTTTGCGCGCACGCATGGCCGCGGGCGGCGAGAGCACGCGGAGTAAAATGCCGCGCATGAATGCTCCACATCCGGCTTTAGAGGCGACTTCGGCGGATCCACTGGTGATTGCCGGGCGCTCGTACCGCTCGCGCCTTCTGGTGGGCACGGGTAAATACCGCGATTTCGATACGACGCGACAAGCGGTGGTCGCCTCGGGCGCAGAAATCGTCACGGTCGCCATACGGCGGACCAACATCGGCCAGGACAGCACGTCGCCGTCCCTGCTCGATGCGCTGCCCACTTCCGAGTTCACGTATCTGCCGAATACCGCAGGCTGCTACACGGCCGACGACGCGGTTCGCACACTGCGGCTTGCTCGGGAGCTGCTCGATGGTCACCGGCTCGTGAAGCTCGAAGTCCTGGGCGATCCGCACACGCTGTTCCCCGACGTGCGCGAGACCATCAAGGCGGCCGAGACACTGGTGGCCGACGGCTTCGACGTGATGGTCTACACGTCGGACGATCCGATCGTGGCGCGGGACCTCGAAGCCATCGGGTGCGTGGCCATCATGCCGCTCGCCTCGCTGATCGGCTCGGGAATGGGCATTCTCAACCCATGGAATCTGGGGATCATCATCGAACAGGCAAAGGTGCCTGTGATCGTGGACGCGGGCGTGGGTACGGCGTCCGACGCCGCTGTCGCGATGGAGCTCGGCTGCTCGGGCGTGCTCATGAACACGGCCATCGCACTCGCGTTGGATCCGGTGCGCATGGCGCGCGCGATGCGACTCGCGGTCGAGGCGGGGCGGGAGGCGCACATTGCGGGTCGCATGCCCCGCAAGCATTACCAGGCGAGTCCAAGCTCACCCACCTCAGGGCTCGTGGCGCGCACGTAATGCGCCGCATCGCGCACCTTGCACGCTTCGGGCTCGTGATCACCGGGCTCTTCGCTGCACACGTGCCTGCCGCGCCGCTTTCATCACAGGAGGTCACCACGCTGTGCGCGCAGGCTGACGGACTCGCGCACTGTGGCCGCCTCGTCGAAGCGACTCAGCTCAGCCGCAATCCCGGGCTTGCCTCGCGCGACGGCGACACGCTGAACGTCACGCTTTACCCCGCAGGACGTACTGCCTTCACCGACAGCAACGACAGCACGCCCGAGCGCTCGTTCAGCCTGTGGGATTACTTCGACGCCGCCAACATCGTCGTGATCTACGCGACGCGCGGCGACGACGCGACGTTCCTGCTGCTGCAGCGGACGAATGGGCGGGTCATCGAAGTGCCCGCGGAGCCCGTGCTGTCACCGGATTACCAGAGGATCGCCACTGCCGACGTATGCGAGAAGCGCTGCGCGAACGAGGTTGCACTCTGGCGCGTCAGCCGCGATGGGGTGCGCAAGGAGGCCACATGGTCGCCCTCCGAGCGCTGGACCGATGCAAGCGTGCGCTGGAAATCCGCGGACGTCGTCGAGATCGATTACACGGGTCGCGAAGGCAGCTCGCCACGCATCATGCAACGGCGCATCGACCAGAATGACTGGAAGCGAGTTGGCCCGCGCTGATATGGACGCGGTTCGAGACGCCCACTCCGGCGTCGAGGCAGTGGTCGACCCGAGCAGGCACCATCGCGCCGTGCGGAGCTTCGTCCTGCGTCAGGGGCGAATGTCGCCAGGGCAGGAACGTGCACTGTGCACGCTTTCGCCACGATACGGCCTCGAGTACAGGCCGGAGCCATTCGATTTCGAATCGCTGTTCGGACGCAGGGCTCCGGTGGTCCTCGAGATTGGCTGCGGCATGGGTGAGGCTACCGCCGCCATCGCCGATGCACACCGGCACATCGACTTCATCGGCGTCGAGGTGCATACGCCGGGGGTCGGGAGCCTCATGAAGCGCGCCGCTGAGCTCGAGCTCACCAATCTGCGCGTGATCGTGCACGATGCCGTTGAAGTTGTCGGCGCCGCGATCGCGCAAGGCTCGCTCTCCGGCATCCACGTGTTCTTCCCCGATCCGTGGCCGAAGAAGCGCCACCACAAGCGACGGCTCCTGAAGCCTGCCTTCGTGCACGAGCTCGCACAGCGGCTGCGGCCAGACGGCGTGCTGCACGTCGCGACCGATTGGCGAGAATACGCCGACGAGGTGCTCGAGACGCTTGTCGCTGAGCCCTTGCTCGTCAACACGGCGGAGGGATTCGCGCAGCGTCCTGCCAGCCGTCCGGCCACCAAGTTCGAGACGCGTGGTCTCGCGCTCGGCCACGGCGTGTGGGACCTGTTGTTCAGGCGACGCTGACGAGACCCGGATGTGCGCGCGGCGAGCGTGCGCTCCCGTGTGTGCGAGCGAGCAGTGCCGCCAGGGCGCTCCGGGCGACTTCGCGCGAGAAGTGCTGCCGGATATTGGCGCGACCG
>JALYXY010000010.1 GCA_030946875.1 Pseudomonadota bacterium | reverse complement strand
CAGGACAACTACACCGCCGTCGGTGTGTGGCTTGGGCCACCACTGCCCGTGACCGAAGGGTCGAGTGCCGGCACCGAAACACGCCCAGTGAGCTTGACGGGCGACTGATCCTCTACGTCACAACGCGATGTGACGACCCCCATCGACGTGGATCGTCTCACCGGTCACATAGCTTCCATCGGCCAGCAGAAAAAGGACGGCGCGGGCGATGTCGTCCGGCGAGCCTTCGCGGCGCAGCGGTGTGTGCGAGATGATGCGTTGCCGGGAAAGCTCGTCGAAGGAATCGTCGTCGGGCCAGAGGATCGGACCAGGCGCGACGGCGTTCACGCGGACTTCAGGCGCGAGCTCTCGGGCGAGCGAGCGGGTGAGGCCGATGAGGGCCGCCTTGGCCACCGAGTAAACCACGTAATTCTTCAATGGCCGCTCGCCGTGGATATCCGTGATGTTAACGATCGCCCCGTGGCTGGCGCGCAGCGCGGGTGCGGCGGCCTGCGACAGGAACAGGGGTGCGCGGACGTTGGTGCCCACGAGATCTTCCCAATCGTCGGGGCCGATCTCGCCCACCGGCGTCTGAAAAAATGACGATGCGTTGTTGACGATCGCATCCAGATGGCCGAAGGTCTGCACCGTTTGCTCCACGATCGCTGGCAGCTTTGCGAGGTCGAGGAGATCGGCCTGGATGAGCGCGACCGAATCCTTGCGCGCGTGATTGAGCTCCGCCTGCAACAACCGCGCTTCACCTGCGGACGCGCGATAATGCAGCATGAGCGTCGCGCCGGCCGCGTGCAATCTGCGGCACACCGCAGCGCCGACGCGCTTGGCGCCGCCTGTGACGAGCACTACCTTGCCTTGCACCCGACTTCTCCGTCTTGATCCGCGGACCAATCTAGCACACCGACCGCCTCGTCGCATCAGGCACGCTCCCGACGGCCATGATTGAATTGCCTGCGCCTGACAGCGCTGCGCGCGCGCACTGCGAATCGGTCGTTTCGGCGATCCGGGCAGAGATCGAGCGCGCAGGGGGGTACATTTCTTTCGCGCGTTACATGGAGCTCGCGCTGTACGCGCCGGGCCTCGGTTATTACGCCGCAGGATCGGAAAAGCTCGGGGCTGCAGGCGACTTCACCACGGCCCCCGAGATGACACCGCTTTTTGGCGCGACGGTGGCCGAGCAGGTGGCGCGCATCCTTTCGGCAAGCGTGCGGCAGGACGTGCTCGAGCTTGGAGGAGGTACCGGTCGTCTGGCGACGAGCCTCCTGCGCGCTCTCGCCGACATGCATGCATTGCCGGAGCGGTACATGATCCTCGAACCCAGTCCGGATCTGCGCGCCCGCCAGCGTGAATTGCTGGAGAGAGAGTTGCCGCAGCATGTGCAACGCGTGCATTGGCTCGATCAGCTTCCTGCGCGCATCGATGGTGCTGTGCTGGTGAACGAGGTGCTCGATGCGATCGCCGTGCACGTGTTGCGAAGGCAGGGCGATGCCCTTGTAGAGCGTGGGGTCACGATGGACCCTGACACCTCCGGAAAACTCGACCGAGCTTCGTATCGTGAAGGGGGTGCGGCGGGGAACCGACGCGGTGTGGCGCAGGCCGCGACAGACTTCGGCTTGCGATGGGCCGAGCGACCTGCGCCTGCCTCGCTTATGCGCATCGCGCTCAGCCGCTTACCCGAAGTCGACGATTACACGAGCGAGGTCAACCCTGCCGCCGAAGCGTTGGTCCAAGGCATTGCCCAGCGCTTGCAAAGTGGAGCCGCACTGTTCATCGATTACGGCTTTCCGGCGCGCGAGTATTACCATCCGCAGCGCACGACGGGCACGCTCATGTGCCACTACCGTCACCGCGCGCATGGGGATCCATTCTTCTATCCGGGGCTCGGCGATATCACCGCACATGTGGACTTCAGCGCCATGGCGACCGCGGCCGCTCGCGGCGGGTGCGGCGTGGCAGGCTTCTGTGCCCAGGCGCCTTTCCTGCTCTCCTGCGGGCTTCTCGAGCGTCTTGCCGCAACCGGTCCGCCCGACTCCTTGCCCTACATGGCCTCGGCATCACAGGTGCAAAAGCTCGTTTCGCCGGCAGAGATGGGCGAGTTGTTCAAGGTGCTTGCGATCACGCGAACGGATAAGATCGACTGGCGCGGGTTTGCCATGCTCGACCACCAGCATCGCCTGTAGAAGCGAGATCCAATGCAATCGAACATCGCCGTCGAGACGCTCACGCTGGGCCGCCTGCCCGCGCGCCATGCGCGCTATCGCCCGCACCACACCGCAGTAGTCGTCACCGCGCGCGACGCTGGCCAGCGTGAAGTCCGCCTCTCGTGGCGCGAACTCGACGCTTACGTCAACCGCTGGGCCAACGCGCTCACCTCGCTTGGCGTGCGCCGCGGCGACCGCATTGCGACGCTTCTTCCCAATTCGCTCGAGCTCCTTGCCACCTACTGGGCCTGCGCGAAGGTGGGTGCTGCAATCGTGCCGCTCTCCACGCTTCTCGCAACGCCGGGCTTGCGGTCCCTGCTTGCGGATGCGCGTCCACGCGTGGTGCTTGCGTCATCGGATCAGCTCGCAATGCTCGACGAGGTGCGTCCTACGCTCGAGAGCGGGCGCGCCGAGCCTCCCGCATGGGTGCTGATCGATGCAAGCACCGAAGAAGAGACGCGCGGCTACCATGCTTACGGCACGCTCATCGCGAATGCCGACGACGCTGCGCCGAACGTTGCCGTGAGCGCCGGCGACCTCCTGACACTCATGTACACCTCGGGCACCACCGGGTTGCCGAAGGGCATCCAGCACACCCATTTCATCCGCGCGATGTATGCCCTTACGATGGCGAACAGCTGGCGCATGGGACCGGAATCGGTCGTGCTGCATTCGGGGGCGCTTGTGTTCAACGGGGCGATGACCACGATGTACCCGTGCTTCATGTGCGGCGCCACTTACATCGTGCATCGTCAGTTCGACGCGCAAGCTTTCATCGCGACAGTCGAGCAGGAACGCGTCACGCACACGATGCTCGTGCCTTCCCAGATCATCGCCATCATGAATGCGCCAGGCTTCGATCCGGCCCGGCTCACTTCGCTGCAAATGATCCTGTCGCTCGGGGCCCCGCTGCACAAGGAGCACAAGGAGCGTCTCAACACGCTGCTGCCGCGGCGATTTTATGAGCTGTATGGTCTCACCGAAGGATTCATCACCGTGCTCGACCGCGAGGAAGCGCAGCGCAAGACCGGCAGCGTCGGCGTGCCGCCTCCGTTCTACGAGCTGCGCATCGTCGGCGACGACGGGAGCGAGCGTGCAGTGGGCGAGATCGGCGAGATCGTCGGGCGTGGCCCCATCACGATGCCGGGTTATTACCACCGGGACGAGGACAGCGCGCTCGCCCTGCGGGATGGCTGGCTGCACACGGGCGATGTTGGCTACGTGGATGGCGAGGGTTATCTCTACCTGGTCGATCGCATGAAGGACATGATCGACTCCGGGGGAGTCAAGGTATACCCCAAGGACATCGAGGAAGTCGCCGCGGCGCACCCTGCGATCCGCGAGGTGGCCGTGTTCGGCATTCCCCACGACAAGTGGGGCGAGACGCCCGTGGCAGCAGTGATTCTTCGCCACGGCATCAAGGGCGACGCTGACGAGCTCCGCGAGTGGATCAATGCGCGCGTGGCTGCGAAATACCAGCGGATCGATCGCGTGCTGATACTCGAGGCTTTTCCGCGCAATGCCGCCGGCAAGACCCTGAAGCGCACCATGCGGGAGCCGTTCTGGCGCGGGCGCGACTCGATCCTATGACTCTTACGCATGCCTCGTGCCGGGTCACTACGAGCTGGGGCGTGGTCAAGGTGGCGGGACGCAGCTCACGTTGATTGGCTGCTCACACCACCGGCGGGGATGAGCTGCGACGATTGTCCGTGGCTGACGCCTGCACCTCCTCAGGCGGACGGACGTGCCGAAAGGTAACGAGCAGCAGCAGATCGTATGCAATCTTGAGGGCACCTGCGACGAAGAGAAACCAGGCGAAGCTCGAGATCCCCAGCAGATAGCCTGCAATGAGCGGGCTGATCGAGGCCGCGAGGCTCCGTGGCACCGAGGTGATGCTGGCGGCAGCGGCGCGCTCCCCGGGGGTCACGACCGCCATCACGTACGAGGTCCGGGTCGGCACATCCATCTGTGACAGCGCGCTTCGCGCAAGCAGCAGCGCTACCACCCAGCTCAACTCCGAGATGAAAGGGATCAGCAGCAGAACGACGCTCGAGGGCAGATGTGTGAACACCATGGTGCGCAGGAGGCCGATGCGCTGCGCAATCCGCACGGCTGCAAGGTAGGACAAGGCCGACATCACGCCGGTCCAGAAGAAAATCAGTCCTGCCATCGCAGGTGAGAGTTGAAAGCGCTGGAACAGCCACAGTGCGAGCAGTGATTGCACGAGAAAGCCGCCCGCGAAGGCATCGAGACTGAACAGTGCGGCGAGTCCGAACACGATGCGACGCGATTGCGTGAGCGGCGCGGCAGGCCTGTGCGGGTCCGAGGCCAGATTGGCTGGAAGGCCGCGGTAGATGAGGCTGCATGCCACGCCCAGCAAGCCGTAGATGGCGAACACCGCCTGGGTGGCGGTAAGGAGCGGCATTTGCCAATGGCGCGCCGCGAGTTCCGGAGCACCGGCGAGAAGCGCACCCACCGCGCCTGCGAGCGCGCCCACCAGACTGTAATGCGCGAAGACCGCAGTGCGTTCGCGGTCGGACACCACGTGCGACAGCACCGCCTGCTCCATGGGGAGGAAGACACTGACATCGCCGCTCGAGGGATTGAGCGTGCCGACGAGCGCGATCAGCACGATGGGCCAGAACGCGGTGAGGCTCGCAAACCCGACGCCGGTGAACGCCATGATTACGGCCGCGATCAGCAGCAGAGTGCGGTAGCGGAACCGATACGCCTGCAGGCCGACGAGCAGCGTCAGCAGCCCTGACCCGAGCAGAGTTGCAGTGGCGATGGCGCCGACCTGGAAGGGCGTGAACCCGAGCATCGTGAGATGCACCGGCAGGATGACACTGATGCAGCCATCGCCCAGCGCACGCAGCGCGCGTGCCACGAGCAAGGGACGCACACGGGTCGACGTGGAAGAAAGCTGGCGGGGATCGGGCACGTACGCGTTCAGAAGCGTCTCCTCGTCCGGAAATCCGGCGGAGCAGAGCTTGGACGCTGAGCGTCTTGCCTGAGGGCGCGAGGGCGCGGCTCGAAGGCGGCAGGGAGTCTGCAGCATCCCCGGATGGCAATCGTACCGGCGTTGCGGACGCGCGGCAACATGCCCGCTGGATCATCTGCACAGGCCCTGACGCGCTCCATCCTTGCGGCAACACATGCACGCGGATCATCTGCACAGGCGCGCGACGCATTCCGCCTTTTCGTGGACACATGCACGCGGCAACGCAGGAGCAGCTCGGAGAAGTGCGACAATCCTTCCAATCCAATTTCCGACACGGCCGCGAGCAGCTTACCGTGCGCCGATCCAGGAGGTTCTCGTGCAACAAAGTCCAGGCCGGCGCCTCAAGGCGCTGATCGGTGCACCCTCGATTCTCGTGCTGCCGGGTGTATTCGATGGTTTCAGCACGCGGCTGGTGCAACAGGCGGGATATACGGCGGCGTTCATCACCGGCAGCGGCGTCAGCGAGAGCCGGCTCGGCCAGGTCGACGTCGGATTGATGGGCCTCGAGGAAAACGTCGGCGCGGCCCGCGCCATGGCCGCATGCTCCGATCTCCTGCTGCTCGCCGATGCGGACACGGGCTACGGCAACGCGGTGAACGTGCATCACACGGTGCGTGCGTTCGAGCGTGCCGGCGTCGCGGGCATCATGCTCGAAGATCAGGTGTGGCCGAAGCGCTGCGGCCACATGAAAGGCAAGGAAGTGATCTCTGCGGAGGAGATGGTGCAGAAAATCCGGGCCGCACGGCAGGCGTGCACCGATCCCGATTTCGTGATCAAGTCACGCACCGACGTGCTGGCGACACATGGCGTCGCGGAGGCCATCCGCCGCCTCAATCTTTACGGCGAAGCTGGGGCCGATCTGCTGTTTGCCGACGCGGCGATGTCGGTCGAGGATATCGGCACCATCGCCCGCAATGTCACGAAGCCACTGTCGGTGAACATGGGCTTCGGCATCCGCCAGCGCTCGACCACGCCTCTCTTATCGGCAGCACATTTGCAGGATCTGGGCGTTGCCGCCGTCATTTATCCGCGCATGCTGACTGCCTGTGCGCTGCGTGGAATGCAGCAGGGTCTCGCGTTGCTGCAGCAGTCGCTCGACAGCGGCCAGCCGGTTGACCGCCCCGACGCGCTCGTGTCGTTCGAGGAGCTCAATGACATCATGGGCATGGCCGAGATCGAAGCGCTCGAGGCGCAGTTCCTGACCGACGCACAGCGCGAGGCGAAGTACGGCAGCGGCGGCAGCTCATCGATCCTGCCAGGTGGCGGGTCGAAATCGCCCCTTCACGCGTGACCGCATGACCGCCACCACGCCTGATGCGGTGAGCGCGGTCGATAGCCATGCGCACGTGCTTCGTCGCGACGCCCCGCTTGCTGCCGAGCGGCATTCAGCGCCGGCGCGGGACGCCACTGTCGATGAGTACCTTCAGATACTCGATGCGCACGGCGTCTCGCACGCGGTGCTCACCGCCCCCAGCTTCTACGGACCTGACAACACGCTCCTGCTCGCCGCACTTGCCGCACATCCCTCCCGCCTGCGCGGCACGATCATCGTGGCGCCTGATGTCGATCGCGACACGCTTGCGCAATGCGCGCGCCAAGGCGTTACCGGCATTCGTCTCAACTGGGTACGGCGCGACTCTTTGCCGGACCTTACGTCGCCCGCCTATCGTCGACTGCTGGCGGATGTGCGCGCGCTGGGCTTGCACGTGGAGATCTATTTGGAAGGTGCCAAGGTCGCGCACGTGCTGCCGCAATTGCGAGAGGCTGGCGTGACGGTGGTCGTCGACCACTTCGGAGCACCCGATCCGCAGCAGGGATTGGCGTGCCCGGGATTTCAGCAGGTGGTGGCGGGCCTGCGCGCGGGTGACACCTACGTCAAGCTTTCGGCGCCGTACCGGCTGGGTGGAGCCGATCCGCAGCCGTACGTCGAAGCGTTGCTGGAGGCCGGCCCGCATCAGCTCGTATGGGCAAGCGATTGGCCGTTCGTGGGGTATGAGGACAAAATCACATACCGTCAGTGCATCGACTGGATGAATGAGTGGGTGCCACATCCCGCCACCCGGCGGATGATCATGGTCGACAATCCGATGCGGCTTTTCGGGTTCCAGCCCACCTCTGGCTGAACGCCGCGCGACAACGAACTGAAGGAGGCTTTGCGATGAAGGCTCGTCTGCATGCACGTGTGGTCACGGCGCTTGCACTTGCGCTGCTGTGTTGCAACGCGGGGGCTGCCGACGCGCTGAAGCTCATCATTCCCACGGCGTCGGGGGGCGGCACCGATGGCTATTTCCGTGTACTCGCAAAGGAAGTCGAGCCTTATCTCAAGGAGCCGGTGGTCGTGCTGAATGTGCCCGGCGCCGGAGGGACCATCGGCGTTGCCCAGATGGTGCGGGCGACCGATGGGCAGACGGTCGCGGCCGTGTGGCTCGGTCCGATTACCGTGACGCCGAACACGATGAGGGTGCCGTACACGCCGAAGGATTACGTGCCGGTGATCCAGGTGTCGAGCGCACCGTACGTGATGTGCGTGCAGCCTGAGTTTCAGGCGAACGATGGCAGGCAGTTCATCGAGGTACTGAAGAGCAACCCGGACAAGTACACCTATGGCAACGATGGCGCCGGGGGGCCCGGTCATCTTGCAACCGCGCGCATCCTCAAGGCGACGGGTGCGTCGGCACGCGACGTGCCCTTCAAGGGGGCCGGGGAGACGCTGACGTCCTTCCTGGGCAAGCACATCGACATTTACGTAGGGTCGATCCCACCGATTCTGCAGCACCTGCAGGCAGGCCGCGCGAAGTGTCTGCTCGTGACCTCGGCTGAGCGAGTTCCCGCGTTGCCCAATGTCATGGCGCTCAAGGATCTCGGAATCGCGCAGGAGGAAACGATCCTCTGGCGCGCGCTCCTCGCGCCAAAGAGCACGTCGGCAGATCGTGTGAGGGAGCTTGAAGTTGCGTTCGAGAAGGCGGCGAACTCCCCCGCGGCAAGACGCTTCCTGGAAGACGCGGGAGAGCAGACCGAAATCAGAAAGGGTGCGGTCTTGCGCCGGTACATCGACACCGAATACGAGGCGATGGGTCGGGTGGCGAAAGCGCTCACCTTGAGCCCTCAATAGGCGACGCCTGCACGGGCGCGGAGCTGCGCATGCCAATTGACGCAGGCACCGGACTGATTGCGCACGCGATCCAGCTCGCAATCGCCCCGGTGTTCCTGCTGACGGGCATCGCCGCATTGCTCGGGGTGATGGCGACACGCCTCGCGCGCGTCATCGACCGTGCGCGCAGCTTCGAGCACGAGTGGGCCGACCTGGCGGTTGAATCGCGGGCCGCTGCACAACGTGAGATCGCCATGCTCGAGCAACGCCGACGCGTGTGCAGCTGGTCGATCAACTGCTGCACGGCAGCGGCGCTCCTGATCTGCCTCGTCATCGTCGCGCTCTTCGTCGACGAGATGTTGGCGACGGACCTGAAGCTCCTCTCGGGCGTGCTGTTTGTACTCGCCATGATCCTGCTCATCGGCGGCCTGAGCTGCTTCCTGCGCGAGGTCTATCTCGCGACGCACACGATCACCTTCGATGCCTCCCGATTCCGTTGATTCCGAACATTGGACGACGCCCACACTCCATATCCCACCCCCGACTGTTCATCGGTCATGGCAGCCCGGACGACACGGTGCGGTGCTGTCATGACCTTCGAACCACCTGCACGTGCGCGTCACCGAAAGTTCGTAC
>JALYXY010000246.1 GCA_030946875.1 Pseudomonadota bacterium | reverse complement strand
ACCTGAGGACGCTCGCCGCACGCGGCAAGGAGCAACAGGGTCGCTGCTGCGAGCGCGCCCAGACCCACTGCACGTGCAGTCATGACTTGGCCGCTCCACCCGGTGCCGGCTGCGGGTTGTGGCGTTGCGGCTGTCCCGTTTGTCCCTGCCCATCGGGGCGCCCGTACGCTGTGGCCCATCCCCACACCTCCGAACCCTTGCCGCGGGTTGTGGCACGCTGGCGGTAGATGTCCGCGACGACATCGCCGTCGCCGCCCAGGAGTGCCTTGGTCGAGCACATTTCGGCACACGCCGGGAGCTTGCCTTCGGCGAGTCGGTTGCGCCCGTATTTCTGGTACTCGGCCTGCGAGCCGTCCGGTTCGGGACCGCCAGCGCAGAACGTGCACTTGTCCATCTTGCCGCGCCCGCCGAATGCGCCCGCCTGCGGGAACTGCGGGGCTCCGAAGGGGCACGCATAGAAGCAATAGCCGCAGCCGATGCAAAGATCCTTGTCGTGCAGGACCACGCCTTCCTCGGTGTGATAGATGCAATCGACCGGACAGACCGCGGCACAGGGTGCGTCGGAGCAATGCATGCACGCCACCGAGATCGAGCGCTCGCCCGGCACGCCATCGTTCAGTGTCACGACCCGCCGGCGATTGACGCCCCACGGAATGTCGTGCTCCTGCTTGCACGCCGTGACGCAACTGTTGCATTCGATGCATCGCTCCGCATCGCACAAAAACTTCATTCGGGCCATCGTTGCGTCTCCTCGAGGCTGCTCGTGCGGCAGCCGATTGCAATCATCAGGCGGTGGTCTTCTCGACCTGGCACAGCGTGGTCTTCGTTTCCTGCATCATCGTCACGGAGTCGTAACCATACGTGGTGGCGGTGTTCACGGCCTCGCCGCGGACGATCGGATGCGCGCCCTCGGGGTAGTACTCGAGCATGTCCTTGCCCATCCACCATCCCGCGAAGTGGAACGGTATGAACGTGGTTCCGGATCCGACGCGTTCGGTGACCTGCGCCTTGACCTTGATCTGCGCACCCGTGGGCGTCTTCACCCAGACGTATTCGCCATCCTTGACGCCGCGATCGTTGGCGTCCTTGGGATTGATCTCGACGAAGTTCTCCTGCTGCAATTCGGCCAGCCATGGGTTGGAGCGCGTTTCGTCGCCACCGCCCTCGTACTCGACGAGGCGACCGCTGGTGAGCACGAGCGGAAAGGTCTTCGAGATGTCCTTGTTCTTGTCCTGCACGCTCTTGTAGAGAGTGGGCAGGCGCCAGAACGACTTCTTGTCGTCGTGAGTGGGATACTTTTCCACGAGATCGGGACGCGGCGAATAAAGCGGCTCGCGATGCTGCGGTATGCCGTCGGGAAAGTTCCACACAAGCGCGCGCGCCTTGGCGTTGCCGAACGGATCACACCCGTGCTTCATGGCCACGCGCTGGATTCCGCCGGACAGGTCGGTCTTCCAGTTCTTGCCCTCGGCACCCTGCTTTTCCACATCGGTGAGGTCATCCCACCATCCGAGCTTCTTCAGCAACACGTGATCGAACTCGGGATAGCCGGTCGTGAGCTCGGAGCCCTTGGGGAAGGAACCGTCCTCCGCGAGCAGATTGACCCCGTCGCGCTCGACACCGAAGTTGGCCCTGAAGCATCCGCCGCCCTCCATCACGTGTCGCGATTCGTCGTACAGATTGGGGGATCCGGGATGCTTGATCTCCGGGGTCCCGTAGCAGGGCCAAGGCAAACCAAAGTAGTCGCCGTCGCAAGGCCCGCCCTTGGCGCGAAGCGTCTTCACGTCGAAGGTCGCCATGTGCTTCATGTGCAGCTTGAGACGCTCCGGCGACTGGCCCGTGTAGCCGATGGTCCAGGCGCCCTTGTTGATCTCGCGCAGGATCGACTCGGGCTCGGGCTCCTCGAACTTGGCGTCGCCGTCGGGCTTCACCATCTTGTAATTCTTCACGAGCTCGGCACCGAAGCCGAACTTCTTCGCGAACGCATACATGAGCGCGTGATCGGTCTGCGACTCGAACAGCGGTGCAATCACCCGCTCGCGCCACTGGATGGAGCGGTTGGACGCCGTCACCGAGCCCGACGTCTCGAGCTGACTGCTCGCCGGCAGCAGATAGACGCCATCCTTGCGCACCATCGCCGCCATCGCCGCGGTGGCGGACGGGTACGGGTCGACGACGACGAGAAGATCGAGCTTCTTCATCGCCTCGACCATCTCCTTGCCGCGGGTCTGACTGTTCGGTGCGTGACCCCAGTACACGAGCGCCCGCAGGTTCGAGTCCTGGTCGATGAACTCGTTCTTCTCGAGCACACCGTCGATCCAGCGCGACACCGTCATGCCCGGCTTCTCCATCATTCCCGGTGCGAACTGCTTCGCAATCCAGTCGTAGGGAACGCCCCACACGGCGGCCCAGTGCTTCCAGGAGCCCGCAGCGATGCCGTAGTAACCCGGCAGCGAGTCGGGATTGGGGCCGACGTCCGTGGCGCCTTGCACGTTGTCATGGCCGCGGAAGATATTGGCGCCACCTCCCGACACCCCGATATTGCCGAGCGCCAGCTGCAGAATGCACGAGGCGCGCACCACGGCATTGCCGGTCGTGTGCTGCGTCTGGCCCATGCACCACACGACTGTCGAAGGCCGGTTCTTCGCCATCAGCTCGGCGACCTTGTACACCGCGGCTTCGGGCACGCCACACACTTCCTCGACCTTGTCGGGCGTCCACTTCGCCATCACGTCCTCGCGCACCTTGTCCATGCCGTAGACGCGATCGTTGATGTACTGCTTGTCTTCCCAGCCGTTCTTGAAGATGTGATACAGCATCCCGAACAGGAAGGGGATGTCCGTGCCCGACCGAATGCGCACGTACTCGTCGGCTTTCGCGGCCGTGCGCGTGAATCGTGGATCGACGACGATCAGGCGCGCGCCGGTCTCCTTCGCGTGCAGCATGTGCAGCATCGACACCGGATGCGCCTCGGCAGCGTTCGAGCCGATGTACATCGCGCATTTGGTGTTCGCGAGGTCGTTGTACGAATTCGTCATGGCGCCGTAGCCCCACGTGTTCGCCACGCCGGCGACCGTGGTGGAGTGGCAGATGCGCGCCTGGTGATCGCAGTTGTTGGTGCCGAAGAACGACACGAACTTGCGCATGAGATACGACTGCTCGTTGCTGTGCTTCGAGCTGCCGACCCAGAAGATCGCGTCGGGGCCGGATTCCTTTCTGATCGCCAGAATGCGATCACCCACCTCGTTGATGGCCTGTTCCCAGCTGATCCGCTGGTACTTGCCGTTGACGAGCTTCATGGGCGTCTTGAGGCGGTATTCGCCGTGCCCGTGCTCGCGGATCGACGCGCCTTTCGCGCAATGCGCTCCGAGATTGATCGGCGAATCGAACACCGGCTCCTGACGTACCCACACGCCGTTTTCGGTCACCGCATCGATAGCGCATCCCACCGAGCAATGCGTGCACACCGTGCGATGGACTTCGCGGCGGACCGTGTCGGCGTCGGTCGCGGCGCTCGCGGTGCCGATGGTGCCGTACGGCAACTGGCTTGCGAAGGCTCCGGCGCCGGCGGCGAGGCCGGAGCGCTTGAGGAAGGTTCGGCGGTCGATGGTCGAGAGCTTCGCTCCAGCCAGCCGGCGTAGACGCGGACTCGCCGCGCCGTCCCCTGCAGTCTTTTTGGTGAGCAGCATGATCCTAACTCCTCCTCGTGTTCTATGCGTGCGTGCAGCTACTGCCCCGGAGCGGCCCGACACAGATGTCTATCGAACTGACTCACGCGCAGAGCCACCGCGCGGCTTGGCATGCGATCCGAGGCGGCCTCGATTGCATCAGATCAGATGCGGGCAGTGCGGTAATAATCGCGCACGTGCTCGGTTTCGCGGTATCCCGACGACGTCCCCGGGCTTTCGGCGACCTTGGGGGCAATGACGGCGATCGTGGTGACCGAAACCGCAGCAGCCGCGGCAGCACCGGCTCCGCCTGCCGAAAAAAGAAGAAAGCGACGACGCTTGAGGTTGGGCGCGGACACCCTCTCCCGAGGTGTCTTGCCCGGGCCGCAGTCGTCTGGTTGCACCGTTGAGTTGGACATTTGCGAGCTCCTTAAGTCGTCGTGACGATGTCTGAGGATTATCAGGCCATCGCGAACGATTCACGTTCGAGTGCCACGAAAGATTGCGTGAATTCTGCAACCCGCGCGTAGTAGTTGGCAACAGAATTCGAGGTTATTGCACTGCAGCAACGCTCGATCCACGGTGCGATGTGCCGGTCGAAGAATTGCTGCTGATCGTCGGCGGGAGCGGGCGGCCGGCCGGCAAACCCCGCCACCAGGATTCGCATCGTCTCGAAAATGGCTGCGAGATGATCTTCGACATTGATCGCGTCCGCACGACGGCCGAGCCCAAGCTTGGACAACGTGGAGCGTACTTCAACGAGCGGCTTGTCCATCATGAACCCGGTGATCCAATGCGACGCATGGAGATTCACCTCGCTCCTGCCGACGCCGATGAAAAGATCGGTGTATTCCTGAAGCGCTGCATCCGGATCCATGACGCTGCTCGCGGCGCGCAGCCGGTCCCACGCGGTGCCGACGGTTGCGGCCAGGGCATCCTGGTCGTCGAGGACTGTCGAGGTGGCGAGGGCTGAAGCGCCGGCGAGAGCCTTCAGCAAGGGCCCGTCCGGCGCGCCTGCGTACAGTCGTGACAGGAGCGCGTAGAAATTGGCGCGCGCCTGGTCCTCCGGCGCGATCGGAAACGGTACCGCCGTGCCAGCGCCAGCCTGAGCAGTGTCAGACATTGCGAATGTCCAGGCTCTTCTCGTTGTGCATGAGGTCCACGACCCGGCAGTCGCCGCACATCTTGAGCCGCTCGAGCGCACGCGGATCGGAGAACATCGAGTGGCCGGCAAGCTTCGCGAGCATGCTGCTGATCAGCTTCTCGGTGGCCAGCGGCTTGCCACACGCGACACACTTGAAGATCGCGGCCTCGTTGAGCACGCGGGGCTGCTTCGCGTCGGGCGCGAGGTTGAAGCGCGGGACCAGGGTGATGGCATCTTCAGGGCAAGTCTTCGCGCAAAGGCCGCATTGCACGCAGTTGGTCTCGATGAACCGCAGCTGCGGCGCGTCCTGGTTGTCGAGCAGCGCGCCCTCGGGGCAGCTGCCAACGCACGCGAGGCACATCGTGCACGCATCCCGATTCACTGCGATGGCGCCGAATGCAGCGCCCACGGGCAGTGCCACCTCGGTCCGCGGAACGGGCGCGTGCCGCACCAGGTGCTCGACCGCCGCGGCGACGTTCGCCCGCTTGTCGGTCGTCACGCCGAAGACGGCGGCGGTACGCACGCCGAGCGCCGGGCGCATGGTCCAGAGCGTCGCATCGAGCAAGCTCGGGTCACTCGCATCGATGATCGAGAAGTGCTCGCCCTGGTATCCGAGGGCCTGCGCCAGCGTCTCGGCAACACGCATCTCGCGCTGCAGCGCTGCGCGGTATTGCGGCGCCTCCTCGCCCGTCATCAGCACCGCGATCTGTGTCGCGCCGTACGCAAGCGCCGTGAGCCACGCGTCGAGCCCCAGCGAGGCGACGTGATGCACTTCCAGCGGAATCACCCGCGCCGGCAGCCCGCGATACCGGCGGGCCTGTGTAGCGATCGCCGCTTGCCCGCTTTCCGCATGGATCAGTACGCAAGCATCGGCGCCGCCGGCGCGCGCATAGGTCGAGAGCAGCGTCTTGAGACGAAGGCCGCTCTCCGCAACGGTCGGGTAGGCATAGGTCATCGCACCGGACGGACACACCGTCGCGCACGCGCCACATCCCATGCACAGATGCGGCTCCACCGCGACGCGATCACCGTCGCTGCGGATGGCCTGCGTCGAACAGATGTCGATGCATTGCGTGCAGCCGGTCTTGCGCGAGCGGCTGTGCGCACAGATCGACGGCTTGTACCCGAAGAACCTCGGCTTTTCGAATTCACCGACCATCGCGGCCATGCTCACCACAGCCTGCGCCTGGGCGGCTGCATCGGTGCCGGGCGCGAGGTACCCCTGCGGCAGCTGATGCATCCGCAGTTGCGGGCTCGCCTGCAGATCGAGCACCAGATCGAAGCGCTCGGTGCGCGTCACGTCCGCGCGCGAGAAGTCAACTGCGCCGATATCGCCGCAGGCGCTCACGCAAGCGCGATGCTGATGGCAACGATCGAGATCCACCTGATAGTTCCAGTCGATGGCGCCTTCCGGGCATGCGCGAACGCAGGCGCCGCAGCGGGTGCACAGATCGAGATCGATGGGGTTCTCCTGCCGCCACTCCACCTCGAACGCACCGAGCCAGCCCGAAAGCCGCATCACACTGCCCGTGTACACGGGATATTCACGAGTGGCCGGAAGGCCCTGCACCAAGCTTTCGCCGGGCGTGCCGAGCACCGCCACCGACAGCTGCGAGGCGAGAGCGCCTGCCCAGCGCAATGCACTATCCAGCGGGCCGATGATCAGGAGCTGGCCGGTCGACGCATACGAGACTCCGGGCGCGGGTTGCGGATCGGGCAAGGCAGCCGCGGCGAGCAGCGCGGCCATCTTCGGTGTCGCCCCGCGGGCCTCCGCCGACCAGCCCGCCGTCTCGCGAATGTTGACGAAGCGCACGGCCTGCGTGCGACCACGCTCCTGTGCGACCTCGCCGAGGAGGCGTGACTCCTGCGTGCACCCGACGAGTGCCTCTCCGTGTACGGCTTCGGCGAAGTCAGTGATGCCGCGCTGGCACATTGCACGGGCAATGGGCGGCAACGCTTCGGCCCCGAGAGCGTGCGCAATGGCCGAAGCGTCGATCGGCATCGTGTCGTTGCAGGTGCAGAGATGGAGGTTCTTGTGCGCGATGCTCATGCGGGCGTTGCCTTTTGCATTGGGTGCGTCGTGATCGGTGATACGTCGATCGGTGCGTCATCGATGGACAGCTCGGTAGGCGCAGGATCGGAATCGCGAGCTTGCGGCGCCTCGAGCTCGGCAGGCGCTGCCGAGGCCTGCTCAGCTTCGGCTTCGCTTGCCTTGTCGCCGGGGTCGGCAAGGCTCTCGTCCTCGGGAACGTCTTCGACATGCCCTAGCACATTCACCCGGGTCAGCGGAGGATCGAGCGTGAAGCGCGCATGCAGCAGTTGCGAAAGCATTTCGGGCGGCAGCGGGCTCGGAATCGAATAGTCGTCGATATACACGTCGAGACCATCCATCAGGTTGAAATGCGGATCGGAGAAAAGCTTCTTGAGAGCGAGCCGCTTCAAAGGCTCGGCCACCTGATCGCTCATGTACGGCGTGAAGTCCGACTCGAGCGTCAGGGTGTCGATAGGTGGCAGAGCCTCGGGTGCGCCGATCGGGGCCGATTCGGCGCGCGCCGCGATTTCAGGCGAGTGTCCGACGATCTCGGATGGGGTTTCGAATTCGTTGCCGTGAATCGGTTGCGGCGCGGGGGATGACGGCTCCGGCGCAGGTTGTTGCCGGGATTGAACCTTGCGCGCCGACCAGCGCCTCAAGGAGAACCCGGATGGCTGACCGTCGTCCTCGTGCTCGGTGCTCATGATCGGTTTGCGTCCTCAGCCGAGCCGCCGCCGGCATCGGCAATGGGATCGCGACGGCGTACCTTGCGTCGTGGCTCGGGCTTGTAGTGAGCCTGCACGAAAGCTTCCATCCACTCTCGAATGTCGCTCGGCAACGGCACTGCGTCAACCTGCTCGCCACCATCGAGCATGCGCGCAGCTTCGTTGTAGCTGACAGTGCCCACGAAGGGAGCTGCTTCGGGACCGCCGGGCATCAGCGCTTCGGGCTCGAGCATGCGCCACATCACGAACACCTTCGGGTCGGGCGCGGCAAGGTTGAGGTAGTAACCCTCGGCCTCGGTCCGGTGCAGCTCGAGCGGCTCGTTGTCGAAGCGCCACTGCGCGTTGCTGCCCGCTGTGGGCAGTCGGCTGATCCGTGCAGCGTCCGGATGCAAGGCTCCGTGTGCATTGCCATCGCAGTCATCATCGGTGGCACGGCACACCGCGACGCTCACCGGCTCCCAACGGAAGCTCGACCAGCGGTTGGCGAGGGACGTTTTCTGCATGACCACGGAGACCCGGGCAAGCTGCACGGGAGCGGTCATCGCACTCTGCGGGTGATGAAAAAATAGGCAACCACGGCGGGCCGGATCATACACCCGCGAGCCTTCGGTGCGCACCTCCTGTCGACGCGCCCTGAACGGGTTTGCTCGCACCCGCTCTGTTAAAATGTACGACCCGCCAAGGTCCCTGCCACGGCGGTTCTCGATAATGTCCAAGGTCATTCCCCTGCACGACGCGCGCAACGCCGCAGCTGTGGCGCGCCCATCGCTGACGCAAGCCGTCGACGAGGCGATGCTGGGTGCCAGGGACACGAGCGCTTCGCCGCTCGACGCCCGTGGACGTGCGCTGCACGATCTGCGCATCTCCGTCACGGACCGGTGCAACTTCCGCTGCGTCTACTGCATGCCGAAGGATGTGTTCGGTCGCGATTACCCGTTCCTGGGGCACGCCGAGCTCCTCACATTCGAGGAGATTACGCGTCTGGCGCGCATTTTCGTCGATCAGGGGGTGCGCAAGATCCGACTCACCGGGGGTGAGCCGTTGCTGCGCAAGAACATCGAGCGCTTGATCGAGATGCTCGCGAGGCTCGGCGATATCGATCTGACCCTGACCACCAATGGAGCGCTCCTCGCCCGGAAGGCGGCGAGCCTGCGCGACGCTGGCCTCAAGCGCGTGACGGTCAGCCTCGATTCGCTCGACGACCCCGTGTTCCGGGCCATGAACGACGTCGATTTTCCGGTGGCTCGCGTGCTCGACGGGCTGGACGCCGCCGACGCGGCGGGGCTTTCTCCTCTCAAGATCAACATGGTGGTCAAGCGCAGCGCCAACCTCGCGAGCATCGTCCCGATGGCGCGTCACTTCAAGGGCACGGGCCGCATCGTGCGCTTCATCGAATACATGGACGTCGGCGCGACCAACGGCTGGCGTATGAACGAGGTGGTCCCGGCGGCCGAGGTGGTGCGCATGATCGACGCGCATATGCCGCTCGAGCCGCTGGAGGCGAGCTATCAGGGTGAGGTCGCGCAACGATGGCGTTACCGCGACGGCAGTGGCGAAATCGGCGCGATCGCCTCGGTCACCCAGGCATTCTGTGGCGACTGCACGCGAGCGCGGCTGTCCACCGATGGCAAGATCTATACGTGTCTTTTCGCCGCCGGCGGGTTCGACTTGCGCGCACTCCTTAGAAGCGGGCGTGATGACGGCGAGATCCGCAATGCGATCGGGGCGGTGTGGCGACTGCGCACCGACCGCTACTCGGATATCCGCACTGCCAACACGCCGCGCGCCGCAGCTCCGGTGGAGATGAGCTACATCGGCGGATAGGCGCACGGTCACTGATGAACGCGCCCAACCATCCATACCGCCCGTTGCTTTCACATGAGGCGCGGCCGGCAACCTATCCGGTCACCGCAATCGACGAGAACGGCGCGACGCGAGAGATCGCGATCGCCGGCGAGCATCCGCTCACCCTGTACGTCGATCGCCAGGAGATCGTCACCATGATGACGCTCGGCGCCGCGCCCGAGGCCCTTGCGATCGGTTACCTGCGCAATCAGCGGCTGCTGCACAGCATCGAGGACGTCATGTCGGTGCAGGTGGACTGGGAAGTGAATGCCGTCGCGGTGACGACGCGCAACGGCCTGCCCGACCTGCAGGCACGCATCAGCAAGCGCACCCAGACCACCGGCTGCGGACAAGGCACGGTGTTCGGCGATCTCATGGACGAGATCGACAGCATCCAGCTTCCGGCCGATGCGGTGCTCGAGCAGTCGACCCTGTACGCATTGCTCGAGCGCGTGCGGCTGCACGAGACCATCTACAAGCAGTCGGGTGCCGTGCATGGCTGCGCGCTGGCCACGAATGGCGCCGGCACCTCCGAGATCCTCATGTTCGTCGAGGACGTGGGCCGCCACAACGCGGTCGACGCCATCGCCGGGCAGATGTGGCTCGATCGCATCGATGGCGGCGACAAGATCTTCTACACGACCGGGCGTCTCACCTCGGAGATGGTGATCAAGGCGGCGCAGATGGGCATCCCTTTTCTGGTGTCACGCTCCGGGCTCACGCAGATGGGCTACGAGATCGCGCAAAAGATCGGTCTCACGATGATCGGCCGCGCCACGAACAAACGCTTCCTGCTCTTCACCGGCGGGCAGCGCTTTCAGGGCAACCCCGGCGGAGACGACCGGACGGCGCTGTGAAGCTGTGGCCTGCGTTGACCGTCCAGGCGCAGGGCATGAGATCACGCGCGTGCCAGCCATGAAAGGTGTGACGGGGGTCGTGCTCGCGGGCGGGCAAGGCCGCCGTATGGGGAACATCGACAAGGGGCTGGTCGAGCTCGACGGTCGACCGATGATCGCGCACGTCATCGAGCGTCTTGGGCCCCAGGTCGATGACCTTCTCATCAACGCGAATCAGAACCTCGAGCGTTACCGCAGCTTCGGCTTCCCCGTCGTGGAGGATCGGGTGACCGGCTTTGCAGGCCCGCTTGCAGGCATGCATGCAGCGCTCGAAGCCGCAACCGGTCCGCGCGTGATGACCGCGCCCTGTGATTCGCCGTTCCTTCCTGCAGACCTCGTGGCGCGGTTATCACAGGCGCTCGAAGCGGCGCAGGCCGACCTCGCGGTGGCGCGAACCTTCGATCAGCCGCATCCGGTGTTTTCGCTGGTCGAGCGACGCGTACTTCCGCATCTCGACGAATTCCTGACCGCCGGCGGCCGCAAGATCGATGCATGGTATGCAACGCTCCATGTCGTCGAAGTTCAGTTCGATGATTGCGCCGATGCCTTTCGCAACATCAACACGCGCACCGAGCTCGAGAACGCCGGAAGACCTGCGCCCCGAGGATCAACATGAACACGAGCAAGACCTTGCGCGAGCTCTCCTGCGCCGACGATTACGATCCGGACTCGATGCCGGTCGACAAGGCGCGCGAGCTCATCCGGCAGTTTCTGACGCCCGTCGAGGCCGTCGAGCGCGTGCACATCCGGCAGGCGCTCGGTCGCGTGCTGGCCGGTGACGTGATTTCTCCGCTCGACGTTCCTGGTCACGACAATTCGGCAATGGATGGCTACGCGGTCCGGTTCGCCGATCTCGCGAGCGGGGGTGAGACATCGCTCAGGCGGGTCGGCGAAAGCTTCGCGGGCAAACCATCATCAGCCCACGTCGGACCCGGCGAGACAGTGCGTATCTTCACGGGCGCCGTGATGCCCGCTGGCGCCGACACGGTCGTCATGCAGGAGCGTGCGCAGGAGCATACCGGTCGCGTGACCATCACCGCGGGTGCGGTCAGCAAGGCCGGCCAGAACCGTCGCTTCGCCGGCGAAGACCTTCGCAGCGGCGCTGTCGTGTTCACGGCGGGTCAGCGTGTGCGCCCTGCCGAGCTCGGGATGCTTGCTTCGCTCGGCATCGGCGAGGTGAGCGTGTTTCGCAGGCTGCGCGTCGCGTTCTTCTCGACGGGGGACGAGCTCAAGTCGGTCGGCAGTGCGCTCGCGAGTGGCGAAATCTACGACAGCAATCGCTACACGTTGTACGGGATGCTGATCCGGCTCGACTGCGAGGTGCTCGATCTCGGCGTCGTGCCCGATGTGCCGGATGCCCTCGAGGCAGCGTTCTCACAAGCTGCGCGTGCAGCGGATGTCGTGATCACCTCGGGTGGTGTTTCCGTCGGCGAAGCGGACTTCGTGAAGGCGCTTCTCGACAAGCTGGGCGAAGTTCTGTTCTGGAAGATCGCGATGAAGCCCGGCCGACCTCTCGCCTATGGCCGATTGGGCGGGGCGCATTTTTTCGGGCTTCCCGGCAACCCCGTTTCCGTGATGGTGACGTTCTACGAGTTCGTGCGCGACGCGCTGCGCGTACTGCAGGGCGAGCGCGACGTCGCGCCGCTGCCGATGCTCGAGGTGCCGCTCGCTGCGCCCATTCGCAAGGCACCCGGGCGCACCGAGTTCCAGCGCGGCATCCTGTCCGTCAACGAGGCAGGGCAGTGGAGCGTGCGAACCACTGGTGACCAGGGCTCGGGAATCCTTTCCTCGATGTCGCGCGCCAACTGCTTCATCGTGCTGCCCGCCGATTGCGGCAATCTGGAGAGCGGCACGCGAGTCTCGGTGCAGTTGCTCGAGGGATTGATCTGACGCGTACGCTCGCCGAGGCACGCGGATTGTCCGGGACGCGAGCACGGCAGCACGTCCGCCGACAACTTCCGATGCGCGCGCTTTAGAGCTGCGCTTCGAGCAGCGACGCCGCTCTCTCGAGCACCCGTTCGCGCAAAGGTCGATTGCGGTACGCCTCGAGCGTGTAGCGACGCGACTTTGCCAGGTCCTCACCGAACACCTGGATCTGCTGGCGCGCGAATTCCGCATCGAGAATGTTCAGGTTCGCCTCGTCGTTGAGCTGAAACGAACGGTTGTCGAAGTTGGTGGAACCCACCGAAACGAGCAGGGAATCGACGACCATCACCTTCACATGAAACATGGTCGGCTGGTACTCGTACATCTCGGCGCCGGCTTCGAGCAGTGCGCCCCACTGCGCCCGCGATGCGTTGCGCACGGTATTGGTGTCGATGATGGGACCCGGCGTGATGATCTGCACCATGACACCTCGCTTCAACGCGGCCACCAGCGCGTTCACGGCCAGGTCGTCGGGCACGAAATAGGAGCTCGACAGGGCGATGCTCCTTTCGGCCGCGGTGATGGCGAGGAGATACATGAGATGCATGCTTTCGCTCCCGCCGGTGGGCGAGCTCTCGAACATCTGCGCCGCGCCCTGCCCCACGGTCTCGAGCGCAGGAAAGTAGGCGTCCCCGTGCAGGACCTTGCCCGTGGCCTTCGTCCAGTTGTCCATGAACACCCCCTGCATCTGGCCGACTACCGGCCCTTCGACGCGCACGTGCGTATCGCGCCAGTGATCGGCATCCTGCGCGTGACCGCTCCAGGTGTCCGAAATGCCTACGCCTCCCGTGAAGCCGATGCGCCCGTCGACGACGAGAACCTTGCGGTGCGTCCGGTTGTTGAGGCGTCCAAGGTTGTACCAGCGGGGCTCGTGATACCGGCGCACCTCGATGCCGCTATCCTCCATGACTCGCAGCAGCTTCGCGTCCATCTTTGCGCTGCCGACCCAGTCCAGCAGGATGTGCACTCGCACACCGGCGCGCGCCCGCTGCATGAGCGCTTCGGCGAAGCGGCGCCCCACATCGCCTGACCAGTAGATGTACGTTTCGAACGTGATGCTCTTCTGTGCCCCCCCAATGGCCGTCAGCATGGAGGGGAAGATTTCATCGCCGTTTCGCAGCACCTCGAAGCGGTTGCCATCGAGAATCGGAGGGCCGAGGAGCACGCTCATCGACCGGCGGAACTGCGGGTCGGACGTGCCGTAGAGTCGGGTCACTTCCTGCTCGATCTTTTTCTCGCCGGGCATGAAGTTGACGAAGACCAGGGTGGCGGCAATGGTCGCGAGAATGGTCGTCGCAACGATGACCCAGGTCGAGGCGCGTCCGTGCGGAAGTCGCGCCGCGTTCGTAGCACGGCGGAGCGTCCATGCAGTTCCGCGATGGCCTCGGTCGACGAGGCGTTTGCCCAGGGCATGGTTCATGCCGCGAGGGGAACGCATCGGGCGCTCGGGCGTCCAACTTTGCTCCGCGGCGATCGAGCCGTGCTCCTGTCACGCACGCCGGCCCTCCTGCTTGACCGAACTCCAACGGGTCGAGCAACTGCACCACAGCAAGCTCGACTTCGGCGAATCGATCCATATTTCATCAGAGACTGCATGCCCACACTCTTTTCGTTTTCCACGTCGTCCTCACAGCGCATCGCGCTTACCCTGGCTTGTGCCGCGGCCGCGATCGCCAGCCCTCTTCTGCGCGCGAGTTCAGCGCTCCAGCCCGTTGGCGAACGTACATCCATGAATGCCCCGCACGCCATCGCGCCGTATAAATACCACGGCACGTGGGTCTTCGACGATGCGCGCGTCGGGCTCGACCACGAGCCGTTCGTCAGCGGCGCCGATACCATGATCGATCGAGCCGTCGCCGCGATCCCCGATGCAGACCGTGGCTTCACGCTGCTCTTTTCACAGGCGCCGTTCGCCGGTCACCAGATCACGCTCGAGAGGACAAGGGCAAATGCGAGCGGCACGTGGTACCACTCGCCCGAACTCGGAGTTGAAGGCTGGCTCTGTCCGGCGCTCTTCAAGTATTTCAGCTCGGCCCCGCAGAAGATCTACGTGCGCGTGGAGCCGGGACGCAACACCTCTCCTGCCGGCGAGGCGGCGATTCGCGCCCGCGAGACCAGCTGATCTCGACGACCACGGTCATGGCGCCCGACCCGGCTGCGCGGGTTAGAAGATCCGCCACGTTGGCCAGGCGCGGCGACATTCGGATCGGCATTTCGGGATGGCGGTATGCCGGGTGGCGCGGCGTTTTCTACCCGCCCTCGCTCGCCCAGCGCCGCGAGCTCGAGTATGCGTCGCGCGCCGTGTCGAGCATCGAGATCAACGGATCGTTCTACGCGCTGCAACGCCCGGAAGGCTACGCAGCCTGGTATCGCGATACTCCCGAGGATTTCATCTTTGCAGTTAAAGGCGGGCGCTATATCACCCACATGCTCAAGCTGCGCAACGTGGAGACCGCGCTCGCCAACTTCTTCGCCTCCGGCGTGTTCAACCTTCGCGAAAAGCTGGGGCCTTTCCTGTGGCAGCTTCCGCCGAACCTCGGCTTCCACGCCGAGCCGTTCGAGGCGTTTCTGGCCATGCTTCCGCGCGACACCGAGGAAGCCCTGCGCATCGCCCGGCGCCGTGATGCCAGGATGACCGGCCGCTGCCGGCTGGCCATCGACGCCGTGCGGCCC
Organism: Pseudomonadota bacterium; assembly: GCA_030946875.1. GTDB lineage: Bacteria > Pseudomonadota > Gammaproteobacteria > Burkholderiales > Casimicrobiaceae > CAIWHR01. The sequence goes on along the minus strand of JALYXY010000246.1, from coordinate 9,143 downwards.
CTGCGACACGCGGTTGAAATCCGCCACGAGAGCTTCATCGACAGCTCGTTCATGGAGATATTGAGGCGCTACAACGTCGCACTGGTGGTCGCCGACACGGCCAAAAAGTGGCCGCAGAAGGAAGATGTCACCGCGGACTTCGTCTACCTCCGCCTGCATGGCGAGGAGGAGCTGTACAGCAGCGGCTACACGGACGCCTCGCTCGACGGGTGGGCCTCGCGCATCCAGGCGTGGAGCGAGGGGCAACAGCCCCCCGACGCCCGGCTCATCGACCCCGCCGCATCGCCTGCGCCCGCAGCTTTCAGGGACGTGTACTGCTACTTCGACAATGACGCGAAGGTGCACGCGCCCTTCGACGCCCGCCGCCTCGCGCAAAAGCTTGGGTTGACGGTGAGCGCCGAGCCGGTGGAGCCGAGCTCACTCGCCGCCTGACCCGGCGGACTCCTCTTTGCCGGTGTCGTCTGCATGCGCGCCCCGCCCCGTCATCTGCTGGAGCTCGTCGATGCGACGCGAAGCCTCGGCCTTGGTCAGGTGGTCGTCCGCCGGCACCTTTGCCTCCTCCGAAAGCGTCTTGAGGTAAGAGCGCTGTGCGCCGGTCATGGGCTCGTCGCCCGTCGTCCAATCCTCCGGCCTCTTGATCGTGTTGCTTTCCTGCGCGTGTTCCTGGGTCTGCTTGTCGGTCATCTCAATGTCTCGCATCGTTGAGCCCTACGGGGCGAACGATCGTTCGACCGAAGGGTTTTGCCTTGGTTCGGTGCCAATCAACGTCGGCTCGCGGAAACGACGCCTGGCAGGTCGCGGATGAGAGCAAGTGCTCGCTGCAGATGCTCCAGACTGCGCACCTCCACCGTGAAAGCCATGCGCGATTGCATGTTGCGGGTGAGCGTGTTCGCAGCGGTCACGTTAATCCGCTCCCGAGAGAGCACCTCGGTGGCGTCGCGCAGCAGCCCCTGACGGTCCATGGCCTCGATCACGATGTCGACGGGAAACACGTCGTCGCGCGATTCGCCCCAGTCGGCGGCGATCAGCCGCTCCGGTTCGCGGCTGCGCAACCGTTCGACGCTGGCGCACTTCTGCCGATGGATGGTCACGCCCTTGCCTCGGGTGACGAAGCCGACGATCGGGTCGGGCGGTGCAGGCTTGCAGCAGCGCGCCAGGGCGGTCATCAGGCGATCGATCCCCACCACCAGAATGCCTCGTCCCGAGCTCGCGGCGCGGCTCTGCCTGGTCTCGACCTTCGGCGGCCCCTCCTGCAACGGGGCTGCGGGCGCCGTGACGGCACGAATGGCCACCTGCAGCTGACGCACGTTGATCTCTTCGCGAGCCGCAGCGGTGAAGAGATCCTCGGCGCGGCCAACGCCCGCCTGAGCTGCAACCGAATCGAGATTGACGCCCGTCGCCCCGGCGCGCTGCAGCTCGCGCTCGACGATGCTGCGTCCCTGTGCGACGGTCTCCTCATGCTGCTGCGCGTTGAACCACTGGCGAAGCTTGGTCCGGGCGCGATGGCTGTGCACGAACCCCAGCTCGGGGTTCAGCCAATCGCGCGAAGGGCCGCCCTGCTTCACCGTGATGACTTCGACCTGCTGTCCGTTGCGCAGTGCTGTGTTGAGCGGCACCATGGCGCCGTTCACGCGAGCCCCGCGGCAGCGGTGCCCGAGATTGGTATGCACCGCATACGCGAAATCGATCGGCGTCGAACCGCTCGGCAGGTCGATGACCTTGCCTTGTGGAGTGAGCACGTAGATGGTGTCGACAAAAAGGCTGCTCTTGAAGGCGGCGAGCCAGTCCGACGCATCGGCTACGGTGTCCTTCCAGTCGAGCACCTGCCGGAGCCACGCGATCCGATCCTCGAACGCGGGATCGCGCCGCACTGCTCGTGGGCCCGCCTCCTTGTATCGCCAGTGCGCCGCAACGCCGTACTCGGAGTGCTGGTGCATCTCCACCGTGCGGATCTGCACTTCGAGCGGCTTCTCCTCGGGGCCGATCACCGCCGTATGCAGTGACCTATAGTCATTCGCCTTCGGCTTGGCGATGTAGTCGTCGAACTCGCCAGGCAGGGGCGTCCAGAGGTGGTGCACGACTCCGAGCGCCGCGTAACAGTCCTTGATGTCGTCGACCAGAATGCGCACCGCGCGAATGTCGTACACCGCATCGATGCCGGCCTGCTTGCGCCGCATCTTGCTCCAGATGCTGTAGATGTGCTTGGGCCGACCGGTGACCTGCGCCCGAATGCCCTCGTTCGCGAGCTCGCGCGTCAGCGTGTCAAGGACGTCAGCGATGTAGCGCTGTCGGTCGAGCCGGCGCTCGTCGAGCTGACTGGCGATGCTCTTGTACACCTCGGGCTCGATCGCACGCAGCGAGAGATCCTCGAGCTCCCACTTGAGCTGCCAGATTCCGAGACGGTTGGCGAGCGGCGCGAAGAGGTCGAGCACTTCGCGAGCCGTGGACTGCCGCAGCTCGGGCGTTCCATGCTGGGACAAGTAGCGCGAGGCCTGGGTGCGCTCGGCAAGCTTGATCAGCACCACACGGATGTCTTCGACCATCGCGAGAAGCATCTTGCGCAGCCGCTCGGCCTGCGCCGCGCGCTCGGCGGCCCCTGCGGCGTCGGTCTCGGCGCGTATCTCGTCCATTCGCGCGACACCGACCACCAAGTCAGCGGTTTCGGAACCGAACCGCGCTACCAACTCCGCAAGATCGAACCCGACGACGTACGGCGCACCGATGAGAAGCGACGCGCGGATGGCGGCGCTGTCGAGCTTGAGGCCCGCGAGAATCGTGGCCGTGCCGAGTGCGCGGTCGAGCATCGGCTCGCCGTCACGCGTGAGCCCATTGGCGCATCTTTCCTGTGCATATGAAATGCACGAAGCGATCGCCTCCACGTCCGCTTGCGAATACGAGGCCTGCAGTGATCGCAGCCATTCTGCAATGGCTTCGGGTGCGGGTTGCCGTGGACCGGCGTGAAGAACTGCCACCATGATGGAAAGCGCGTGCGAATGCAGCGCGCGAGTGCCACAAATTATACCTAGCGTTGCAGGGGAATGAGGCGGCCGTGCACGTCGAGGGCGACGACCGGCACGTCAGTTAACGCGCAGGTCGTAGGGGACAAGTTCACCGCCCAATCGATTGCACTGCCCCGCAACGTCAACTTCGACGCATCGCGTCTTTCCTTGCGCACCAGCGCGTCGCCCGGCGTAACTGAACCGCGGATGAGCGGCTCGCGCAGGGCCTGCACACGCATGGCACATCGAATGCTGACAGTGATGCTGCGTCGGCACGCACAGAGCGCTCCACACGCGAGCCGCGGCACATGTCATCAACAACTCAAGGGGAAAACAGCATGAATCGTTTCATCGTTGCAGGCCTGCTCTATTTTGCACACTGCGTCATAGCGCTCGCACAAACGGGCCCTGCCCGTGTACTGTCCGCGGTGGAGTTCTACCACTCCGGATTGGACCGCTATTTCGTGAGCGCCGATGCCGGCGAAGTTGCGCTTCTCGATGATGGGGGCATGGGCGGTTGGGCTCGCACCGGGCTCGAATTCGCAGTCGTCGATCCCGATCAGATCGCGATGGCGGGTGCCAATCCGGTGTGCCGTCTTTATGCGAGTGTCGCCGGCGCCGAAGATCTGCACTTCCTGTCGGCATCGCCGGACGAATGCGCGCAAGCGATCGCAAATGCGCCCGACGTATGGGTGCTCGAGTCGCAGAATGCGTTCGGGGCGTTTCTTCCGGATGCACGCACCGGTGGCTGTCCCGACAACACCGTGCCGCTGTACCGCAGCTTCACTCCGCAGCGAGGCGATCACCGCTACACCACGGATGCCAAGGTTCAGATCTCCATGATCGAGCAGGGTTGGCTGGCCGAAGGCTACGGCGCATTCCCGGTATCGATGTGCGTGATGCGGCAGCAGTAGGCGAAAGCTCGGATCCTCAGGCACTCGGGGTGCGGAACGATCCGCAACCCCGAAATGCGCTGGGTCGGCCCGCCTGACGCAAGGTGCTCAGGCCGCGGCTGCGGCCACTGCCTCTGCAAGCGCGCGTGCATGCTGGTCGGCGAGGCTCGCCTCGCGCGCTTCGACCATCACACGCAGCACCGGCTCGGTGCCGGATGGCCTCAGCAAGACGCGACCGGATTCGCCCAGAGCCGCGATGCTGTCGTCCTGCGCCGCACAGATCGCGGGACTCGCCTTCCAGTCGTAACCGCGCGGCACCCGCACGTTGATGAGGCGTTGTGGAAAGAGCCGAAGGTCACCTGTAGCGGCTTCCAGCGTCCGCCCCTGTTCGACGAGCGCACGCAACACGGCGAGCGCAGCGATGATGCCATCACCCGTGGTGTGCTTGTCGAGGCAAAGCAGGTGTCCGGAGTTCTCGCCGCCGAGCTGCCAGCCATTCTTTTGCATGCGCTCCAGAACGTAACGGTCACCCACGGGTGCGCGCTCGAGCGGAATATCCTGCCGCGCAAGGGCCTGCTCCAGGCCGAGATTGGTCATGAGCGTCCCGACGACTCCACCCTGGAACACGCCACGACGCCGGTAATCCATGGCGATGACGTACAGAAGCTCGTCGCCGTCGTAGACCCGACCCGCGGCGTCGACCATGATGAGACGATCCCCGTCGCCGTCGAGTGCAATGCCGAGGTGTGCACCGTGCTCTGCAACCGCCGCGACCAGGTGCGCAGGGCTCGTCGCGCCGACTCCCGCATTGATGTTGGTGCCGTTCGGTTCTGCACCGATGGTGATGACGTCGGCGCCGAGCTCGTGGAAAACCGGGGGCGCGACGTGGTACGCGGCACCGTGCGCGCAATCGACCACGATCTTCCAGCCTTTGAGATCGAGCTCGGCCGGGAAGGTGCTCTTGCAGAATTCGATATAACGGCCAGGCGCGTCGCCGACGCGACGAGCCTTGCCGAGATCGGCAGAGTTGACGCACGTCATGGATTGTTCCATCGCGCCTTCGATCTCGTGCTCCATGGCGTCCGGCAGCTTGGCGCCCGCGCCGGAGAAAAACTTGATGCCGTTGTCGTCGAACGGGTTGTGCGAGGCGCTGATCACGATGCCCGCGCTCAAACGCAGGGCGCGCGTGAGATAGGCCACGGCCGGTGTCGGAAGCGGCCCGGACAGGTAAACATCAACGCCTGCAGCAGAGAGCCCTGCCTCGAGCGCAGCTTCGAGCAGATAGCCGGAGATCCGGGTGTCCTTGCCGATCAGCACCGTGGGACGTTCGCCCGCGCGGCCATCGGCGGTGGCAAGCACTCGTCCCGCAGCCCAGCCGAGCTTCAGCACGAGCTCGGGCGTGATCGGCGCTTCACCTACGCGGCCGCGGATTCCATCGGTGCCGAAATATCGACGTTGCATGCATCACCTTCGAAAGATCACGCATATCGCGGACATGGAAGCATGACATGCGCGCGTGGCCATGGCGATAGGTACGCGCGGACGTGCATCGGCGCGCCGGCCCCATTCAACCGCTCGAAGCGATGGCTCAGGCAGCCTGCTCGACCGCGGTCCACACCTTGAGCGCATCGACGGTCTCGCGTACGTCGTGCACGCGCAGCAACCTCGCTCCGCGCATCACCGAGGCGAGCCCCGCCGCGAGGCTCGCCGCGAGTCGCTGATCAACCTCACGACCCGTGATCTCGCCCAGCGAAAACTTGCGGGACACGCCCATCATGATCGGGTATCCCGTCGCCGCAAAACCCGGCAAGGCGCGGATGAGGGACAGGTTGTGCTCGAGCAGCTTGCCGAAGCCGTAGCCCGGATCGAGCACGATGGCTTCGGTCGCGACTCCAGCGTTGACGCAAGCCTCCGCCCTCTCCACCAGGAAGTCGCGCACCTCGCTCACCACGTTGGAATAGCACGGTGCCTGCTGCATCGTTTGCGGCTGTCCCTGCATGTGCATGATGCAGACACCGACATCCTGGCTCGCGACCACTTCGAGTGCCCCAGGTGCGCGCAGCGCATTGACGTCGTTGATCATCGCCGCGCCTGCATCGATGGCGGCTCGCATGACCTCGGGCTTGCGGGTGTCCACGGAAACCGCGATGTTGGAGCCGGCGAGTGCCTGCACGAGCGGCAGCACCCGCGCGAGCTCCTGGTCGGCGTGTACGGGTTCGGCGCCGGGGCGAGTCGATTCGCCTCCGATGTCGATGATGTCGGCACCGTCGCGAATCATCTGGCGGGCATGCTCCAGTGCGCGCGGGAGGTTGAAGTACCGCCCGCCGTCAGAAAACGAGTTGGGCGTGACGTTCAGGATTCCCATGACGCGCGGGCGGATGAGATCGAACGTGAACCGCCCGCAGCGCAGGACAGGTGCGGGCGTATTTGCGGAATCAGGCATTACTTTTCGATAGGTGGCGCCGCCGCGCCGTCACGTGGCATCGACGAGCCGCAGGAACGCAGCGACCGGCAGGAGCGAGGCGCCTCTGCCCGGCGGTCGCGCGGCAGGTCAGGCGGGGTTTGCCGAAGGGGCCGCGTCGGGACCGGCGCCGGGACCGATGGTGTTGGGACCTGTGGGCGGGGTTGCACTTGGCTTCGGCGGCCGCGGCGGCTTGCCGCCCATGATGTCGGCAATCTGGTCGGCATCGATCGTCTCGAATTCGAGCAGCGCGTTGGCCATGGCCTCGACCTTGTCGCGATTGTTCTCGATGAGCTTTCGCGCAACGGCATACTGGGTGTCGATGATCTTGCGAATCTCGTTGTCGACCGTGCGCATCGTCTCTTCGGACATGTTGACGGTGCGCGTGATCGAGCGCCCGAGGAATACTTCGCCCTCGTTCTCGCCGTACACCATCGGGCCCAGCACATCCGACATGCCGTAGCGGGTGACCATGTTGCGCGCGATCTCCGTCGCCCGCTCGAAGTCGTTCGAAGCGCCAGTGGTCATCTGGTTCATGAAGATCTCTTCGGAGATCCGTCCTCCGAAGAGCACGGAAATCATGTTGAGCATGTGGTCGCGATCCATGCTGAAGCGATCGGCTTCGGGCAGTTGCATCGTGACGCCGAGCGCGCGGCCGCGCGGAATGATCGTGACCTTGTGCACGGGATCCGTCTTCGGCAGCATGCGCGCGACGAGCGCGTGGCCCGACTCGTGGTACGCCGTATTGCGGCGCTCGTCTTCGGGCATCACGATCGAGCGGCGCTCGGCGCCCATGATGATCTTGTCCTTGGCCATCTCGAAGTCATCCATGTCCACGAGGCGCTTGTTGCGACGCGCCGCGAAGAGGGCGGCTTCGTTGACCAGATTGGCGAGATCGGCCCCGGAGAATCCCGGTGTGCCGCGGGCGATGATGTCTGCCTTGACGTCGGAAGCCATCGGCACCTTGCGCATGTGCACGAGCAGGATCTGCTCGCGACCACGGATGTCCGGCAGCGGCACCACCACCTGACGGTCGAAGCGACCGGGACGCATCAACGCCGGGTCGAGCACGTCGGGACGGTTGGTGGCGGCGATGACGATCACACCCGCGTTGCCTTCGAATCCGTCCATCTCGACCAGCAACTGGTTGAGCGTCTGCTCGCGCTCATCGTTGCCGCCACCCAAGCCTGCACCACGCTGGCGACCCACGGCGTCGATCTCGTCGATGAACACGATGCAAGGCGCGTTCTTCTTCGCCTGCTCGAACATGTCGCGCACACGTGCCGCACCCACGCCGACGAACATCTCGACGAAGTCCGAACCCGAGATCGAGAAGAACGGCACCTTGGCCTCACCCGCGATGGCCTTGGCCAGCAGCGTCTTGCCCGTTCCAGGCGAGCCCACCATCAGCACGCCGCGCGGAATACGGCCGCCGAGCTTCTGGAACTTGGACGGATCGCGCAGGAATTCGACGAGCTCGGAGACTTCCTCCTTGGCTTCATCGCAGCCGGCCACGTCCGCGAAGGTGACGGTGTTGTTGGCTTCGTCGAGCATGCGCGCTTTGCTCTTGCCGAACGAGAACGCGCCGCCACGGCCGCCACCCTGCATCTGACGCATGAAGAAGATCCACACGCCGATCAGCAGCAGCATCGGGAACCAGGAGATGAAGATCTGGGCCAGGAACGATTGCTCCTCCTCGGGCTTGGCTTCGACCTTGACGCCGTACTTGACGAGGTCGCCCACCATCCAGATGTCGCCCGGGCTGTACGTGACGTACTTCTTCTTGTCAGAGGAAACCCACTTGATCGAGCGCCCCTCGACCGTCGCCGATTCCACGGTACCGGCCTTGGCCTTGTCCATGAATTCGGAGTACGGCACGGCATCCTTGGTGGCCTGTCGCGAGTCGAACTGCTTGACGACCGTGAGCACCACGAGCCCGATGACGAGCCAGATGCCGATGTTCTTGAGGAGATTGTTCAAAAGGTAGCTCCTTGCGGCATTGAGAAATGGAGAGGGTGCCGCACCCTGCTTGCCGCGCCAAGACCGCTGGCGCAGCTGAACATTGCATTTTAGCTGCTAGCCTGCCGCAGAGCCACCTGCTTCGGGTGGGAGCGTCGCCTGTCGGCGACAATCAACGCGGTTGGAGGCCCTTGCCCACGAGGTACACCTCGGGACTTCGGTCGCGGGAGGCCTTGGGCTTACGTACGTGAACTTTCGCGAAATGGATGTCGAGCTCGCGTCGCAACTCGGGGAACCCGGCACCCTGAAATGCTTTGACGACCAAATCGCCCCCCGGTTGCACCCATTTCGAGGCAAATTCGAGCGCGAGCTCGCCTAGGAGCACCGATCGCGCCTGATCGGCACTCGCCACACCAGACAAGTTGGGGGCCATGTCCGACACCACAAGGTCTGCCTTTCGACCCGCGAGAGCCGCTTCGAGTGCCTGCAAGACGGGTTCCTCGCGGAAATCGCCCTGCACAAACTCGACGTCGCGGATGGGATCCATCGCGAGGATATCCACTGCAATCACCCTTCCACCCGCACCGATTCGCTGCTTCACGACCTGCGACCAGCTGCCTGGGGCCGCACCGAGATCCACCACCGTGATGCCTGGCCGCAGGAGATCATCCCGGTCGGCGAGCTCGATCAGCTTGAAAGCCGCGCGTGAGCGATAGCCGACCCGCTGTGCTTCCTGGACCCAATGATCGTTCACGTGCTCCTGCATCCAGGCCTTTTTGGAGCGGTGCTTCCTGGGAGCCTTGAGCGACATTCGACGTTGTCCTGTAGGGC
>JALYXY010000220.1 GCA_030946875.1 Pseudomonadota bacterium | reverse complement strand
GCCTGCGTCTGTGGCGCGAGGTCCTCGAGCGCATACCACGGGCGCGGCTCGCTTTTTCGCCCAACACGGCTGCGTTGCAGGCTTCGTTCGTGCGTCTAGCCCTCGCTGCGGGCATTGCGCGCGAGCGGCTTGCGCTCATCCCTCTGGGTCGTGACGAGCAGCAGAACCAGGCGCGATACACCGTGGTCGACGCGGTGCTCGACCCCATGCCATTCGGTGGGGTCAACGGCACGCTCGAAGCGCTCGACATGGGCGTGCCTGTGGTGACGCTGTGCGGGGGCCGCCATGGCGAGCGCACGTCGTATAGCATCCTTGCCAATCTCGGCGTCACGGAAACGGTTGCCACCACAGGACCTGAATACGTCAACCTTGCCGTGCGGCTTGCCGATGACGCGAGCTTCATGCGTCAACTTCGCGACAGGATACGCGCGGGTCTCGCTCGTTCTCCGTTGACCGACATGGCGGCGCATACGAGAAATCTGGAGGCGGCCTATCGGCTGGCAATGCAGGCCGACGCGAGGCCAGGCGTCACCGCCGTGACGGCATGACCGACGCAGCGCGGGCGATCGCGTCCGCACAGCATCTACTCGCTCGCGGTGACGTGATGGCCGCACGGCGTGAAGGCCAGGCGCTTCTGCGCACGGCCACGGAGCCCTTCCAGCTGGCGCATGTGCATCTTCTGCTCGCGGCTTGTGCCCAGCGCACCAACGACACGCAAGGCGCGCTGCGCCACGTGCGTGGAGCGATGGAACTCGCGCCCGGCGAGGCCGCCGCGCATTACGTGCAGGCCGAATTGCTCGAGTCGCTTGGAGACATGCCCGGCGCGGTGACGAGCGTCGAACGCGCCGTCGCGCTCAGGCCCGAGTTCGTGCAGGGGTGGTTCTATCTCGGCATTCTTTACGGCGAGCAGGGGGATGCGGCCGCGGCATCGCGGGCGTTCGAAACGACTATCCGCCTCGATCCGCGTCACGCGCGTGCCTGGAACAATCTCGGCAATGCATGGCGCAACGAAGGTCGGCTCGACGACGCGAAGCATGCGTTTGCACAGGCCGTCGCCGCGAAGCCCGACTACCCGCTGGCGGTCGCCAATCTCGCAAAGGCGCTTCGCGATACCGGCGAGGTCGAGGAAGCCGAACGTGTGCTGCGCGAAGCTCTTGCCCGTGCCTCGGCAGAGCCACCCTACCGACCCTTGCTCGTGTTGCTCGCGGGCCTCGCGCGCGAGCGCGGCCAACTCGACGAAGCCGCCCAGCTGTACTGGGGTGCCATTCAGGCGGCGCCTCGCGAAAGTGCGGGCGAGTGGTTCAGTCTCGGCTGGGTGCTGAGCGAGCGCGGTGATCCCGCGCAGGCGCACGAGGCGTACGTCACCGCTTACGCGCTCGACCCGCGCGATCTTCGCGCGCTCTTCGCCCAGCATCTCGCGTTGCCGATGGTCTATGCCGATGCCGCGGCGGTCGACGAGGCACGTGCTGCGTACACGCGTGGCATCGATGCGCTCGAGCGTAGCATCAGCGACGCCGCCAAGGGCCTGACGGCCGTGCAGGTGATCGATGGCTTACGCTGGACCAATTTCTTTCTGGCGTATCAGGGGCGCAACGACCGCGAGTTGCAGGAACGGTATGCCCGTCTCGCGGCGGGCGCCATCGAGAACGCCGTTGTATCGTGGGCGCATCCCATGCCACGGGCGCCGGTAGCAGGTCGCCGCATTCGCATCGGCTTCGCGTCGGCATTCCTGCACGTCGGCACGGTCGGGCGCTACTTCCGAAGCTGGATGACGGAGCTTCCGCGCGAGCGCTTCGAGCTTTACATCTATCACCTCTGGCCTGGGATGGACGAGATCGCACGGTCCATCAGCGAGCGAGCCGATTATTTCCGCACCTTCGGAGGCAGTGAAGCGCGCCCCTCGGTTGTCGCGCCCGCGATCCAGCGCGACGGCCTCGACATTCTGGTTTATCCGGAGCTCGGCATGGACGTGAGCTCATTCGCACTGGCCGCGCTTCGCCTGGCTCCTCGCCAGTACGCCGCCTGGGGACACCCGGTGACCACCGGACATCGCACCATCGATCGCTACATCACGTGCGAAAGCATGGAAGCCGCAGATGCGTCGGAGCAGTACAGCGAGCCACTCCTCATGCTGCCGGGCATCGGCACGCAGTACACGCGCCCCGAGGTGCCCGACGATGTGTCCAGGGAAGCGTTCAACCTCCCGCATGATCGCACCCTGCTGCTGTGCCCGCAGTCATTGTTCAAGATCCATCCCGAGAACGATGACCTCTTTGCCCGAGTGCTCGAATCAAACCCTCGTGCCATGCTGGTGCTCTTCGCGGGCCGGCATCCGGCAATCACCGACCAATACATGCGGCGCCTCGAGCGAACACTGGCGGCGCGCCGCCTGGACATCCGCGCTCGCGTTCGGGTTCTGCCTCAGCTTGGGCATCCGGACTTCATGCGCGTGAACCGTGTGTGCGACGCCATGCTGGATACGCTGCATTGGTCGGGTGGCAACACCAGCCTCGATGCGTTGGCCAGCGCACTGCCGACCGTCACCTTGCCAGGGGCGTACATGCGCGGTCGTCAAAGTGCCGCGATGCTGCGGATCATGGGTGTCGACGAGCTGATCGCCAGCGATGTCGATGCCTATGTGGGCATCGCAACGCGTCTGGTTCAGGATGTTGTGTGGCGCGAGACTTTGCGCACCCGGCTCGGCGCCGCGCAGGATGCATTGTTCGGCCGCCGCGAGGCACTCGAGGCGCTGTTCACGTTTTTCGAGCACGACGCAACCGCAGCTCATTGATCGCCATCAGCAGCGCGGCGATGCCGCTGATCGCTCCGGTGTTCCCCGGATCGCCACCGCGATCAACGCTTTCTCGAGCTCGCCCGTGAAGCGGGCCATGTCGAACAGCGGATCGTTGAACTTGTTGTGCTCGAGCCCGGCGCGTAGCTGCACGAGCTCGTGCGGGTCGCTCGCGAGGGCCGTCGCGCTCGCTTCGTAGTCGGTGAGGTTCTGCGCGATCAGGCGTTCCAAGCCGATCGCGTGCAGCTGACTCCCCGCCACCCGGCTGGCCATCGTCTTGCCTGAACAAGTGAGGACCGGCACGCCCATCCACAGTGCGTCATTGGCCGCGGTGCCGGCGTTGTAGGGATACGTATCCAGATAGAGATCGGCATGCGCATGCCGCGCGAGGTGCACGCCGAGCGCTACCCGCGGTGCGAACACGAGGCGCTCCGGGTCTATGCCGTGCATCTCCGCTTGCAATCGAAGGTTGCGCGCTGCCTCATCGCTGGAAGGCGAAAGCCACAGCACAGCCTGCGGCGCCGCGCTCAACACGCGCATCCAGGTTTCGAACACATTGGGCAGCAGCTTGTACGGATTGTTGAAGCAGCAGAGGACCACGCCGCTTTCGGGCAGCCCGCACTGCGCACGCGTCGGGACACTGGATGCGATCGAGCGCCGCGTATCGCTCGGGCAATAACAATCGGGTAGGTAGACGAACCGCTCATCGAAGCAGGCCTGCGCGTCGGGTGGCGATACATAGGCATCGGTGAGCACGTAATCGATCCAGTCCGCTCCCATCGTGCCGAGGTAGCCCAGCCACTGCAGCTGGAGGTTCGCCGGTCGCGCGGCGAGGATCTCGCTGCGCGCGTGCGTCGTGTAGCCGTTGAGATCGATGAGCACATCGATGCCATCCGCTCTGATGCGTTCGGCGATCGTTCGGCTGTCCTGCGCGCTGACGTCGTTGAAAGTCTCGAAAGCCTTCTGAATCCGTGCCCGAATCGGGGACGCATCGGAGGGCGCAAGTGCGTAGGCGAACGTGGAGATGCGCTGGCGGTCGTGCCGCTCCCACACCTCGGTCGCCAGAAAGGAGACGGCGTGGGCGCGAAAGTCGGAGGACAGGTACCCGACACGCAAGCGCGTCCCCGTGGCCTTCACGAACGGCGTGGCGAAGCTCGCGGCGGGCTCGATCTCGTCAGCCCACCGGCGCGCGGCCTTTTGCTGCTGGCCGGGCGACGCCGGCATCGACAGCACGAAGAATGGATTGACCCGGTGCGGGGTGTCGGCATCGAGGCCCTGCAGCACGGCTTCATGCAACGCATCCAATGCCTCCCACGAGCAGAGGTGCTGCCGCGCGTGGGCGAGCAGCGCACGCGCATTGATGTCGGCGGGCGCGACACGCGCTGCTTTCGCGAGCACGGGCTCCGCCGAAGTGAAATTTCCCATGTCCACCAGCACCGACCCCAGGTTGACCAGCGCGACAGGATCGTCGGGCTCGAGAGCGAGGGCTCGCATGAAGCTCATCGCGGCGGCATGCTCGTCGTGCAGCGCGTGCTGGCTGACGCCGAGGTCGATCCAGAGTTCGACGGGAGCATCGCGCTGCTGCGCGAAATACCGCTTCACGGTCGCGAGCACCTCGGGGTGGGCTTTGCGGGCGCAAAGAACGTGGACGAGATTGATGAGCGCCTGCGCGTGCGCCGGCTGCGCTGCAAGCACCGACCGGAACAGTTGCTCTGCTTCGCGTGGCTGTCCCGCTGAAGCGAGCGCAAGCCCCAGGTTGTTGCGAACACTTGGATGACGGGGCAGATGCTGCAGCACACTGCGGTACAGCGGGATGGCTTCCGCATGGTGTCCTTGACTGCGCAGGAGATTGCCCAGGTGGAACTGTGCGTCCGTGGCGTCTGCATTCAGTGCAACGGCCTGGCGCAAGGCCGCTTCTGCCCCTACGCTGTCACGATGACGCAGGGCCGTGCCGAGAAGCGTCCACGCTATGTGATCGGTGGCATCGAGTGCGATAGCCTCGCGACAATGCGCTTCCGCGGCCCTCGTATCATCGCGCTGCAGCGCCGCGCGTGCGTTCGCAATCAGCGCGTCCCGGCCAATCTTGGTCATCCGGCTAGGCGTGTTGCGGAACGTAGGCGTCCAGAGCCGTGCCGACCGCTTCGAGCACCGTGCCCCAATCACCCACGGCCTTTTGCCTGAACAGGCGCATGGATGGATAC
>JALYXY010000216.1 GCA_030946875.1 Pseudomonadota bacterium | reverse complement strand
CGCAGCCAACAGTGCCAACGCAGCCAACAGTGCCAACGCAGCCAACAGCGCGAACACCGCCAACACCGCCAACAGCGCGAACACGGCCAATAGCGCGCGCTAGCGCACAGCGGGACATCGAGGGGCACGATGGCTGCCCCTCGCGCCCTCGGTAGTTTTCCTGCGGTCGGCATGTCCATGCCGGCCGCTTTCGTTGCAACCCATCGAAAGAGTGCCGGGCGATGACGCTTACGATTCTCATGGCGATTGTCGTACCCGCCACGTTCCTTTACTGCCTGCACTGGCTCGACCTCTACGGCTCCGATCGCCCGCGCATCATCCTGCTGTGTCTAGGCTGGGGCCTCGTCGCCTTCGCGCTTTCGTTTCTGGTGAATCGCTTTTGTATCGACATCCTCGGCTGGCCCAGGAGCTACGTCGGTACGCGTTCCGCTCCGTTCATCGAGGAGTTGTTCAAGTCCGGCGTGCTCGTCTATCTGGTTCGCCGCGCGCGGTTCTCGTACTTCGTGGATGGTGTGATCTACGGCTTTGCCTCCGGTATCGGATTCGCGATCATCGAAAACCTGCGCTACGTTCAGTTGTATCCGGAAAGCCCACTCTCGCTCGTCATCGTGCGCGATTTCTCTTCCGCACTGGCGCACGGCACGATGACGGCCATAACCGGTGCGGCACTCGGCCGCTTCGCCGTTGGCGCAGACCGACGCCACCGCCTCGAAGCGCTGCTCCTCGGACTGTTCGGAGCGATGTCGCTTCACTACGCCTGGAACAATTTCGCATTCTTCTCGCCCTTCTCGCGTGACACGAGCCAGTGGGTGCTCGTGAGCGTTGCGCTGGCGGGTGTCGCAGCGGTGGGCGCGATGATTCTCTTCGGTCTGCGGCATGAACGTCGTGTGCTGCACGATCGGCTCGGGTCCGGCTTGCGAGTATCCGGTCAGGAAGCCACACTCATTCAGCACATGGACGACCTCGAGCGCCTCCTGCAGCCCATCGACAAGCGGTTCGGTCGCGTCAAACGCCGGCAGGTGGGCAAGGTGCTGCACCTCGAGGCGCAACTCGGACTCAAGCAGGAGGCACGCGAACGCGCGCGTGACCCTGCCCTCACACAGCAACTCGGCATCGAAGTCGACGAACTTCAGCAAGCGATCAAGATCGCGCGCCGCGAGATCGGCGTGTACGTGATGTTGTACGTACGCTCGATATTTCCGGTCACCGAATGGTCGCTTTGGACGCGCCTCTCCTACCAGATCGCCCACCGCAGCCCGGGAGCGTGGGACGTGTGGCGGCTCACGGCAAGCCGCAATCCTTCAGGGCCCGCACGCGAGGGCGGCAATCTCTATGAGCGGCTGCGTCGGATTTCGCTCATGCGGGCCCAATCACAAGCTACGGCTGCGCACAGCGCTCTTCGGCCATCGGTTCGCGCCTCGATGCTGCACTTGTGGCATGCTGCGCATCGAAAAAAGACCGACAACGGGGCCGCCGGGTGAAATGTTTTTTCGACGAGAATGAAGCGCGCGGGGTATGCCGGTTTTGCGGCCGCTGCGTCTGCAAGGACCACGCAAACGGGCGCATGCCCTATGTTGCCAGCGTGTACGTGGGGGCCGACAACACGCCCAAGGCGGTCGTCGTGCCTGACGCGCTGTGGTGCGGGGTGTGCAAGCCAGAGCCCGAGCCCGTGCCGATGCCTGAAATCTTCTAGCGGGGTGTGTCGCCCTGATCAGTCAGGCTGATCGACCCACGATGCTGCACGGCGTCCATGTGCAACGCGTCTTGCGTCCTGACTGAACCCGCATGCCAAGGTCGCGGAATAAGCATGCTCGCGTAGAATTTGACGACGGTTCGCGGCGCCCTGGAGAAAGTGATGAAGAAGATCGACGTCTTTCCGCATATCTTCCCGCGGAAGTTCTTCGAAACCATGCTCGAGATCGCGCCCGACAAGAACGCGATCAAACGCTGGCTGCACATCCCCGTGCTCCACGACCTCGACGCGCGGTTGCGCATGATGGACACGTTCGGGTCCGAGTACCAGCAGATCCTGACGCTCTCGCTGCCGACGATCGAAGCGCTTGCACCCCCGGACCGATCGCCCGACCTGGCGCGCCTCGCCAATGACGGCATGGCCGAAATCGCGCACCGCTACCCGGACCGATTCCCCGGCTGGGTGGCCTCGCTGCCGCTGAACAACGTGCCCGCCTCGATGCAGGAGATCGAGCGCACGATCGAACACATGGGCGCCCGCGGCATCCAGATTTTCACCAACGTGAATGGACGTCCGCTCGACGACCCGGAGTTCGCGCCGATCTTCGAGAAGATGCACGCGTACGATCTTCCCATCTGGATGCATCCCACGCGCGGACCGCGGATGACCGACTATGCGGCGGAGGAGAAATCCCGCTACGAAATCTGGTGGCTCTTCGGGTGGCCGTACGAGACCAGTGCGGCGATGGCGCGCATGGTGTTTTCAGGCTTCTTCGATCGATGGCCGAACCTCAAGATCATCACGCATCACATGGGTGCGATGATTCCTTACCTCGAAGCGCGGGTGGGGCTGGGAATGGATCAGCTCGGCACGCGCACGACCGACGAGGATTACACGGTGATCCTGAAGAGCATGAACGCGAAGGGCCGCCGACCCGTCGATTACTTCCACAAGTTCTACGGCGACACATCGGTCAATGGATCGGCACCCGCGATCCAGTGCGGACTGTCATTCTTCGGCATCGACCATGCGATGTTCGGTACCGATTGTCCCTTCGATCCCGAAGGCGGGCCGATGTTCATCCGTGAAACCATCCGCGCGATCGACAGCCTCAAGCTCCCGCACGATCAGCTCCTGAAGCTGTACGAGGCCAACACGAGCGCGATGATGAGGCTTGCCGAGCCGCATACCAATTGTCAGTTCTGCGCGGGTCACTGACAGGCCGCTGCGCGCGCTCAGCAGGTGCCTGCGGCTTTTCCCCGCCGACTCAAAGGATCAGGCTGACGGATCCCAGCGACCCGAGCTCGAGCGCGTCGAGAACCGCTTCCCGATACGCGATGCGCAGCGCACCTTCGTGCATGCGCAGGATGTAACGATAGGCGCCGACGTATTCGCGAATGCGTTCGTCGCGGCGGAACCGGTAAACGACGAAGTTGGCGGCGACCGAGAGCGTCTCCTCGGTTCGGGACACGATGCGCACGTTCGAGATGATCCGCCGCGTGCGCGAGCGCGGATACTCGGCGTGCGCATTCTTGTCCTTGAGGCGTACCACGCGCGCCCGCAGGCGAGCATAGTCATCGGCGATGATGAAGAGCGTGTCGGCGGGATCCGCAACCGGCGTGTCGTTGGCCGGCACCCGATAGCGTGCGTCCTCGGTCAGGAGCGCCAGCCAGGCGTCGAGCTCCCACGCGTCCAGCAGCGCGGCTTCGGCGTACAGGAAGTCCTCGACGTCGTGACGCGTGACGGTGGTGATGTCACCGGGCATCGCGGCGATCTTCCGGCGCGTTTTCCATGAGCTCCTTCCAGCGAATCCAGAATGCACGCAAGTGAAGCTCGTCAGTATTGAGCTGTTCGCCTTCCTTCGACATCCCGCGCGTCATCACCGACCACGGCACTTCGCGCCAGGTGGCGAGACCCTGCTGCACGGCCTCCAGTGCCTCGACGTCGTCGGGCGTCGCAAAACCACCGGGCCCGTAGAACGTGAGGAAGCTGTCGAGGCGGATGGCGCGCGCCTTGCGCGACTCGCCCTTGGGTCCCAGGGCCCACGCCCGCACCTGCATGCGATCCGCGGCAAGCGGGAAGAACGTGCGAATCGTCACTGACGACCCGTCATTGAGGACCAGATTCGGGAACACCACCAGGTTGCGGTTCGTGTCCGCAACGCGTGCTGCGCGCGCCTCACCGAGACGCTCGACGAGCTCGGCGCGCAGGCGCTCGATCTCGGGCCTCGCTTCTTCGCCGTACAACGGAATCCATTTCGCTACGGGACGTCCGCGAAAGTTCTCGTTGTCGATGACCGCATGGCCGTTGCCCAGCGCTCTGCCGACGCCATGCGACGGCATGAGGTGGCCCTTCTGCGGCCGCTTGATCTCGACACCCGAGCTCTTCATGTAATTGAGCCACGTGGAATGCGTCGTGAGCAGGTGATAGTCGTCGAAGCTGTTCTCGACCAGAAGCTTCCAGTTGGCGCGGATGTCGTACTCCTGGGCGCCACGGATCACTTCCATTTCGCCGGTGGGCGACTGGTCGACGATGAGATCGATATATTCGGTCGCGCCGGCGAGGTACTGCTCGAGCGGCATCGCACCCGGGTTGAAGCTCAGGAACACGAAGCCGCGGTAGGCGCCCACGTGCGCCGGTTCGGCGAGACCCAGTTGGCTCCGGTCGAACGAGGCGGGGTAGCTTGCTTGGCCGGGAACCCCATCGAGACGGCCGTCCCGGTCGTAGCTCCAGCCGTGATAGAAGCACAAGTATCCCTTCGCGTTGCCTGAAGCTTCGCGGCATACGGTCGCCCCGCGATGGCGGCAGCTGTTGAGATACACACGAATGCGTCCCGCGCTGTCGCGGGCGAAGATGACCGGACGGCCGCACACGTTGCGCGTTTGGAAGTCGCCGGGCGCGATCACCTCGCTCTCGTGTCCGACATAGATCCAGCACGCATCGAAGACCCGGGCGCGCTCGAGCTCGAGCACGGTCGGGTCCGCGAGCGCGCCGCGATGTACGCGAAAGTCCGGCGCCGCGGGGTCATTGACGACATAGGTGGGGAGGGTCATGGCGGGAGCGGGGCGGTTGCGCGTCAAGTGGGCTGCGGGCCGTCAGGCATGCGTCTGCTAAGTTTGGCAGATCGGCCAGGCGCAGCGCATGGCACCCTTGAAATTTGCCTTTGCAGCCGTTGCACAACGACTGTTGCCCATTGGCCTCGATCGAAGGCGCACACATGAATCGATTCCGGCCGCGCGCAAGCATGGCTCCCCGACGAGCATTCATGGTGCTCCTTGCGGCGCTCGCCCTGAGCGCACCCGCGTTCACGGATGCGCAATCGGGGTACCCGGCGCGTGCAGTGACCATTGTCGTTCCATTCACACCGGGCACAGGGGCGGACGTGCTGGCGCGTCTTCTGGAGCCGCGGCTCGTCGCACGCATGAAGCAGCCCTTCGTGGTGGAGAACCGCGCCGGCGCAAGCGGGGCCATCGGCATGGAAGCGGTGGCGAAGGCGAAGCCCGACGGTTACACGCTCCTCTTCAGCGCAACGTCCCATGGCACCTTGCCGGCGTTGCGACCGAAGCTTCCGTTCGATGCGGCGGGGAGCTATGCGCCCGTGGCGCTGCTCGCGACGAGCGCACTCGCGCTGGTGGTGGCGCCCGACGTGCCCGCGAAATCGGTGGCCGATCTCGTGAGCCTTGCCAAGGCCAAACCGGAGGCGCTGTACTACTCGTCGCCCGGCAATGGCAGCGTGCAACATCTCACCATGGAGCTCTTCAAGCTCGAAACGGGAACGCGTCTCGTGCACGTTCCGTACAAAGGGTCATCGGGTGCGGCAACCGATCTGCTCGGCGGACACGTGCAGGTCACCGTCGCGGCACTGCAGACGATGGCCCCGTTCGTCAAGGCGGGGAAGCTCCGCATGCTTGCGGTACTGAGCGAGCACCGATCACCCGCATTCCCCGACGTACCCACTGCCAGGGAAGCGGGACTTCCGAACATGGTCGTCGACACCTGGTATGGCGCGTTCGCTCCGGCGGGCACGCCACCCGACATCATCGCCAAGCTCAACAGCGAGATGAACGCCGCTTTGCAGGGTGCAGACGTTCGCGAAGCCATGGCGCAACAAGGCATGACACCGGTGATCGCCCCGCCGGAGCGTATGGGTCAGCTGCTGGGTAACGAGCTCGTGCGCTGGAAGCGCGTGGTCAGCGCAGCCGGCATTCAGGGCGAATGATGCAGGAGCTGCACACATGAGCCTCATTCAGGATCTCGTCATCGCCTCGCGCACGCTCGCCGAGCACGGGGTGATCGACGGCTATGGCCATGCCTCGGCGCGCTCCGACACCGATCCGCAGCGCTACTTCATGGCGCGCGCGGTGGCCCCGGAGCTCGTCACCGAAGACGACATCCTCGAGTACGACCTCGACAGCAATCCCGTCGATCAGCGCGGACGCGCGGTTTACCAGGAGCGCTTCATCCACGGCGAGATCTACAAGGCGCGCCCGGAGATCAACGCGATCGTCCACAACCATTCACCGACCGTCGTGCCTTTCGCCTGCACGCATACGCCCATGCAACCGATCTTTCACATGTCGGCATTCATCGGCCTGGGCGTGCCTACTTGGGACATTCGCGACGCGCAGCAGGGCACTGACCTTCTGGTGCGCACCCCCGAGCTTGGTCGTTCGCTTGCCGAAGGGCTCGGTGACCATCCGGCAGCCCTCATGCGCGGGCATGGCTCCGTGGTCGTGGGTGAGAACATTCAGCGCGCGGTCGGACGCACGATCTATCTCGAGATGAACGCGCGCATGCAGCTGCAGGCGAGGCTTCTGGCCGGACCCGATGGCGAGATCGTGTTCATGGACGACAAGGAAGTGGCCGCTAACGTGTCGTGGCAGAACTACGATCGCGCGTGGCACCTATGGAAGACCAAGGCGCTCGCGAAGCTCGAGGGCGAGCGCGTGGAGCGCAGCTAGACAACCGGACCTGTCCCGAGCGGTTACCGCATTATTCGAAGCGCTGCCTGCCCTCGCGGGCACTTCGATGTCGCCGGCGGCAATCGCTCTGGCCCAACAGGGCAAACGTCCAGCATGCGTGCGCCGGGGCAGATCCGCGCGGCGCCGCGTATACGCAAGATCTTCATCTCCCGCCTTTCTGGCCGATAACCGTACGGGACGACAGACGTCCGGCGGCAGGAAGGGTCAGGATGCAGGAAATGACGCAGTTGTTGGGTATCGGCTTCGGCACGCTCGTCGCACTCGCGATGGCGGTGCTTCTCGTCGCCACGTACGTGCGCGACGTGACCCAGAAAGAGCACACCGTCCTGCGCAACTTCCCGGTCGTCGGCCGGTTGCGGTATGGCCTCGAGCAACTCGGCGAATATTTGCGGCAGTACTTCTTTGCCAGCGATCGCGAGGAGATGCCTTTCAATCGATCCACGCGGGCCTGGGTATATCGGCTGGCGAAGAACGAGGGCAGCGTCGTCGGCTTCGGCTCGACCTACGACCTGCATGTGCCCGGCGCGATCATCTTCGTGAACGCGCCGTTTCCCGTGCTCGAGTCCGACCGCCTGCCGACTCCGCCACTGGTGATCGGCGAGGGTTACTGCGACAAGCCGTTCACTGCGCGATCGGTCGTCAACGTGAGCGGGATGAGCTTCGGCGCGATTTCTGAACCGGCGGTGCGTGCACTGTCGCGCGGCGCTGCAGGAGCGGGGTGCTGGATGGATACGGGTGAAGGCGGGCTTTCACCATTTCATCTCGAAGGCGACTGCGATCTCATCATGCAGATCGGCACCGCCAAGTACGGCGTCCGCGACGCCCGTGGTCAGCTCGACCGGAAACGCCTCGTCGAGATTGCGGCACACGACACCGTGCGTGCATTCGAGATCAAGCTATCCCAGGGCGCGAAGCCCGGCAAGGGCGGCCTGCTCCCGGGCAGCAAGGTGACGCCTCTCATCGCGCAGATCCGCGGCATCACGCCTGGACGCGACTCCATCAGCCCAAACCGGCATCTCGACATCGCCACCATGGATCAGCTCCTGGATTGCGCGGCCGAGATCCGTGCGCTCACCGGCAAGCCCGTTGGCGTGAAAACCGCCATTGGTGGCCGCTACTTCGCGCATGAGCTCGTGGAGCGCGTGCTCGCGCGCGGATTCGATGACGCGCCGGACTTCCTGGTGATCGACGGCGGCGAAGGCGGCAGTGGCGCAGCCCCCCAGGCGCTGGCCGATCACGTCGGCCTGTCGATCGAAGAGGCGCTGCCGCGGGTCGTGGACGCGCTCGTGGCTGGCGGACTCAAGTCGCGCATCCGGGTCGTCGCCTCCGGCAAGCTCGTCACATCAGCGCGCGCTGCATGGGCGCTTGCATGCGGCGCCGATTTCGTCAATACGGCGCGCGGCTTCATGTTTGCGCTCGGATGTATCCAGTCGCTGCGCTGTCACGCCAATACGTGCCCGACCGGCATCACCACGCATCAGCGGCGGCTGCAGCGCGGCCTGGTGGTCGAGGACAAGGCGACGCGCGTTGCCAATTACGCGGTTGCCATGAACCGGGAGATCGACGAAATCGCGCATAGCTGCGGCGTGCGTCAGGCGCGCGAGATTCATCGCCGTCACGTGCGCATCGTGCAGCCCAATGGGGGCAGTGTGGCGCTCGATGTCCTCCATCCCTGGCCCAGGACCCCGTCAGGGATCGTCGTTCCGCTGCAGGCCGCATGAGGCAGATCGCATGAGGCGGATCGCAGGGGCCGCAGGCTCGCTCGCATTGCCCCCGCAACAGGTATCCGCGGGGCCCGCTCAGTGTCCGCGAAGGCTTCGTTCGCGGTAAAATACCGTGCGGCGCCCATCCTTGGGCATTGTCGTTCGGGCCGTTAGCTCAGCTGGTAGAGCAGCGGACTCTTAATCCGTTGGTCGTAGGTTCGACCCCTACACGGCCTACCAACAATTCAACGACTTGCGGCGCTTGCGTCGTGAGTTGTTTTTGCACATGACCCATGCCCGCCTTGCGGGTATCCGGCAGCACCGTCGGTCGCGTGCTGCGACGCGCTGGCTCGCTCGCTTGGTCCGATCTGATGCCCAGTGAGCTGGTAGTGCGTAACGAGCATCAGCAACCGGATGACCGGGTCCCATATCGACACCAAGAAGCTCGGCCGTATCGAGCGGATGAGCCATCGCGTAACCGGCGACCGGCCCGACTCCGTCGATGTCGCTGGCTGGGAGTACCGGTTGGCCACGCTTCGGCCTGCTGTCTTGTTCTCGATTGGTCTCATGGCCGACGCTGGCGTCAGGCTGCTCCGTTAACTGCGCTGCACAAGTGTCGTTGCACTGCACGCGTGAAGGTCACCGCCTGCGATCGCGTGTCAGGCAGCCTGCAAATCGTGCGGTGATGAGTGGACTGAGGGCGCGATTCATTCGGCGCTTGGGGAACACGGTCGGGCGCGTCATTCGTTCGTTTGAGCACGTCTCGCGGCCAACTTGGCGCGCTCGATTTGCGAGATACTCTCAGTCCTCGCGGCCGGCGGTCGTCGGCCCGTTCTGGCAGTGAACCGGGAGGGAGTGCATGCGAGCAAAATTCATGGCGCTGATCGCCGGCGTGGCCTTAGTCGCGGCGTGTGCGTCCGGCCTCCACGCACAACCCTACCCGTCGCGAAGCTTGCGCATCGTTGTTCCTTTTGCGCCGGGCGGATCGACCGACATCTTCGCGCGTTTGATCGGTGAGCGGCTCGCGGCGGCCTTGGGCCAGCCCGTAGTCATCGAGAATCGCCCGGGTGCAGGCGGCAACATCGGCGCCGAAATCGTCGCGAAATCGCCCCCGGACGGCTATACCTTGCTGATGGCGACAACCGGCGTCATGGCGATCAACAGCTCCCTCTATCGGAACCTGAATTACGACGCCGCCAAGGATCTCGAGCCCGTCTGCTACATCGCGTCCATCACCAACGTTCTGGTCGTTCCGGCGGACTCGCCGCTGAAGAGTGTGGGCGATCTCGTCGCTTACGCGAAAGCCTCTCCGGGGAAACTGACGTTTGCGTCGTCCGGCGCGGGATCCTCGACGCACATGTCGGCTGAGCTCTTCAAGGCGATGGCCGGTATCGACCTGGTGCACATTCCGTACAAGGGCAGCGGCCAGGCGCTCCCGGACCTCCTCTCCGGACGCGTATCGATGATGTTCGAGAACATGCCCGGCGCGGTGTCGTACATCCAGAGTGGCAAGCTCAGGGCCCTTGCGGTGACCGGGCTGAACCGAACGCCGGCATTGCCCGAGGTGAAAACGGTCGCGGAGTCCGGTGTGGCGGGCTATGAATCGCTCTCGTGGAGCGGCATCGCCGTAGCCTCTGGAACGCCGCGGGACGTGATCGCACGACTGAACCGGGAGATCAACGCCATTCTCACCACGCCCGAGATGCGCCAGAAGCTTGCGGAACAGGGCGCCGAGGCGATAGGCGGAACGCCCGAAGCATTCGCGGAGCAGATCCGGCGCGAGCGTGAAAAGTGGTCGCGCGTCGTGCGCGACGCCGGCATCGTGGCGAACTAACAGCGGCGAACCGCTTGGCCTTCCTTTCGAGCCGAGTGGAGCGGGCCAAGATATCGGCCTCGGCGTCCTCAGCCCAGCGCACGCGGGAGCTCCGTGCCGAAGGCCGGGACATCATCGGGCTCTCGCAAGGCGAGCCCGATTTCGACACGCCCGAGCACATCGTCGAAGCAGCGAGTCGCGCGATGCGCGATGGTCGCACACGCTATACGCCTGTCGATGGTACGCCTGAGCTGAAACAGGCGATCGTCGCCAAATTCGTTCGCGAGAATCAACTCAGGTACCAGCCGGAGAACATCTCGGTGGGCGCAGGCGCCAAGCAGATTCTGTACAACGCGCTCATGGCCACCATCGATCCGGGCGACGAGGTGGTGATTCCTGCGCCGTCGTGGGTGGCCTACGCGATCATGACCGAATTCGCCGAAGGCGTTCCCGTGTGGGTGTCTACGCGATCCGAGAACGGCTTCAAGCTGACCGCCGGCGAGCTCGATGCGGCGATCACGCCACGCACCAAATGGCTGATGCTCAACTCGCCGTCGAATCCGAGCGGGACGGTGTACTCGAGCGAAGAGCTGCTCGCGCTCGCTGCGGTACTGGAGCGACATCCGCACGTCTGGGTGATGAGCGACGACATCTACGAGCACATCCTGTTCGACGGGCGGCGCTTCTCGACACTGGCCGAAGTCGCGCCACAGCTCGCCGATCGTATTCTCATCGTCAATGGAGTCTCCAAGACCTATGCGATGACAGGATGGCGGCTGGGCTATGGAGCCGGGCCGGCGAGCCTGATCCGTGCCATGGCACGCATGCAGGCACAGTGCTCGCTCAACCCTTCATCGATCAGTCAGGCTGCAGCGGTCGCCGCCCTCAACGGTCCCCAGGACATCGTCGCGCAACGCTGCGCCGAGTTCGAAGCGCGTCGTAACGCGGTGCTGCCGCTCCTTGTGGCGAGTGCTGGCCTTGCACCGGCGCAGCCGCATGGCGCGTTCTACATCTATGTCTCCTGCGCTGATTGGATCGGCCTCTGCACACCGGATGGCAAGCGCCTGGTCAACGACGAGGACGTCACCACCTATCTGCTCGAGTCCGGCGTCGCCGTGCCCAACGGTGCCGGGTACGGGCTGTCTCCGTACTTTCGCCTGTCGTTCGCGACGTCGCTCGCGAATCTGCACGAAGCCTGCCGGCGAATCGAGGTCGCGGGTCGTCTGCTTCATTGAGCGCTGGCACACGGCCGCCGTTCGCTCGCGTTCAACCGAGCACACGCGACGATGAGTAACGACGTCAAGCCCCGCGTTCACGACGTCCTTGCCGCGGCCTTCTGGCAGGAAGGCGTGCGCGCATGCTTTGCTCTTCTCGGGGATGCCAACATGAATTGGGCATCGCGCTTGGCCGAGGCGGGATGTCGCATGGTGTATGTGAGGCACGAGCATTGCGCGCTCGCTGCCGCCATGGCGTACTCACGAAAGAAGGCGGATGTGGGCGTAGCCACCGTGACCTGCGGCCCCGGTGTCACGCAATTGATCACGGCGCTCCCCGCGGCAGTGCGCGCGCATCTCTCGCTGGTGGTATTTGCGGGGGAGGCGCCGCTGAAGAGCGGTTGGTATAACCAGGAAATCCACCAGGCGCCTCTCATCACGGCGACCGGGGCCGTCTATCACAGCCTGCACATGCCTGAGCGCATGCCAGTAGCAATACGCGACGCGTTCCTGCAGGCGCGTCGCGAACGTCGCCCCGTCGTGCTCGGCATTCCATTCGATTTGCAGGCCCGGCCGTGGGATGGGCCCGCGGACTTGCCGACGCCCTCGCACCAACTGCTGCCGCGACCTTCGCCGATGCCGCCGCATCCCGACGACGTGGCCGGTGCGGCGCAGCTGGTCGCCCGCGCAGAACGGGTCGTCGTGCTGGCCGGTATGGGCGCGGTTGAAGCCGGGGCGGCGGTCGCCTGCCGCGCGTTGGCCGCCAAGATTGGTGGGCTGCTGTCGACGACGCTTCCCGCGAGAGGGCTGTTTCACGATGATCCTTTTTGTATCGGCATTTCCGGTAGCTTCACACCCGAAGCCGGGCTCGAATATCTCGCACAGGCTGATCTCGTCGTCGCCGTCGGCTGTTCGCTCGCTTACCACGCGGGAGGTGGCGGGCAGCTTTGGCCGAAGGCGAAGATTCTGCAGATCGATATCGACCCTGTTGCGATCCATCAAGGCCAGGAAGTGGCGCGTCATCACCTGCGGGCCGACGCTCGCCTGGGCGTCGAGGCGTTGACCGCAGCGTTGCCGTTCCGGAACCAAAGCTGGCGAAGCGATCCGATCGCTGCGCGCATCCGCGATTCGAAACCCGACGGGCACGTTTTCGACGTCGAGCGCGGCCTGCTCGACCCGCGCGATGTGGTCGCGGTGCTGGAAGACGCCTTGCCACACGACTGGGAGGTCGTGAACTCGGGTGGACACTGCTCGTGGTTTTTCGCACAGATGCCGTCGCGCCCACAGGAGAGGTTCCTCACCATCCGCGAATTCGGCGCGATCGGGAACGGCGTTTCTTTCGCCATGGGAGTGGCGGTGGCGCGGCCCGATCGGACCGTCGTCCTGTTCGACGGTGACGGCAGTCTAATGATGCATGTGCAGGAGCTCGAAACCATCAAGCGCCATCGACTGAACATCCTGATCATCGTGATGAATGACGGTGCCTACGGCTCCGAGCTGCACAAGCTTCGCGCAGAGGGAATGCCCGAGGACGGTTCGGTGTTCGGCCATTGCGACTTCGCGGGTGTGGCTCGCGGATTCGGTCTCCAGGGAGAGACTTTCACGACACTCGATGATGTGCCCAAGCTCGTGGCCGAGTTCGCCGCACGCGGTGGTGCCGCGGTCTGGGACTTCCACGTCTCCGCCAAGGTCGTGTCCCCGACCATACGTCGCGCCCACTCTCACGGTGCCACCGAGAAAAGGGGCTGAATGCATTCGCTGTGCTGCCCGACAATTCGATTCGCCATTGACGAGGCCGACGAAACTGCACCGCGCCAAACCTGGCTATATCGCCTCCCCGGTGATCGCAAGCACACGAGAATGGTGCGCTGCACATCGCCGTCCGCAACCGTAGCTCAACCGGACATCGGATTGTTCACGTTCATTGGGATCTTTCAAAAGAATCGCGGCTAACGTGAGCTGTCCGGAATGCCGGAAGTCGCGTCTGTCGCACCGTTTCAGCCCAACCAGTGACCTCTTGCGTCGTTCCGTCTCCGGCAGGAGCGACGCGGGTCTGTTACAATTCGCGCGCGCGGCACCAGACCAGTCCCCCTGCCGCCGTCACTCCGACGTTTGCATCTCCATCGTTTTGCCTGCGACTGGCGCCTTCGCGGCGACAGGCCGATCGTTTTTCGAAAGCTCTCATGTCGTTCTCTTCACTCGGCTTGTCCGACGCGCTCGTGCGCGCGGTCACCGAAAATGGCTATACCGAACCCACACCGATCCAGACCCAGGCCATTCCGGCCGTGCTCGCAGGCGTTGATCTTTTGGCCGGCGCACAGACCGGCACCGGCAAGACTGCGGGATTCGTGCTGCCGATGCTGCAGCGGCTCTCCGCGAGAGAGGCGCATGGCGGTTCGCGCGCACCGCGCAAGGTCATCCGCGCACTCATCCTGACACCCACGCGCGAGCTCGCCGCCCAGGTGGAGGAGAGCGTGCGCACGTACGGCAAGTACACGCACCACAGCTCGATGGTGATCTATGGCGGCGTGGGCATTCATCCACAGATCGCACAGCTTCGGCGGGGCGTCGACATCCTTGTCGCAACGCCCGGGCGCCTGCTCGACCATCAGCAGCAAGGGAATCTCGATCTCTCGCATGTCGAAATCCTGGTGCTCGATGAAGCCGACCGCATGCTGGACATGGGCTTCATCCGCGACATCAAGCGCGTGCTGAAGCTGTTGCCGGCCAAACGCCAGAACCTGCTGTTCTCGGCCACGTTCTCGGAAGAGATCCGTGCGCTCGCCGACGAGCTGCTCGATGCGCCGGCGCTCATCGAGGTTGCGCGGCGCAACTCGACGGTCGAGGCCATCACGCAGACCGTGCATCCCGTGGACCGCGACAAGAAGCGCGAGCTCCTCTCGCACCTCATCGGCACCGGGAACTGGTTCCAGGTGCTGGTGTTCATGCGCACCAAGCACGGTGCCAACAAGCTCGCCGAGCAACTCAATAAGGACGGCATCAGCGCCCTTGCGATCCACGGCAACAAGAGCCAGGGCGCGCGCACGCGTGCGCTCAGCGAGTTCAAGGAGGGCGAGTTGCAGGTGCTCGTCGCGACCGACATCGCGGCGCGCGGCATCGACATCGAGGAGCTGCCGCACGTCGTGAATTTCGAGCTGCCCAACGTGCCGCACGATTACGTGCATCGCATCGGCCGCACCGGCCGTGCCGGCGCCACCGGCGAGGCGATTTCACTGGTCTGCGTCGACGAGCACGAATACCTGCGCGACATCGAGAAGCTCATCAAGCGCACGCTACCCCGCGTGGTCGTGCCGGGATTCGAACCCGATCTGACGGCGCGTGCCCAACCTATCCTGCAGCGCCAGGGGAGAGGTGCGCCGCAGGGTTCGCGAGGGGGTGGACGCGGCAATGCCAACGCCGGCGCGAAAACGCCTGCTGCCGCTCAACGCGTTGCGCGCGGTCACGCGGCGATGGGGGTGCTGGGACACGGCAAGCCATCGCCGGGCGCGAAGCCGCAGGGATCGGGTCGACGCGGTACGACGGCACAGCCCGCACAGGGCAAGGCCACCGCGAACCCGGGCACGCGCAACTCGCATGCGCCGCGGGCTCATGTAGCGCCGCCAGCGGGCGGCCAGCCCTCGAGCCCCGCCGCGAAGCAAGCGAAGGCGCGCGTCGTGCATCGCTTCGGCGGTCGTAGTCGTTAAGGTCAGTCGAGGCTCAGCGAAGCGCGGCTGAGGGCTTGAGCACTGCGAGCACCATCGGTACGGAAGTTTCGCCGTTGGAGACGAGGACCTGGTCCTCCTGGATCGTGACCTGAAGCCGCATCGTGCGGCTGGCGAGCGCCGCAAGAGCGCGCGTTGCCTCGAGCGGAACTTCGCGCACGAGCAGCCGTTCGTGCCGTTCCAGGAGCTCGCGCGCGCCTTGCCACCATAGCGTCACCGCACGGCCGCCGTACGCGAGCACTTCCACGTCGCGCGCACGACCACAGGCCTTGCGCACGTCGCGTACATCGGGCAGGCCGACATCGATCCAGAGCTCGACCTGACCGGTGAGGTCGCGGTGCCACAGGTCCGGCTCGTCTTCGGTACTCAAGCCGCGCCCGAACGTGAGCTCGTCATCCGCATGCAGCGCAAACGCGAGCAGCCGAACCATCACCCGCTCCGGCGTTTCGGAGGGGTGCTGCGCCAGGGTGAGCGAGTGATCGCGGTAGTAGCCGCGGTCGACGTCGGCGACCGAAAGCTCAGCTCGGAGGATCGTTGCCTTCAGCGCCATGCAGTGCTTCGAGGCCCACGAAGGGGCGACTGGTGGAGGAGCTGACAGGGTAGAACACTTGCAGGCCCGGTGAGAAGTCGCCGGACCCTTTCTCTACGGGAGCCGGCGAGCCCTTCGAATCAGACTACTTCTTCACAAGCGCGCACGTCGACTGCGCCAGCGGCTGGAAGGCCTCATCACCGGGGATCGTCGCCAGCACCTTGTAGTAGTCCCACGCGTACTTCGACTCTTCGGGCTTCTTCACCTGCACCAGATACATGTCGTGCACCATGCGTCCGTCCGCACGGATGCGGCCATTGTTAGCAAAGAAATCGTTCACCGGGGTCGATTTCATCCGGGCCATCACGGCGGCCGCCTCATCGGTGCCTGCCGCCTGCACCGCCTTGAGATAGTGCAGGGTTGAAGAGTAGTTCGCGGCCTGGATGCCAGTGGGCATCTTCTTCATGCGTTCGAAAAAGCGCCGCGCGAACTTGCGCGTCTCATCGTCACGGTCCCAGTAGAACGCCGCCGTGAGTATGAGTCCCTGGCCCGCCTTGAGACCGAGGCTGTGAATGTCGGTGATGAACACCGCGAGCCCAGCGAGGTTCTGCTTGCCGCTCGTGCTCAGCCCGAACTCCTGTGCCGCCTTGATCGAGTTGATCGTGTCGGCGCCGCCGTTCGCGAGCCCGATGATCTTGGCGCCGGATTGTTGCGCCTGCAGGATGAAGCTGCTGAAGTCGCTGGTGCCGAGCGGATGCCGCACGCTGCCCAGCACTTTGCCCCCCGAGCCGACGACGACTTCACTCACGTCTTTTTCGCTCTGCTGGCCAAACGCGTAGTCCGCGGTCAGGAAGAACCACGTGTTGCCACCCTGCTTGACGATTGCTTTGGCCGTGCCGTTGGCCATCGCGTAGGTGTCCCAGGCCCAATGCACGCTGTTCGGCGTGCAGTCCGCGTTGGTGATGCGCGTCGTGCCGGCGCCGTTCACGATGGCGATGCGGGAGGTGTCCTTTACGATCCCGACCACGGCCAGCGCGACCGCCGAGTTGGTGAGGTCGGTGATCATGTCGACGCCCTGCCGATCGATCCACTCGCGGGCAACGCTCGAGGCAATGTCGGGCTTGTTCTGGTGATCGGCCTGAAGGACGTCGATCGGCTTGCCGAGCACCCTACCGCCGAAATCTTCCACCGCCATGCGCACCGCCATGACCGAGCCCGCTCCGGAAAGATCGGCGAGTGCGCCACCCATGTCGGTGAGCACGCCGATGCGCACGACGTCGCCCGAGATCGTGTTCTGTGCAGCGGCCACCAGTGAGACGGAATAAAGCGCGGCAGCGAGCGCGACTCGCAGGGGTTTATGCAACATCGGTTCTCTCCATTAGGTTGTCCAGGCTGCAGGGAATTGCCGCTCTACACGACGTTCTTGGTCAATCCGCCGTCAACGCAAATGTTCTGACCCGTGATGTAGGCGGCCAGCCGCGACGCGAGAAACGCGCAGACGGGACCGAAGTCGTCGGCGGTGCCGAGCCGCTTCACCGGCACGCTGTCGGCCATCGCTTGCTTGACGCTTTCCTCGGTCACCGCGTTGCGCCTCGCGCGATCACGAATGACCCGCCCCAACGCGCCGGTGTCCATCAAGCCCGGCAGCAAGCCGTTCACCGTCACGCCGTATGCGGCGCACTCGCGGGCAAGCGACCCCATCGCACCCGTCAACCCGATGCGCATGGAGTTGCTGAGGGACATGTTGGGATAGAGCTCCTTCACCACGAATGACGTGATGTTGATGATGCGGCCGAAGCGGCGCGTCTTCATGCCCGGCAGAAAATGCCGCACGATCTCGAGCACGCCGAGCACGTTGGTCTCGAACGCGTCGCGCCACTGCTGGGAGGTCAACTCCTCGAATTGTCCTGCCGGCGGTCCGCCTGCATTGGTCACGACGATCGACACTGACCCGAGTGCCTCCGCAGACTTGCAGATCATCTCCCTATCGGCAGCCTTGCCGATGTCGCCCTGAATGAAGACTCCGTTGAGCACACGCTCGTGTGCGGCCTGCCATGCCGCGCTCGATCGGCCGTTCACGAGCACACGCACGCCGGCGCTGGCGAGCGCTTCGGCGCACGACAATCCAAGCCCCTGGGTGCCGCCAAGCACCAGCGCGGTCTCGCCCTCGATGCCGAGCTTCATACCGTTCTGACGATCTGCACGTTACAGCGCGCGATTGCCATTGAACGAAGGCGGCCGCTTTTCGCGCAGGCTGGCGATGCCCTCATGCACATCGGGGCCGCTGAAGCCCATGAATTCGAGCGCGAGGGACGTGTCGAATGTCGGCCCGGCCATGCGCAGCCAGTTGTTCAGGCTGTACTTGGTCCACCGGATTGCACTTTGCGAACCGTTCGCCAGACGGCGCGCAATCTCGAATGCCTTCGGTACGAGATCTGCCTCGTCGACAGTGAGCGACACGAGACCGATGCGTTCGGCTTCTTCGCCCGATATCGCATCGCAGAGCATCAGGTAGTACTTGGCCTTCGCCATGCCACAGAGCAGCGGCCATACGATCGCAGCGTGATCGCCTGCAGCAACGCCCAGGCGCGTGTGCCCGTCGATGATGCGTGCATTCTTAGCCGCGATCGAGATATCGGCTAGCAGGCCCGCCACAAGGCCAGCACCGACGGCCGGGCCGTGCATCGCCGAGACGATCGGCTTCGAGCAATTGATCACGTTGTAGACGAGATCGCGCGCCTCCCGCCACACCCGGGCACGCACGTCGAAGTTGTTGGCGATGTCCTCGACGAGACCGAGATCGCCGCCCGCGGAAAAGCCCCTGCCCTCGCCGCGGATGATTGCCACGCGGGTCTCGGGATCGGCGTCGACGGCGCGCCAGATCTCGGCGAGCTCGCGATGCATGTCGTGGTCGGCTGTCGACAGCTTGCCCGGCGCCCCCATCACGATCTCGAGGATGCCATCAGGATGGCGATTGAGCGTCAGGCGCGAGAAGCCTGCATACAGATCGGTGTTCATATGTGCTTCGTCCGGCCTTTCCAGTACGGTTCCTTGAGGAGGTTCTTCTGGATCTTGCCGATGGGCGTTTTGGGGAAATCCTTGACGAACTTCACCACGCGCGGCCGCTTGAACTCGGCGAGGTGGCGGGTGCAGTGCGTGACCACTTCGTGCTCCGTCAGACGTGCATCGGATTTGAGCTGTATGTATGCCGCGGGGAGCTCACCCCATTTGTCGTCGGGAACACCAAACACCGCGCACTCGGAAACGGCATCCAAACGATAAAGAATATCCTCGATCTCCTTCGGGTACACGTTCTCGCCGCCGGAAATCAGCATGTCCTTGGCACGATCGACGAGCGTGATGAATCCGTCGGTGTCCATGATGCCGACGTCGCCGGTGAGTCCCCAGCCATTCCCCAGCTTGAAAAATGCGGCGGTCTGCTCCGGCTCGTCGTAGTACTCGGTCATCAGATTGTCGCCACGACTGCCGATCTCACCCAGCACGCCTGGACCGACGCGCTCGCCGTTCGCAGAAAAAAGCGCAACGTCGACGTTGAAGGCTTGCCGGCCTACCGCGCCGAGCTTGGCGGGCAGGTACCAGTCGCGCAGTGAAGTGAGCACGCCCATTTCGGACTGACCATAGATCTGTGTGAGGCGCAGATCGGGCAAACGCTTCTTGAGCTCCGACTGTACCCAGTCAGGCATCGGTGCGCCGGCGAAGGACACCTTGCGCCACGTGGCAAGCTTGCCGGCGTCGAACTGCGGGTGCGAGATGAGCTGATTCGCCTGCGTCGGCACCATGAAGTTGGCCGTGACCTTGTCGCGCGCAACCGTCTCCATGAACTTCTCGGGCGACCATGGCGTGACGAAGGTGCATGTTGCACCGACGAGTATCGCCGGCTGGAACATGATGTTGAGCGCGGCGACGTGGAACAGCGGCGTGACGATGGCCACCACGTCGCGCTCGTCCAGCGCTTCCTCGAACGCTACCGTGTGCGCGGTGACTTCCCGCGCGCGGTGATTGCACAGCACGCCCTTCGGACGACCTGTCGTGCCGCCGGTATAGGTCATGCAGAACGGGTCGCGCTCGTCCATCTCGACGTTGGGAATGGATGTGGGCTGATCGCGAATGAAATCCGCAAAAGGTACCGTCCCTGGCACCGTGGCACCGACCGAGACGAGATGCTCGATCTTCGGACACCGTGGTGCGACCGCCTTCACCTTTTCGGCGAAATGAGCATCGAAGACGAGGATCTCGGCGTCAGATTTATTGAGGACGTACTCGAGCTCGTCCGGCGCGTACAGGATGGAGATGTTGACGAGCACGAGCCCGGACCGGGCGGCACCGAAGAACACCACGCCGTATTCGGGGAGGTTGCGCGACACGATCGCAACCTTCGCGCCTTTGACGCGCGCCGTGCCGAGGAGCGCATGAGCGAACCGGTTGGCGTCGGCGTCCAGCTCACGATAAGTGAGCCGGACATCGTCGCGGATAATGGCGATCTTGTCCGGAAAGCGCTGCGCTGATCGCCGGAGCATGTCCCCGGTAAGCATTCCCACTCCTGGCGCTCCGTGCGCGGGCGGCGATTGTACACCCGGGTGACGGAGGTCTCGAGTGGGCGGGGACCCGTTTACCGTAGGGTGCTCAGCAGCCACTCCCTCAGGCACGCACGGCGCGTCTGGAGAAACAATGCTCTCGCTGGCGTACCTCGACGGCGCCGGCAATTCGCCCGGCGTCGCGAGGTGATGGCGTGTTAGTAATTTCTAGCCCAATCCTACGATGAGGCGTGACGTATGAAAACGGAGCTCGAGAAATTTTACGAACTTGTGGACAAAACGGAAGTGGCGATGATGACCACTCGGCGAGCAGACGGCCATCTGCGCTCGCGGGCAATGGCTAATCAGAAGCGCGCTTCCGGCGCTGATCTTTGGTTCGTCACGATGCAGGGAAGCGAGAAGGTCGGCGAGATCGCCGCAGACGAGCACGTCAATGTCGCTTACTACCGTCAGAGCAGCAGGGAATGGATCTCGGTATCAGGCGTCGCCAATATGTCGCAGGACCGCGCCACGCTGCGCGAGCTCTATGCACCCGATTGGAAGATGTGGTTTCCCGATGAGGGCGATCCGCGCCACGGCACTCCCGACGATCCGCGGATGGTGCTCATCGGCGTCACGATTCACGTCGCCGAGTTTCTGGAACTCGACAAGCCGCGCCCGGTGGTGCTCTATGAGCTCGCGAAAGGTTGGCTGACCCGATCGCCGCCGGATGTGGGCCGTATGCATACCTTGCGCGGAAGTAATGAACCCAGGAGATGACGCGGCGTTGAACCTGCTGCCCGGTGCACTTGGCGGCGACCGCGTCCCGCCCATCTCATTGCACACGACGCAAAAATTGCGCTCATCGGGGTTTCGAGGGGCGTTTCGCGGTACCGCGTCCGTCGTGCGGTAGTGCCGGGTTACGTTCAGCCCCACCGGACTTGTTCTGCGCTACCTTTGCCTGCTGGGCCCGCAGGCCTTGAATGCCCTCGCGCGCGCCCAGGCGCTGCAGCTCCTGCTCGAGCCGGAGCAGATCCTCGTCCGAGAGCGTAGCGAGGTTGACGAGCCCGGTTCGTGCACCCTCCACCGCCCGCAGGAGCTCGTCGAGCTTGATGTTGAGCGTTTTCGAGTCGCGGTTCTGGGTGCTCTGGATCAGGAAGACCATGAGGAAAGTGATGACGGTCGTTCCGGTATTGATCACAAGCTGCCAGGCATCGGAGTAGTTGAAATACTTTCCGGCGCTAGCCCACACCACGACGAGCGCCAGCGCAAGCATGAAGGCCCATGGGGAGCCGAGCGCGCGGGAAGCGAGCCCCGCGAAACGACGGAATGCTTCATTCATCACTTTCCCTTTCACGCGTGTTGAACTCGAGGCCCGATCCTTGAGCGCCCGTCCGCAGACCACACAGTGGAGAGCTCGTCGATCCCGGCCATACGGCTACCGTCGGCTTGTCCCGCTCGACCCATCAGTGTGAGCT
>JALYXY010000211.1 GCA_030946875.1 Pseudomonadota bacterium | reverse complement strand
GCTCAGGCCCGCTTTGGCCCTGTGCATTCGACCCGTTTCGGAAATGGCCACACTCGACGCCCCTCCCATCGTCGCCCGGGCGCCGCGGATTTCGCGCCGCAAGCTCATCCGCGCGCACGATCGGCCCGCTGCGGGGGCAGCGGTCATGGAGTAGCATTCGTGCTCCGCTCATTGCGAGCTACAGGAGCGAATCAGGGATGGGACAACGCATCGAACTCAAGGCAGGCGACGGCTTCGTGCTCTCGGCGTACCGCGCAGATCCCGCAGGCAAGCCGCGCGGCGGCATGGTCGTCGTGCAGGAGATCTTCGGGGTCAACAGCCACATCCGCGCGGTGTGCGACGGCTATGCGCGCGATGGCTACGTCGCCATCGCACCCGCACTTTTCGATCGTGCCGAGCGCGACGTCGAGCTTGGGTATGTCGAACAGGATATCGGCCGCGGCAGGCAGCTCAAGGGTGCGAGTCAAACCGATGCCGCGTTGCGTGACGTGGCCGCGGCGCGCCAGCTCGCGGCGGAGGCCGGCAAGGTCGGCATCGTCGGCTATTGCTGGGGCGGCTTCATCACCTGGATGGCCGCCGCGCGACAGGATGGTTTCGCGTGTGCGGTTCCGTATTACGGTGGCGGCATGCTCGAGGCCATGGACGAGACGCCGCGCTGTCCGGTGATGGCGCACTTCGGTCGCAATGACGGGCACATCCCAGTCGACGGGGTGCAGAAGCTCGCGGCTGCGCATCCCGAGGCCCAGGTCTTCATCTACGAAGCGGGTCACGGTTTCAATTGCGATCAGCGCGGCTCGTACGACGCGGCCTCGGCGAAGCTCGCGCGCGAGCGCACGCTCGGCTTCTTCCGCGAGCACATCGGCTGACCGCACGAGGGACATGACTGCCCGGCCGTGCAGTCACGTGTGCGTCGCGTTCGCGCAGCGAGGGCCGTAAGCGGGTTCAGCCCCCGGTCGTCTCGCCGCCCATCACCCCCAGCACGATGCCGGTGATGTACGACGAGTCGGCGTCGGATGCAAGAAACACGTAGGAGGGGGCAAGCTCTTCGGGCTGTGCAGGCCGGCCCATGGGAACCCCGCTTCCGAACTTCGCAACCTTGTCGGCCGCGAGCCCGGCGTCCGCAGGATTGAGTGGTGTCCACACGGGACCGGGCGCCACGACGTTGACGCGGATGCCTTTGTCGAGAAGCTCGGCTGCGAGCGTCTTGCTGAACGCGTTGATTGCGCCCTTGGTTGCCGAATAGTCGGGCAACTCTTTGGAGCCGAAGAGGCCCGTGACGGAGCTCGTCGCGATGATAGCGGCGCCTGCTTTCATGTGCTTCACGGCCGCGCGAGCCAGCCAGAAATACGCATAGATGTTGGTTTTGAACGTGCGGTCGAACTCCTCGTCGGCCACTTCTTCGAGGCCGTTCTTGCGGTTCTGGTAAGCCGCATTCGATACGAGGATGTCGAGCTTGCCGAACTCGCGCACGGTGCGCTCGACGACCTCGTCGCAGAACGGTCGTTGCGTGAGGTCACCCGGGAGCAGCAGGCAGCGCCGCCCCGCGGCTTCAATCGCCTGCCGGGTTTCTTCCGCGTCGGATTGCTCCTGTGGCAGGTACACGATCGCCACGTCGGCGCCCTCGCGCGCATACAGCACGGCCACGGCGCGGCCGATACCCGAATCTCCCCCGGTGATGAGGGCAACCTTGTCGAGCAGCTTGTCCGCAGCCCGGTAACGCGGCGCCTGGTAACGCGGTCGCGGCTCGAGCTCCGATTCGAGGCCCGGCTTCTCCTGGTGCTGTTCCTGAAACGGAAGTTTGGGTTCAGACTGCATCTGCGGCGCGGGATTTCCGCCGCCCGGACGCTGCTCCTGCGATTGTTGCGATGGTCTGTCGCTCATGTGACCTCCTGGAGCAAGCCTTCGGGTCCACCGACAGCTCGCCTGCATGCGAAAGAGACCATCCGGGGCGTCGCTTTGTTCAGCCCGTGGGTGCACTGAATTTTCGAAGCGACGACTTGTCCGTCCACCTGCACCGACTCGACGCATGGCGCCTGCCGCCAGACGTCCCTTCGTGTGGTCCCGAGGCGTTCAAATCCATGACCCAGCCTTCGGCGCGCGACCCCAACGCTGCGCCTGCGATTGCGACCCCCACGGTCGAAGAAGCCTTTCGTGTCGTCTTCCCCGGGGTGATGGTGGCGATGTTTCTTGCCGCCGCCGATCAGACGATCCTCGCGAGCGCGCTGCCGGTGATCGCCAGCACGCTGCGCGGCGTAACGGATCTCTCCTGGGTGGTGGTGGCCTACCTTCTCGCGTCGACCGTCGCGGCGCCGATCTATGGGCACCTGGGCGACGCGTTCGGGCGCAAGCGCCTCCTCCTGGTGGCGCTGGCAATCTTTACGCTCGCCTCGCTCGCCTGCGCGCTGGCCCCCACACTCGGGATGCTGATCGTCGCGCGCGCCCTGCAGGGGCTGGGTGGCGGTGGCCTCATGACCATGGCGCAATCGATCATCGGCGAGAACGTGCCACCGCGGGAGCGCGGACGCTTCGGCGCTTACTTCGCCATCGTGTTCGCGACGTCGAGCACGGCGGGGCCGGTCCTCGGTGCCTATCTCACCGAGGTGCTGAGCTGGCGTGCCGTCTTCGCCATCAATCTGCCGCTCGGGTTGCTCGCGTGGGTCCTCGCCCGACGCATTCCGTCGGTGGACGTGCCGCGGCGCGCATTCCACGCCGATGCCATCGGTGCCGGCCTCTTCGCGCTCGCGACGCTCACGCTGCTCTTCGCGCTCTCGTCAGCGGGGCATCGCTTTGCATGGAGTTCGCCGGTGCTCTTCGGGCTCATCGCGCTCTCGATCGCGGCCTTCGTCGCGCTCGCGCGCTGGGAGCCTGATCGCCACGATGCTTGCGATGATCGTGCTTGCGATCGCATTACCGCGCCTGCCGACGCCCGCTGTCCTCGTG
>JALYXY010000125.1 GCA_030946875.1 Pseudomonadota bacterium | reverse complement strand
AACCACACCTGCTTGGGGTCATGCCATTGGCGCGTAGCGCGCGACCATCGCCGTGGATGGCACGCCCGTGCGGCCTCGTACACACGTCTGCGCTGCTCGAGGAGTGCCGCAGCATCACCGGCATGGCGCTGGCCTGGGGTCACGAAGCCAATGGCACTATGCCGATGCTCGCCGTTGTACCAAGTCACGAGCTTCAGCACCCACGTCCGCGCCGCTTCGATGTCCGCGAAACCCTTGGTCGGATAGCTCGGTCGATACTTGGCAGTCCGGAACCATGCTTCGATGTGCGCGTTATCGTCGGAGACGCCTGGCCGGCTGTGGGACGAACGGATCCCCAGTGCCTCGAGCTTGGCCTTGAGCGTATACGCCGTCGGCGCGGCACCATTGTCGGCATGCAAGATCAGCGGCCGCCGTCGTAGATGCTCGCGCCACGCCGCCTTCTCGACGAGCTCGGCGGCCCATTCACCGGCTTCCCGGTCGTGCACTTCCCACGCCACGATTTTGCGACTCCACAAGTCAAGAATGGCGTACAGGTAAAAGAACTTACCCACCACATTGCTGCAGGCCAAAAAGCTGATATCCCACGACCAGACAGTGTTCGGACCCGTGGCCAAATGACGCGGTGGCGCATTCGCTACGGCCGGCGCGGCGCGCCCACGATGCTGCTGCTCGCCGTGAGTGCGCAACACCCGATAGAAGCTAGCTTCCGAAGCCAGGTACGTTCCTTCATCGGCCAGTCGCGGCACGATCTGCGACGGCGGCAGATCGGCAAAGCGCGGCTCATGGCACACCGCCAGCATGCGTTCGCGCTCGACCGCGGTGAGCTTGTGCGCCGGTTGGGGGCGCTCGGCCTCGGGACGACCATCGACCCTCAACTCCCCATCCGCGACCCATGCGCACCGACACACCAGTCTCGTTGCAAGCGAGCGCCAGCCGCGCTCCAGCACGTTGCGCCTCATTGACCATCTCCACGAGTACTTGGCGTTCCGGCAACGCAGTCATGCGTCCTCGCTTTCGGTCCTGAACGCCTCGAGTTTTCGGGATAGCACCAACAGCGCCGCCGTCTCAGCCAGCGCCCGCTCCTTGCGCCGCAACTCCTTCTCCAGCTGTCGACTGCGCTTGCGCTCATCGCGCAAGGCCGGCCCGACATCGGCTGCACCGCCAGCAATCCCGCTTTCACCGGCTGCGCGCCAGGCCCGCACCTGCTCGATGAACAGCCCCTTCTTCCGGCAATACTCGGCCAACTCCGCTTCCGCCATACCAGCCGTTTCCACCACCACACCAAACTTGTCGCGCGCACTCCAACCTTCCGCGACACCACTACCCGCCGGCACCGCCATCCCCTTCGCCCGTGCCTCCCGCTGCCACAGATAGAAAGTGCCTTTCGACACCCCGGTGCGCACCGCGATCTCGGGCACCGACAACTTCCCGGGCGCAGCCATTAACGACAATGCATGCTGCTTCTTCTCCTTCGAATATCTCGTCATCTCTGGTCACCTCACTGCCCCCAAGTTTATTCAAACTCTCTTTGGGAGAGGCGACAACTATCCTGACACAGGGGGGGCGTTCCTTAGGCAATTTCTTACAGATAGCTTGCAGTGCTATTTGGCCCCGCACGTCGAAACAAACATTGGATTTTGATATGTACAGGTACATACTCACGTATCCATTGTTGTTCTACAGGGGGTCTGCATGAAAGCGTTTTCGTTTGTCTGTGCGCTATGCACATCACTGTTGCTGAGCGCGTGCGGCGGCGGTGGGGGTGGGGGCAATGTTGTCAATAACGACACCAAGAGCGTAGCGCGGCTCGAGAGCCTGCTGGTGGTTCCAAACATCACGGCGGGCACTACCTTCTCGTTCGACCTCGGGGACGTCGATCCGTCAATGAACCGTTATTACTTCACCGATCGCAACAACAAGTCGGTGGACGTGTACGACACGCGCACCGGGACGCTCATCAAGCAGATCACCGGGGGCTTCGCC
The DNA here is from genome assembly GCA_030946875.1 of Pseudomonadota bacterium. GTDB lineage: Bacteria > Pseudomonadota > Gammaproteobacteria > Burkholderiales > Casimicrobiaceae > CAIWHR01. The sequence continues at coordinate 2,217 of JALYXY010000125.1, read as the reverse complement.
GGCGTGGGGCCGTCGAGCGAAACGTCGGGGCCGGACGGCATCAACGTCATCCCGAACTCGAACTTCGTATATGTCGGTGACGTGAACAGCGTCAAGATCATTGACACACGCGTGGACGCGGTGGTCAAGACCATTCCAGTCAGCACCACAGGCAATCGTGCCGACGAGGGTTGCTTCGACAAGGACGACAACATCTACATGATTTCGAGTCCGGGGGAGTCGCCACCCTTCTCGACGTTCATCTCGACCGCCACGCAGACGGTGATTGCGAAGCTTGTGTTTCCCGATTCCGGCGGGCTCGAGCAGTGTGCGTACGACCCGGGAACCAAGAGCTTTCTCGTGAACAACGATGCGACGAAGGCCAATCCTCATGGTGAGCTGGACGTGATCTCCGCCGCATCGGTGCTTGCCGGCGCTCCCGTCGTCACCAAAGGCTTCCCACTGGGAAACTGTGACCCAACGGGACTGGCTCTTGGTCCAGGCACGGATGTCGCAGTGGAATGTCGCCCGGGAACTCCCGGATCGCCTCTAGTGATGCTCATCATGGACCGCACCAACGGTAACGTGCTCGCAAGCGTTGCTGCCGGCGGTGGCGATCAGATCACCTACGACCCCGTTGGAAACCGTTATTTCGCGGCTGGGAATCGCTGGACCCCGAGCGGATTGTCGGTGGCCTCCTGCACTGCAACGACGCCTTGCACTCCGGTCTTGGCTATCGTCGACGCGAAGTCGCGAACGCTCATAGGGCGAATCACTTCTGGCAACAACGCGCACTCTGTCGCAGTAGACAGCGTGAATCAGCGCGTGTATGTGCCATTCTCGTCATCGACCGCTCCCGCGGGTTGCAATAACTGCGATCTCTTCGGAACCGGCCAAGGCGGAGTCGCGGTGTATGCCATCGGTGGAGGTTAACGGCTGCTCCGAGAGGCCTTTCGATCACGTGTAACAGCTCCGGTCGCACCTCAGGGTAGCGGCCGGAGCGGTTCGGCGACTTTGAGCTTAACTTGGCGGGCGTCGCTATTTCTTTGCATTGTCGTCCGTACGACCTGCGTCCCTTGCCCGCTGGGTTCAGGCAGGTCAAGCGCAACGTCAAGCCGCCGAGTCCTCCGAGAGAAGCCGACGGCGTTCAGCTCGACCGGTGCGGCCATTCAGAACGATGACGCAATCGTGCTCAACGCGGCATTTCCACATGCACAACGGCAAAGCGGAACAGCGCCTGGATTGTGGGTGGCCTCGCGCTCTTCGAAGGTGTATGGGTGCTGGGCAGCTGGATCCTGAACGGCTCCCGTTTCACGTCCTATCAGGCTTTGCAGCCGGGCGTAGCGGATCGAGTCTGGGCTGGGTACTTGCGGCCGTTGTCCGGTGATTGGTGCTGGTTTCAGCAACTGCGCACGTGGGTTCTTTGGCTTCAGCTGAGGCCATGCAGCGGAGCGACACGAGAATGCGGGGCACCGAAGTGACGGAGGTGCGGCCGGGGTTGCCCTGACTGAGGGTAGCTGAACGCTGCTCGTCACGAAGACATCTGTGACACCGGTTCCCGGGCTATGGCATAGCGGAATCCCATCTGAACAGACGAAGCGGGCGCGCACCTGGCGCATCCCGCGGCAGGGCGTCGCGCTAGCCTTGCGCCGCTCGCGACTGGTCTCCCAACGGTTCGGGTCAGCAGACGGACTCGTCAGGCGGCGCCTGATCGTCTATCCGCGCAGGGTCGCCCGTCACTCTGGAAGCGTGTCCCCCGATCCGCCCATTTCCTTGGGCATATCTTTCATCTTCGGAAGCCCATCTTTGATGCGCAGCACGGTTTCCTGATAGTGCACGTGAAGCTGGGGCTCGTGGTGGTAGGACGGAATGGTGGCCGCGTACACGTCAACCAAACCGAATGACGGATGGTCGGTCAGCAAATGTCCGCCGCAGACTTTGCAGAATTTGCGGTAGCTCGTTTCCGTCTTGTGATACACGCCTATCTTGTCGCCCCCCTTCGTTATCTTGACCGCTTCCGGTTTCCAGAGACTGAACGCGTTGACGGGCGCTGCCGCCCAACTGCGGCATGACGCACAATGACAATAGCCTGCGGCTACTGGCTCGCCAGTTACAGTCAGTGCGACTTCGCCGCAGAAACAGCTTCCGTTGTAAGAGTGATTCACGGTCCCTCCAGTATTTTGCATTGACTGCACACAACCGCACGATACAAAGGAATGCACTCCTGGTGCTCTCCTT
>JALYXY010000124.1 GCA_030946875.1 Pseudomonadota bacterium | reverse complement strand
CGCGTTCGGGTCGCCCATCGCGGCCGCGACGATCTGCCCACCCTTGACGATCAAAAACGGCTTCACGCCGAAGAACGCCGGCTTCCACAACACGAGGTCGGCCCACTTGCCGGCTTCGATGGACCCGACCTCGTGCGCGATGCCGTGCGTGACGGCCGGGTTGATCGTGTACTTCGCGATGTAGCGTTTCACGCGCGCGTTGTCGTGATCGGCCGGGTCGCCGGGCAGCGCGCCGCGCTGCAGCTTCATCTTGTGCGCGGTCTGCCAGGTGCGGATCACCACTTCGCCCACGCGGCCCATCGCCTGCGAGTCGGACGAGATCATCGAGAACGCGCCGATGTCGTGGAGGATGTCCTCGGCGGCGATCGTCTCCTTGCGGATCCGCGATTCCGCGAACGCGATGTCCTCGGCGATCGCCGCGTCGAGGTGATGGCAGACCATCAGCATGTCGAGGTGTTCGTCGAGCGTGTTGATGGTGTACGGACGCGTGGGATTGGTCGACGACGGCAGCACGTTCGGCTCCCCGCAGACGCGGATGATGTCGGGCGCGTGCCCGCCGCCTGCACCTTCCGTGTGATACGTGTGAATCGTGCGCCCGCCGATCGCCTGCAGGGTGGTCTCGACGAAGCCCGACTCGTTGAGCGTGTCGGTATGGATCGCAACCTGCACGTCGTAAGCGTCGGCGACGCGCAGCGCGGCATCGATGGCGGCCGGAGTGGTGCCCCAGTCCTCATGCAGCTTGAGGCCGATCGCGCCTGCCTCGATCTGCTCGTTGAGTGGCGGAAGGAGGCTCGCGTTACCCTTCCCGAGAAATCCCAGATTCATGGGAAAGGCCTCTGCGGCCTCGAGCATGCGATGAATGTGCCAGGGCCCCGGCGTGCAGGTCGTAGCACACGTTCCCGTAGCCGGTCCCGTGCCACCGCCCAGCATCGTGGTGACACCCGAAGCGAGCGCCTCGTCGATCTGCTGCGGGCAAATGAAATGGATGTGCGAGTCAACGCCACCCGCCGTGACGATCATGCCTTCACCCGCAATGATTTCGGTGGCCGCGCCGATCACGATGTCCACACCGGGTTGCACATCCGGATTGCCAGCCTTGCCGAGCCGTGCGATGCGGCCATCCTTGATCGCAAGGTCGCACTTCAGGATGCCCCACCAGTCGAGCACGAGCGCATTGGTGATCACGGTGTCCGCGCATTCGCTCGCGACACGCTGGCTCTGGCCCATTCCGTCGCGAATGACCTTGCCGCCACCGAACTTCACTTCCTCGCCGTACACCGTGCAGTCGCGCTCCACTTCGATCAGGAGCTCGGTGTCTGCGAGCCGCACGCGATCACCGACGGTCGGGCCATACATCTCCGCATACGCAGCGCGGGCTATCTTCATGGATGCTCGCCTCGCGCATCGAGCGGGCCCATGACCGTACCGGCAAATCCGTACACGATGCGATCGCCCGCAAAGCCCACGAGCTCGACGGTGCGGTGCTGCCCCGGCTCGAAACGCACGGCGGTACCGGAAGCGATCGCAAGGCGGCATCCGCGCGATGCGACACGGTCGAAGACGAGCGCGCGATTCACCTCGGCGAAGTGATAGTGCGAGCCGACCTGGATCGGCCGATCTCCGCTGTTGCTGACTTCGATGGCAAAGATTTGACGCGAGGCGTCGAGGCTGATGTCCGGTGCGTCCGCCGGCAGGATCTCGCCCGGGATCACGATGTCCTGCCCGCTCTGTTGCGATCCGCCGCCCCTTGCAAGACGTTTGTCTGAGCTTCGCGCCAGTGCATCGCGTATCTCCCCTGCGTCGACGTCAGGCGATCGGCTGATGAATGGTGACGAGCTTCGTTCCATCGGGAAAGGTCGCCTCCACCTGTATATCGGGGATCATCTCGGGAACGCCGTCCATCACCTGCTCGCGACGCAGCCAGTGGGTGCCTGCACTCATGAGCTCCGCCACCGTACGCCCGTCGCGTGCGCCTTCGAGCACAGCCGCCGACAGATAGGCGATCGTCTCCGGGTAATTGAGCTTGACGCCTCGCGCGAGGCGCCGCTCCGCGACGAGTGCGGCGGTGAACAGCAGCAGCTTGTCGCGCTCGCGCGGCGTCAGTTCCATACTCCTCCTTCACCGCCTGATCCACGCTCGAAGCGGGATGCGCTCTTCTGTTTCAGGTCTGCCACAACCGCGGTGTCCTCGCGTCGCGCCCGAACACCTCAGGTCGCAACGCAGCCCACAGTGCACGAAACCAGGCGTTGACAAGGGGCGTCGAGTTGCTCCTGCACCGTGCCAGCAAGATACCCGGCAGGCGGGTCACGGCATGATCCTGCTTTGCAAGATCCGAACCAACGTTGCGCGCCAAGGCGAGCCACGCGTCGTCGATCGAAGGTGCTGCCAGCACGAACGTGCCGAATACGGGCTGTCCACCGAGGCCGGCCGGTGACCTGAGGGCACTGCTCGCAGCCGGCAGCAAGTTTTGCTCCAGCCATACCGGAAGGCCATCGCGCACCACTTCGAGGCGTTGGCGCATCATTCCGTGCGTAAAGGTCTCGCCCGCTGCGATGCGCCCGAGGCACACGACATCCCACAATATCGCGGCGCCGGAGCCTGCGAGCGATATGCGGGTGCTCGTGCGCATGGTGGCACCATCGAACACGATGTTCTCCTGCGGCAACCATTCGAGCCGTGCCTCGTCCGCGACTGCGAAATCGAGAATCTGCCTTGCCTCGGCACGTGCGCGATACCACTTCGCTGCACCGGGTGTGATGAGCTGCGCATGCGCATGACGCTCGAGTGCCACGTCGAGCTGCAGTGCGTCGCCACCCGCGATCCCGCCAGGGGGATGAATGATCGCCACCTGGCACACGTCGTCGCCTTCGGGGTAGAGCGCCTTCTGCACCCGCAGCGGCCCGCGATGCGCACGATGCACGAGGCGAGTGCCGCGATGCGTGCGCGCGAAACGCAGCTCGAGGTGTGCGCTCCAGCCCCCGCGGTCGAGTACTGGCTCGTGCGCGCGGCTGCGTCGGCCATCATCGGGACTCACGATGCCGCGCCGTGGTCGCCATCCGCGTCATCCTTTGTGGCGTTGCCTTTGAGGCTGAGCGCGCGGGCATACACCACTTCGCGCGGAGTGCCGGTGGCGGCCGCTGCGATGCGGGCGGCCTGGGCCGGTGACACGTGCTCGAGGAGCGCGCACAGCCAACGTTCCGCCGACGCGTCGAGCGCTTCGGGAGCGTTCGCTTCATCCGGCGCATCGAGAATGAGCACGAATTCGCCGCGGCTGCGGTTCGGGTCGGCCGCGAGCCAGTCCGGCGCCGCTGCCAGAGTCATCGCCGCGATGGTTTCGAAGCGCTTGGTGATCTCGCGCGCGATCACGAGGCGGCGATCGCCGCCGAAGGCTGTCGCGAGCTCGTGCAGCGTCGCAGCAACGCGATGCGGGGCTTCATACAAAACCAGCGCGCACGGCAGCGACCGCACGGATGCGAAGAGCGCATTGCGTTGCTTCGCGCCTGTTGGAGCAAAGCCAAGAAAGGCAAACCGGTCGGCACGAAGCCCGGCAGCCGAAATCGCTCCGATCGCGGCGTTCGGTCCGGGGATCGGCACCACGACGAAGCCGGCGTCGCGCACAGCGGCCACAAGCCGCGCCCCGGGGTCGCTGACAGCCGGTGTGCCCGCGTCCGAAATCAGAGCGACGCTGCGTCCAGCGGCGAGGTGCTCGATCAGCATGGGCGCGCGCTGCACTTCGTTGTGCTCGTGCAGCGGGATCATGCGGCTGTCGATGCCGTAATGGCGAAGGAGAGTCGCGCTCACTCGCGTATCCTCCGCCGCGATCACACTGGCGGTGCGCAGGATGTCGAGCGCGCGCAGCGTGACGTCGCGCAGGTTTCCGACCGGAGTGGCCACCACATATAATGCTCCGCCTTCCGCCCTGAAAACCGGCTCCGCAACGCGCGCAGCAGCAGGTGCATCCTCCCCGGCACCGCCCGTCATCGCGCCTCCCGCGTCGTACTCATGAATCTTCTAGTGCCATCATCGATGTCGCGGCTCTCGCGCATCACGTTCGCCGCGATCTTCGTCGCGGCACTTGGCGGATGTGCGACGTCATTGTCCAATGCGCCCGAAGGCGCGGCAAGCAGGTCCTCTGCCGCACCGATCGCGCGCGCACCATCGCCGATCATTGCACCGGATGCTGCGGTGCCCGCAACCCCGCTCTCACCGCCCTTGGCGTTGCCTCCGCAGCCATCCGTGCCGCCGGAAAGTGCCTCGCCCCCTGCAGCAAGCGTCGTGCCGCCACCTGCCGCCTTCTCGCCGCCGCCATCGACGCGTGCCGACCCCGTTGCTGCGCCCAGCGCAAGCGCGCCATCAGTGCCAGCAGCGAAGGACGAGCCCCGTGCGGCAGGACCCGGGCTTCGCCTCGCGCTCGTGCTGCCCCTCAAATCGGCGAGCTTCGGACCGGCTGCCGAAGCCGTGGCCGCGGGATTTCGGGCGGCTGCGGAGCTTGCGAGTGTGGAGATCAACGTCATCGGTCACGGCGATGGTGAAGCGCTGGCGAGCATCGAAGCCGCCCGTGCCGCCGGCGCGAGGGTGATCGTCGGTCCGCTCCTGCGTGACGATCTCAAAGCGCTTGCAGCGGCGCCCGCCAGACTGCCTCCAACGATCGCACTCAACGCCCTTGAAGATGACTCAGTGCTCCCCGACGCGATCTATACCCTCGCTCTTTCGGTCGAGGGCGAGGCGCGGCAGATCGCGCGCACAATGCAGATGGACGGGGTGCGGGAGGTGGCGATCGTCTCCAGCGACGCTCCGTTGCAGCGCCGCTTTGCCTCGAGCTTCACGACCGAGTGGATCCTGCAGGGCGGCGGTCCACCCGCCACTTTCCAGGTCGTGCGCTCGCCCGACCTGCTCGCAACATTGCGGCAACAACTGCTGCGGGCGCCCTTTGGGGGCATCGTTCTCGCGGCCGATGCAAATGACGCGGCGGCAGTGAAGCCGTACCTTCCACGAACCGCCATCTACACGAGCAGCCAGGTGAACGAACGCAACGCATCCGCAGCGACATTCGAGCTCGAGGATATCCGTTTTGTCGAGATGCCATGGCTCGTCGATGCTCAGGCGCCGCAATTCGCGGGCATCCCGCACAAGGAATACGCGCAGATCAACCTCGAGCGGCTGTATGCGCTGGGGCTCGACGCGTTCCAGGTCGCCGTCGCGTTCGATCCGCGCCCCCCTCAGCAGCTCGAGATGGAAGGCGCCACAGGTCACCTCAGTCTCGGCCCGCAACACCGCATCGTGCGCGAAGGGCGGCTCGTGCGCTTCGAAGGCGGCCGGGTGGTGCCGGACTCGCAGCACTGAGCGGTGCAGTCACCTGCGACGCGAGCGGCGCGAGGGGTCACTGCAGAGTGCCTTGCGGCGGAACACCTTCGGCGCAACGGCCTCGTGATCGTGGCGCAGAACTGGAGAACCCGCCGCGGCGAGATCGATCTCGTGGCGCGCGACGGCACGATGCTGGTGTTCGTCGAAGTGCGCTTGCGCACCGGTGAGCGCTTCGGCGGCGCCGCGGCAAGCATCACCTCGCGCAAGAAGGCGCGTCTGATCGCCGCCGCGTCGCAGTACCTCGCCACCCTGCCCGACGCACCGCCGTGCCGTTTCGATGCCGTGCTGCTCGATTCGCTCGAGCCGTCCGCCATCCGATGGCTGCAGGACGTGATCAGCACGTGACGCAAGCCACCTCCGGCACGCAGCGCTGCTACAATTGAACGATCGCAATGGACCTCACACCTCGCATCCTGCAGCACTTTCGCGACAGCGCTCAATTGAAGCGCGATGCCGCCGACGTGCTCGCGCCGGAGATCGCACGCGCCGCAACGGTGATGACGGATTGCCTTCTCGCCGATGGCAAGATACTGGCGTGCGGCAATGGCGGCTCGGCGTCCGATGCGCAGCATTTCGCAGCCGAGCTCGTCGGGCGATTCGAGCGCGAGCGACCCGAGCTGCCTGCCATCTCACTCACCACCGATACGTCCCTGCTGACGGCGGTGGCCAACGATTACACGTTCGACCAGGTTTTTGCCAAGCAGGTCCGCGCGCTGGGTGCCAAGGACGATGTGCTACTCGCCATTTCGACATCGGGCAACTCGGCCAACGTGATTGCCGCGATCGAAGCCGCGCATGATCGCGAGATGCGCGTGGTGGCGCTCACCGGTCGCGGCGGCGGGCGCATGGCAACGCTCGTGTCGCGCGAGCGCGACGTGCACATCTGCGTTCCGCACGAGCGTACGGCACGCGTGCAGGAGGTCCATCTGCTCACCATTCACTGCCTGTGCGACGCCATAGACAACACGCTGCTTGGAGAAGAGACATGAACATGCGCCCACTGGCGCTCTCGTTTGCGCTGACGGCGGCCGTCATCGGCACCGGGTCCCTCGTGGCCGGTTGCATTCCCATACTTGTCGGCGGCGCGATGGCCGGTGGCGCACTGGTAGTGGCTGACCGCCGCTCGGCAGGCGCCCAGATCGACGACGAAGCCATCGAGATCAAGGTCGCCAGCAACGCGCGCGCCAATTTCAGCAACATCCATCTCAACGTCACGAGCTTCAATGGCATCGTGCTGCTGTCGGGCGAGGTGGGCGATCAGGCCGCACGTGACTCCATTGGCAACATCGCGCGCGCAACCGACCGGGCACGCACGGTGCACAACGAGCTTGTCATCGCCCCCCCGAGCTCGTTCCGCGAACGCTCCGGCGATACGCTGATCACCTCCAAGGTCAAGGCGCGGTTCGTCGAAGCCAACGAATTCCACGCGAATCAGGTGAAGGTCGTCACCGAACGCTCCGTCGTTTATCTCCTGGGCATCGTGACACGAGCCGAGGCCGACGCCGCGGCGCGACTCGCGAGCCAGACCTCCGGTGTCGTGCGAGTCGTGCGATTGTTCGAGTACACATAGCGCCTTGGCGCAAAGCAAGTTCGCCGAAAAGCTCGCGGGTGCCGACGATGCGCTGTCACGCATCGCCGCGCTGGCGAGACCGCTGGTGTTCACCAACGGCGTGTTCGACATTCTGCATCGGGGGCACGTCACCTATCTCGAGGCGGCCGGTCGGCTGGGCGCCTCGCTGGTGGTTGCGGTCAACAGCGATGCATCCGTGCGGCGTCTCGGCAAAGGCGACGACCGTCCGTTGAATAGCCTCGACGATCGAATGGCGGTCCTTGCAGCGCTTGCCGCGGTCGATCTCGTGGTTCCTTTCGACGACGACACGCCCCGCGCGCTTATCGTTGCTTGTCGGCCCGACGTGCTGGTGAAGGGGGGCGACTACAAGGCGGAGACCACTGCGGGAGCCGCGGAGGTGATCGCGGCGGGCGGCCGCTTCGAGGCGATCGATTTCGAGCACGACCGGTCCACCACGGCGCTCCTGTCGCGCATCCGGGAACACCGCGGCTGATAAGATGGTCGATTGATCGGGCGCCGGGCTCAAGGCGCCCGTAGCCCATCAGGAGACGCCATGCAGCAGCCCGATCGCGAAGTCGACGCCCGCGGTCTCAATTGTCCGCTGCCGATTCTGCGCACCAAGAAGGCGCTGAACGACATGACCTCGGGGCAGGTGCTTCGCATCATGGCGACGGACCCCGCCTCAGTGCGCGACTTTCAGGCGTTCGCGCGCCAGACGGGCAATGAGCTCGTCGAGCAGGGTGAGCAGGACGGCGCCTTCGTTTTCATGATGAAGCGCAAGTAACTCTTCAGCCGGGAGATCCGATGGCCAATAGTTCGCCCATGTCCGACGACGCGCCTGCGACCGACGCCGCATCCAGCGCCGGAACCGTCGTCGAGTTCGACTCGGCGGCATTTGCGCGCACCATCCCGAATCATACCTTCGCCATCGTCGACTTCTGGGCGCCCTGGTGTGCGCCGTGCCGGGCGTTCGCGCCGGTATTCGCGCAATCGGCGATGAAACATCCCGAGATCCTGCACGCAAAGGTCAACACCGAGGCCGAGCAGGAGCTCGCCGGCCATTTCAACATCCGATCCATCCCGATGCTGATGGTGTTCCGCGAGAACGTGATCGTATTCTCTCAGGCGGGGGCGCTGAGCGGCGCCGCTCTGGAGCAGGTCATCAAAGGCGCATCCGAGCTCGACATGGACCAGGTGCGACGAGAGCTCGACGCGGCCGATTCGAGTGCCCCTACCGATAACGGTTGAGGAAGTCGGCGACGACCCCCTTCTGGCTGCGGTCAATGGCGGGGTCGAGCGAGGTGTCCCGGGGGTCGAGCTGCTTCGCCTTGCGCAAGGCGTAGATCGCCTGCTGGTGGTAGCCCTGCGCCTGTAACGCTTGCCCATAGCAACGCCACGCGTCGGCACTGCCGATATCGAGATCCGCCCAGGCGCCGCACAGCTCGGCCGCCCGCCGCGAGTTGCCGGCCCGCAGCGTGCGCATGCCCTCTGTCTTCAGCGCGCCGATGCGCGCGCGTCTCTCGTCGAACCGTGCGGTGAGCTCCGGATCGACCGGCCCCGCTTCAGTGGCTGCCGAGCGCCTGCCAGCGCGTGACGATGCCGTAGTCTTGCCGCGATCGGCGGCTGCATCTCGAGGACCCGCAGAGCCGGCTTCGGGCGAAGTGGGGCCGGGTTCAATCGGCCCCACGGCAATGCTGCCGCGCAAGCTCTCCAACAAGCGGTCGCGCCCGGCGATGCTCTGATCGACAAAGGCGGGCCGTCCCGGCATCGACGCCATGATCGCCTGCTGCGCGCTGACGAGCGAATCGGCCATCGGCTGATGCCATGCCACTCCATAAAGCCAGAGCATGGCCCCGAGTCCGCACACCCCCGTCGTCAGATTGAGCGCTCCGGGTGCGCCGTGGGTCACCAGGCAATCCTCGGCTTCGTCCCACGGCGTTTCATGGCGCACGAGGAGCCGCTCATAGGCGACGGCAATCAGCACCGGTGCGAGCAGCGGAAACCCGGCCCCGAGGCCCTGCCACCACAGGCGAAAGCCTCGCCGCAGGCCGCGCCCGAGTTGCGCCTGCGGGTCACGCCGGGCGTACGCGTCCGAAATGGAGAATTGCAGGTAGCAGCCGAAGAGCCACTTGCCCGGAGTGGTCTGGAGGGAAGCGATGAGGAGCGCCTCGATCGGAATCCAGCTCAGCGTGATGAACATCGGCGCAATGAGCGGATGCGATAGCCAGTACGCGATCTCGTCGGGCACCAGCTCCAGCGCCCGCAGCTCCGAAAGCAGCAGTGCGAGGGCGAGGCCCCAGATGGCGTAGTCGAACACGCGCGCAGCCAGTCGACTCCAGGGGCGCGGCTCGCTGGTGCGTCCTGCCTTCGCCCGCTCGAGCTCGGCCATGCGCAGGCGAAAGATCCAGCTCGCATCCTCCTGCGGCTGGTTGGTGCCCAGGAACACGCTCTTCTCCCGTCGCCAGTTCAGGATCGCAAGGTCGGTCTGCGGCGCGAACGTCGGATGCACCACACCGCGCCGCTTCTGCAGCCACGCAACACCGTGGACGACGCCGTAGATGGCAGTCAGTACGAGCAGCGAAAGGGTCGTCCAGACGAGCACCTGCTTCGCCACCACGATCGCGTCATCAGGGGTGACGAAGAGGATCGCGGCGCCGATGAACGCCACGAAAAGCGCGCAGACGGTGATGGTTGCGAGCGTGGGCCGACCGAATGCGACGACTCGTTCGGTGAGGCCGGGATGGTGCGGGCTGCGCCGTTCCTCGGGCACATCCTCGGCATCGAGCCCCGTCTCGAGGATATCGTCCACGCCCAAAAACGGTGTGGCAGCGCCGACGTCGGTGTTCTCGAAGCCTTCGTCCCCGACGGCATTGCTGACGACGTGGGCGATGCGCTTCTCGGCGGACCCCACGGAGAGGGCCAGCTGCCGATCGTATTCGGCACGCTTGTGGCTGTCGGAAAGGATGCGGCTCGCGTGATTGATGAACCGCAGCGCCTCCTCGACGTTGCCTTGGCCGTCGCGGGTCTTGCCGTAGTACTTGCGAATCTGCGCACGGAGCGCAGAACGAACCTCGTCGTGCGATGCGTGCGCGGGAATGCCGAGCGCTTCGTAGAGCGTGGCTCTCATGAGGGCGTGCGTGCAGGCCGGAGTTTTGCGCTCGCAAATCTTCGGTGAAAAGGCATGGCCCTAGCAAGTAGCAAGAAGCAGACCCCGCCCTTGCTGCGCACGACTGTTGCGGAATCGGCCCGCTTCGAGGAAGCCGCGGCCCTGCGCAACGGGCCGCCGGAGCATGGCGTTGGTCGCGAAACAGGCCCGACCACCGCCGGAGCGATTGTGCGGGCCTGCCGTTTTAGGGCTGGAAGCGCCCCAAGCTACTCGGCAGCCGGGGTGCCCTTGGCAGCCTGCTTGTCGGCACCGCGCACCGAAAGCTTCTCGCGAATGCGCGCCGACTTGCCGGAGCGGTCACGCAGGTAATAGAGCTTCGCCCGGCGGACATCGCCCTTGCGCTTGACTTCGATGCTCGCAATCATCGGCGAGTACGTCTGGAACGTACGCTCCACGCCTTCGCCGCTCGAGATCTTGCGCACGACGAACGAGGAATTGAGACCGCGATTGCGCTTTGCGATCACCACGCCTTCGTAGGCCTGGACGCGCTTGCGCTCGCCTTCGACCACGCTCACGTTGACCACCACGGTATCGCCGGGAGCGAATATCGGGAGGGTCTTTCCGAGGCGTGCGATTTCTTCCTTTTCCAACTGCTCGATGATGTTCACTGCGTTCTCCGTATGTGCGACTGGCCAGTGGCCTTGCGTGCAGCGCAGGGCGCCCCCTGATGCACGCGTTTGCTCTTCACGGACGATCGTCCGCTCCTTTTGCATCCAACCCCTGATTCGTGCCGGAGCCGAAAGACCGCTCCGACTGGTACTCCGCGAGCAACGCGCGCTCCTGATCGCTCATGCCCCGGCTTGCGAGAAGCTCCGGACGCCGCTCCCATGTCCTGCCCAACGCCTGCTTCAATCGCCACCGCCTGATCGCGGCATGATCGCCCGAGAGCAGCACCGGAGGCACGCCTTGCGCGCCGTCGTTCTCGGGTCGTGTGTAGTGCGGGCAATCCAGCAAGCCTTCGGCGAAGGAGTCCTGGCGTGCCGATTCCTCATCGTTCAGTGCGCCAGGCAGCAGCCGCACCATTGCGTCGATCAACATCAGCGCCGGGAATTCGCCCCCGGAAACCACGAAGCTGCCGACTGCGATCTCCTCCTGCACCTCGGCTTCGATGAAACGTTCGTCGATGCCTTCGTAGCGTCCGGCCACGAGTACGTAAGCACCGCCTCCTGCGGCGAGCTCCGCCACCCTCGCATGCGTCAGCGGCGCGCCGGCAGGCGAGAGATAGATCGTGTGCCCGGCGACAAAACCTGCCTCGCGCTGCGCTGCCCGCGCCGACGCGAGCGCCTTCGTCAAGGGCTCACGCAGCATCACCATCCCGGGACCACCACCGTACGGGCGGTCATCGACGTTACGATAGCTGCCCGCCGCGTACTCGCGCGGATTCCACGTACCCAGCTGCCACAGCCCCCTATCGTGCGCACGGCCGGTCACTCCAAAGCGCACCGCGTGCTCGATCAACTCGGGAAAGAGTGTGAGCACATCGATCCTGAGCGCGCTCGCCAAGCTGCCCCCTAGTAATCCTCTCCCCAATCAACATCGATGCGTCCTGCCGTCATGTCGACCGCGTCGATCACTGCGGGCACGTACGGGATCAGCCGTTCCTCCGCCGCGCCATCGGCAACGACCGCAAGCAGCGGGTGGGCACCATGTGCGGTCACCGACTTCACCCGTCCGAGAACGTGGCCTTCGCGATTCACCACCTGCAAGCCGGCGAGATCCGCCCAGTAGATCTCGTCCGGCGAAGTCACGGGCAGCGCTTCACGCGGAACGCTGATTTCGCAGCCTTTGAGATCGAGCGCCTGATCCCGGGTACTGATGCCAGCGAGCTTCGCGACCACTGCGTCGCCGTGCACCTTGGCGGCAACGACTTGCACGGCACGCGGGCGATCCTCACCTCGCGCCCTCAACGACCATTCCTTGAACTGCAACAGCGATTCAGGCGTTTCGGTGTAAGCCTCGACGCGAATCTCGCCAGCGACGCCGAACGCACCCGCGATGTGCCCCACGATCACCACGATGCTCTCTGCCCGCTCCGCTTCAACGCTCCAGGTTCATCGCTCCAGGCCCGACGCTCCCGGCCTATGCCGCGCGGAAGTCAGCGGCCCACGAGTATCTGGCGCTATCGGCTCCCATCCAGGCGTTCAGGCAGCAGTGGCTTCGGACCCGGCTGGCGGCACGGCAGCTCCGGCCTTGGTGGACTTCTTCACCAGTCCGGCGACGGTATCGGACAGCCTGGCACCTCGCTGCTGCCAGAAGGTGATCCGGTCGAGCGAGAGGCGCAGCGCCTCGTCAGCGGGACCCGCGATCGGATTATAAAAACCAACGCGCTCGATGAACCGGCCGTCGCGACGATCGCGCGAATCCGCCACCACGACATTGAAGAAGGGGCGCTTCTTAGCGCCGCCTCGGGCTAAGCGAATGACGACCATATTCGGAATCCGGCGGAAAAGAGAAAGACTCTGATTATACGATGAAAAACGAAGTCGAGTCCAACGTGCGGGCCTTGTGGATTCAGCACGGAATCTGCGTAGGCGGGATCATCCGCGCGAGGCGGCCCCGACACCGCCCAGGCCAAACACGCCGCGGGCAACCTGCCTCACGCCGCGGCGGGTCAACGCATGCCGGGAAGCACGCCCTTCATGCCGCGCAGCATCTTCTGCATTCCACCGCGGGCAACCATCTTCATCATCTTTTGCGTTTGCTCGAACTGAGCCAGGAGCTGGTTCACCTCCTGCACGGAGACACCCGCACCGGCTGCGATGCGACGCTTGCGCGAGGCCTTCAGGAGCTCGGGCTTCGACCGCTCGGCCGGCGTCATCGAATTGATGATCCCCTCGATGCGTGCGATCTTCTTTTCACTCACGGATGCGCCTTGCGCAGCCCGCGCGATCTCGGCCGGCAGCTTCTCCATCAGTCCGGCAAGCCCGCCCATCTTGCGCATCTGGCCGATCTGCGCCTTGAAGTCGGCGAGGTCGAACCCCTTGCCGGATTTGACCTTCTTGGCAAGCTTCTGCGCTTCCTTGATGTCGACCGTGCGATGCGCTTCCTCGATCAGCGACAGCACGTCGCCCATGCCGAGGATGCGCGAGGCCATGCGCTCGGGGTGGAACACCTCGAGGCCTTCGATCTTCTCGGCCACTCCAACAAATTTGATCGGCGCGCCCGTCACATGGCGCACGGACAACGCGGCGCCACCGCGCGCATCGCCGTCGAGCTTGGTCAGGACAACCCCCGTGAGCGGCAAGGCCTCGCGGAACGCACGCGCAGTGTTGACGGCGTCCTGTCCTTGCATCGCGTCCACCACGAACAGCGTTTCAATCGGGCGCACAGCAGCGTGTAGCTCACTGATCTCGCGCATCATGTCGGCATCGATGGAGAGCCGGCCGGCGGTATCGACGATCAGCACGTCGTGGTAGTGCCGCCGCGCCCAGTCCACCGCGTCGCTGGCGATGCGAACGGGCTTTTGCTCGGGCGTCGAGGGGAACCAGTCCACACCCACCTGTGCCGCGAGCGTTCGCAGTTGATCGATGGCGGCCGGCCGATAGACGTCGACGCTCGCCAGCAACACTTTCTTTTTCGCGTCGCGCAGGAGCCGGGCGAGCTTGCCCGCGGTGGTCGTCTTGCCGGCGCCCTGCAAGCCTGCAAGCAGGATCACGGCAGGCGGCTGGGTTGCGAGATCGAGCGGCACTGCAGCGCCACCCATCAGCGCCGCAAGCTCCCGATGCACGACGCCGATCAAGGCCTGGCCCGGCGTAAGCGAGCCCACCACGTCGGCGCCCACCGCCTTCTCGCGCACTTCGGCGATGAAGTGCTTGACGACCGGCAACGCGACGTCGGCTTCCAAGAGCGCGAGGCGAACTTCGCGCAGCGCCTCCTGGATGTTCTCGTCGGTGAGCCGCGCTTCGCCGCGCAGCTCCTTGACCACACGCCCGAGGCGTTGGGAAAGATTGTCGAACATGGTGAACGCTCGAGACGCCCCGGCAGGCGCCGGAACGGAAAAGAAGGGTGATGTAAACTGCAACGCGCCGACCGGAGTTGCCGGGTCGGCGCGCAACCCATGATTTTACTCCACCTGCTGCTCGCCGTGCTCTATGCCGCGGGGGTGTGGGCGCTGTGGCCTGTCCCGGTCCAAGGGGCCGGCGGCGTGTCGCCCGGCACACCCAAATGGACAGGCATCGCGCCGCTCCTCGTTCCTGCGGCCCTGCTGCTTCATGCGTGGCTGGTGTCGGCGGACCTCGCGCGGCCCGAAGGCCTCGATCTCAGCTTCGCGAACGCGCTCTCGGTCGTGTCCGGCATGTGCGCGATCGTGGCCTGGGCGTCGGGGTTGTTTCGCACGTTACCCATGGTGGCGAGTGTCGTGCTGCCGATCGCAGGCATCTTCTCGCTGCTGCCGATCGTCGGCGAGAACCCGCACCCGTTTCCATATGGTGAGTCGCCCTGGGCTGCGGCGCACGTCGCGGTCGCTCTTCTGGCCTACGCGCTCCTCATCATTGCGGCTGTCCAGGCCCTCGTTCTGATCTGGCTGGAGAAGCGCCTGCACAGGGGGCTCGGGAACAGTGCCGACGCGGAGCTTCCACCTTTGCTCACGCTCGAACGCCTGCTCTTTCGGCTGGTCGCGCTAGGCTTCGTACTGCTCACCCTCACCGTTGTGAGCGGAGTGTTCTTCTCCGAGACGCTCTTCGGCAAGCCGCTGACCTCCAACCACAAGACCGTCTTTTCGATCCTGTCATGGCTCGTGTTCGCCGGACTGCTCGTTGGACGGCGCCGCTATGGCTGGCGTGGGCGCGTTGCGCTGCGGTGGATACTCACCGGCACCACGCTCCTGTTCCTCGCCTATCTCGGCAGCAAGTTCGTGCTCGAAGTGCTGCTGCATAGATGACGTCTCATGTTTCCGCTCGCGCTCTGGCCGGTGACCGCCGCGAACCTGACACGCTCCGAACTCGGGCCTCTGTGCGCGGGATTGTCCTGCCGTCACGGGCGCGTGCGACGGGCTGACGGATCATGGGCGCCATTCCTTTAGGGACACTCGGCACGATTCTGGTCGTGCTGCTCGTGACCTCCGGCTTCTTCTCCATCGCGGAGACGGCGATGATGGCCGCCAACCGCTTTCGCCTGAAGCACCGCGCCCAGCAGGGGGCGCACGGGGCGAAGCTCGCGCTTTCACTCCTGTCGCAAACGGATCGCCTCCTCGGGGTGATCCTGCTTGGCAACACGCTCGTTGCGGCGGCTGCCGCGACGCTGACGGCCGTCATCACCAAACGCCTGTACGGCGAGGGTGAACTCGCGCTCAGCCTCGGAACGCTCGCCATCTCGTTTGCGCTCCTCATCTTTTCCGAAATCACCCCCAAGGTCGTGGGAGCGGCGCACGCGGACACCCTGGCCCCCCTCGTGAGCTATGTGCTTTCGCCGCTGCTCAAGATCACCCAGCCGATCGTGTGGTTCACCAATCTGTTCGTGCAGGGGCTGCTCAAGCTCTTTCGCTTCAAGCCCGCGCAGGACGAGGGCGACTCGCTCACGCAAGAGGAGCTGCGCACGCTCGTTCTCGAAGGACAGTATTTCCGAGGCAAGCACAGGGCGTTGCTCGCCAACCTGCTCGAGGTCGACTCCATCACAGTCGATGACATCATGACGCCGCGACATCAGCTGCACGCCATCGACATCGCGGAAAAGCCTGCGGAGCTCGCCCAGCAGATTGCGACGACGCACCACACCCGCCTGCCGGTATACGAGAACGATCTCGACAACATCGTCGGGTTCGTGAACGTGAAGCAGGTGCTGCCGCTCCTGCAATCCGACAACGTCGATGCCGAGCACTTGCGCGCCATCGTGCGTCCCGCCTACTTCGTGCCGGCCGGCACCCCGCTGTTGCAGCAGTTGCAGCAGTTCCAGAACAATCGCCGGCGCATCGGTCTGGTGGTCGATGAATACGGCGAGCTCAAGGGTCTGGTGACGATCGAGGACATCATCGAGGAGATCATCGGCGATTTCACGACGCCGTCACCCGAGGCCGCAGGCACCTACGGACGCGCGGCCGATGGCAGCGTTGCAGTCGATGGGATGGCCCCGCTGCGAACCCTCAATCGCAAGCTCGGTACGCAGTTTCCCCTCGACGGGCCAAAGACGCTCAACGGTCTCATCGTCGAGCATCTGGGTGAGATTCCCGACGCCGGGACCCGGCTCGCTCTCGCCGGCCAGGAGCTCGAGATCCTGCAGACTCAAGGCCGCGCAATCAAAGTGGTACGCCTCCTATCGCCCCTTGGGGGTAGCTCGGCTGCTCCGCCTTTACAAGGCTTGGAGGGACGGGCATCATCGAAAAGCTAAGTTTCATGCGCCCGGAATAACTTGCCGCGCGAAGCTCAAGGCCAGGCCGGGCCATGCCGATAACACCGGGAGCGCACTCCCCTTAGTCTCTCGAGCTCCAGGACTCCATTCACGCCAATGGCCACCCACGTCGCAGCCACGCGCAACATCAGCGGCCTTGCGCGGGCCCTCGCACAGCATGGCCTCATGTCGGAAGGCGACGCCGAGGCGATGCAGTCGCAGGCGCGATCCGCGGGCGTGACGTTCGTGGAGCAGGTGCTAGCGGGCAAGAAGCTCAGCCCGGCGCAGCTCGCGAGCTTCGCGTCGCGCGCTTTCGGCGTGCCGTTGTTCGACCTCTCCTCGTTCGACCTGCATCAGCTCCCGAAGGAGCTCATCGACGTCAAGATGGCGCAAAGCCGTCGCGTGCTGCCGTTGCAGAAACGGGGCAACCGGCTTTACGTCGGCACCTCTGATCCGGCGAACCTGCAGGCGCTGGAGGAGGTGCGGTTCAAGACCAACCTGGTCATCGAACCGGTGGTCGTGGAGGACGACAAGCTCGCGTACGCAATCCACAAGCTCGCCGAGTCGACCGGTGCCGAGCTCGAAAAGGCCTCCGATCTCGGAGACTTCGAGGTCGATCTCAAGGACGTCGAGCTTGCGAGCAGTGTCGAAGAAGAAAAGTCAGCCGCCGATGTCGACGACGCGCCGGTCGTCAAGTACATCCAGAAGATCCTGCTCGACGCGATCTCGGCGGGTGTGTCGGACATCCATTTCGAGCCGTACGAAAAGTATTACCGCATCCGTTACCGGCTTGACGGGGTGCTGACCGAGGTTGCGCAGCCACCGCTCGTGATCAAGGACAAGGTCGCGTCGCGCATCAAGGTGATCTCGAAGCTCGACATCTCGGAGAAGCGCGTGCCGCAGGACGGCCGCATGAAGCTCGTCCTGTCGAAGACGAAATCCATCGATTTTCGCGTGTCGACGCTGCCCACCCTGTTCGGCGAAAAGATCGTGATGCGGATCCTCGATTCGGCCGGGGTCAAGCTCGGCATCGAGGCGTTGGGCTACGAGCCCGACCAGCAAAAGCATCTGATGAGCGCCATCCAGCGACCGTACGGGATGGTGCTCGTCACCGGCCCCACCGGCAGCGGCAAGACGGTGTCGCTCTACACCTGTCTCAACATCCTGAACCAGCCGGGCATCAACATCTCGACCGCCGAAGATCCGGCCGAAATCAATCTGCCCGGCATCAACCAGGTGAATGTCAACGACAAGGCGGGGCTCACCTTTGCCGCAGCGCTGAAATCATTCCTGCGTCAGGATCCGGACATCATCATGGTCGGTGAAATCCGCGACCTCGAAACCGCGGACATCGCCATCAAGGCGGCGCAGACGGGCCATCTGGTGCTGTCGACCCTGCACACCAACGATGCCCCGGCAACTTTGCAACGGCTCGCCAACATGGGCGTGGCTCCGTTCAACATCGCCTCATCGGTGATCCTCATCACGGCGCAGCGGCTGGCGCGCAAGCTCTGTGCACAGTGCAAGAAGCCCGAGGACATCCCGCCCGAGGCCCTCCTGAGCGCCGGTTTCGCGCAGGCCGATCTCGATGGCTCCTGGCAGCCGTATTCGCATGTCGGATGCGATCACTGCAAAGGTACCGGTTACAAGGGTCGTCTCGGCATCTACGAGGTCATGCCGATCACCGACGAGATGCGCCTCATCATCATGCGTAACGGATCGGCGATCGACATCGCCGCCCAGGCACGCAAGGAAAATGTCCGCAACCTGCGGCAGTCAGGACTGCTCAAGGTCAAGGCGGGTGTCACATCGCTCGAAGAGATCGAAGCGGTAACGAACGAGTAAGCGAGGAACGCCATGGCCACAGCCGCGCTGCAACAACGCCGCGATGTAAAGGAATACGTCTACATCTGGGAAGGCGTCGACCGCAATTCCCGGCAGCTCCACGGGGAAGCGCGAGCCGCCTCCGAGACCGTGCTGCGCACAAACCTGCGGCGGCAGGGCATCCGCGTCACCAAGATCAAGCGCCAGACGTTCCGCGGCGGCCGCAAGATCACGGAAAAAGACGTCGCCATGTTCACCCGTCAGCTTGCGACGATGCTCAAGGCCGGCGTGCCGCTGCTGCAGTGCTTCGAGATCGTCGCGCGCGGCCACAGCAACGCGCGGTTTGCGCGGCTCATGATGGACATCAAGGGCAAGATCGAATCGGGCTCGAGCCTTTCGCAGGCTTTCGTAGAGCACCCCGACCAATTCGACAAGCTGTATTGCAATCTGGTCGCGGCAGGCGAGACCGCCGGCATGCTGGACGGCATCCTCGATCGCCTCGCCGTGTACAAGGAAAAGATCCTTGCCATCAAGGGCAAGATCAAGTCCGCGATGTTCTATCCCGCCTCGGTGATCGTGGTCGCGATCGTGGTGGTGTGGGTCATCATGGTGTTCGTGATTCCCGCGTTCAAGAAGGTGTTCGCGAGCTTCGGCGCCGGATTGCCGGCACTCACGGAGATCGTGATCGCCATCTCCGATTTCCTGGTGACGTACTGGTGGCTGTTTGCCGTGGGGATCGCCGGCACGACCATCGCACTGCGCACGCTGTGGAAGCGCTCGGACGCGTTCCGCTATGGCATCGATCGCCTGATGCTCAAGCTGCCGGTGCTCGGAGCCATCGTCGAGAAGGCCGCGATCGCGCGCTGGGCCCGAACCCTGTCCACCATGTTCTCGGCCGGTGTGCCGCTCGTGGAGTCGCTCGACGCCGTCGCCGGTGCCGCCGGCAATCGGGTCTACGAGCAGGCAACCCGCAAGATCCAGACCCAGGTGAGCACCGGTACGAGCCTCACCAATGCCATGACGAACACCGGCCTCTTTCCCAATCTCGTGCTGCAAATGACCCAGATCGGCGAAGAGTCCGGCGCGCTCGACGGCATGCTCTCGCGCGTGGCGGATTTCTTCGAGCGGGAGGTCGACGACGCGGTGGCTTCCCTGTCGAGCCTGCTCGAGCCGATGATCCTCGCCTTCCTCGGCGTGGTGATCGGCGGGCTCGTCGTGGCCATGTACCTGCCGATCTTCAAGCTCGGATCCGTGGTTTGAGGCAAGGGCGCGCGAAGCGATGATCTGCGCCTCGCGCGGGGCCGCCCGCATCTGCGACCGCGGGGCCAGGATGGGCCGCCTGGCTGCCGCGGCGTTCCCTTCGTCCTCGGCAACCTGGGCAGCGCCATGATCGCGCCAGAATTGATGTGGTTGCTTGCAGCGGCCGTCGGGCTTTGCGTCGGAAGCTTCCTCAACGTCGTAATCCACCGCGTTCCGCGCATGCTCGAGCAGCAGTGGCAGGCGCAGTGCGCGGAGCTCGCGGGGGCTGCACCCGCGGAGGTTCCGGCGTACAACCTCGTCGTACCACGCTCGGCGTGTCCTTCATGCGCGCGGCCGATCCGCGCGGTCGAAAACGTCCCCGTATTCTCCTGGCTGCTCCTGCGCGGCCGCTGCGCCGGTTGTGGCACGGCCATTTCGCCGCGCTATCCCACCGTCGAGCTGATGGGAGCACTGGCCGCTCTGGCCGTCATCGCGTTCTTCGGCTTCAACGTGAAGGCCGGCGCCGCCGTGATGTTCCTGTGGACCCTTCTTGCGCTCACGTTCATCGACTTCGACACCCAGCTCCTGCCTGACAGCATGACGCAACCACTCCTCTGGGCAGGCCTGCTCGTGAACCTCTGGGGTGTTTTCGTGCCCATCGAGTCCGCGGTGATCGGCGCGGTCGCGGGATATCTGTCGCTGTGGCTCATCTACTGGGGCTTCAAGCTCCTGACCGGCAAGGAGGGCATGGGTTATGGCGACTTCAAGCTTCTCGCGGCCCTCGGCGCATGGCTCGGCTGGAAGATGCTGCTGCCCATCGTGCTCCTTTCTTCCGCCGTCGGGGCCCTGGTCGGCATTGCACTGATCGCGATGCGCGGGCGCGACCGCGCGGTCCCCCTCGCCTTCGGGCCCTATCTCGCGGTCGCCGGCGCGATCGCGCTCTTCTGGGGAAACACCCTGGTAAAGCTCTATCTGCCGTGACGCTGGTGGTGGGCCTCACCGGTGGTATCGGTAGCGGCAAGTCCGCTGTTGGGGAGGCCTTCGCAAAGCTCGGCGTCGACGTCACCGACACGGACGTCGTCTCGCACCGCCTCACCGCGCGCGGACAGCCCGGGTACGATGCGATCGTGCGCGCGTTCGGGGAGGGAATGCTCGACGCATCCGGATCGGTCGATCGATCGGCGTTGCGCCGTGCGGTGTTTTCCGATGTGAGCCTGCGCCGAAAGCTCGAGGCCCTGCTGCATCCGCTCATCCGGGCGGCCACCCTCAAAGCGATCGGCGAGTGGTCGAGTCCTTACGGCCTTGTCGTCGTACCCCTCTTGCTGGAGCGCGGCGGCCTCACCTCCGTCGTCGATCGGATTCTGGTCGTCGACTGCACCGAGGAGCAGCAGATCGAGCGGGTGCGGGCACGCAGCGGCTTGGCCGAATCAGAGGTGCGTGCGATCATGGCGGCACAACTTGGGCGTTCGGAACGGCTGGCGGCGGCAGACGACATCGTCGATAACAGCGGCGGCCCCGGGGCGATCAAAGCCGCGGTCGCGGCGCTCGATGGCCGTTATCGGGAACTTGCCGGTACGACCCCCAAGGCTGCGCGATAGGAGGATCGATGCACGACCTGGTGCAGAATGAGTCACCTGTCATGACATCGGCTGCCCCTACGTCCACGATCCGCTACGAGCACCCGCTCAACGAGCGCATTCGTACGCTCATGCGGCTGGAGGTGCTGTATCAGCGCGTCCTGTTCTTCTCCGATCGCGCGAGCGCTGCCGACCACCACGTGGCATTGCTCGCCTTGTTCGAGATCACCGATGTGGCCGCAAGAGCCGATCTGAAGACGGATCTTCTGCAGGAGCTCGAACGCCAGAAACAGGTGCTGACGCCATTGCGCACCAACCCCGCCATCGACACGGCCGTGCTCGAGCCGCTGCTCGGCGAGATCGATCGCGTCAGCGCCAACCTTCTCGGATACGCCGGGAAGGCGGGGCAGCACTTGCGCGAGAACGAGTGGCTCATGACCATCAAGCAACGCACCGCGATCCCCGGTGGCGTATGCGAGTTCGATCTGCCTGCATACCACTACTGGCTGCACGGCGATGCGACTGCCCGGCAGAGGGACCTTCGCGGGTGGCTCGCCCCGTTCCTCGCGATTCACGATGGCCTCGGCATCGTCCTGAGATTGCTGCGCGACAACGGTCGCGTTTCGCAACACACGGCGTATCGAGGGGTTTTCCAGCTCATGTTGACGACATCGAAGGTCGCGCAGCTGCTGCGGCTCGCGGTGCCGCGAAGCCTCCCGTGCGTGCCCGAGATCAGCGCCAACAAGTACGCACTGAACATTCGGTTCGTCGGTCTGAGTGCGATGGAACGCGGAACGGTTTACGACCGCGACGTCGAGTTCGAGCTCATCTTCTGCAACCTCTAGCGCGCTGCCGTCGCGCGCCTTCTGGCGTGCGCCGTGCTGCGCGAGCATGCAACGCTCGATAGCCAGCAATGCCCCGACTCCACATCGTTGCGTGTCCGCATTGCGCCAAGCCTGTCGAGTGGACTCCGCAGTCCCGCTGGCGACCCTTCTGCTCCGAACGCTGCAAGCTGATCGACCTCGGCGCGTGGGCCTCGGAGGCTTACCGGATCCCCGCAGAGCCGGTCGACCCCGACGATTTGCCTGCGCCCAAAACCGGCGAAGAGGACTAGCGCCGCACCTGCTGCGGCTATGGACGCCAGACGGCCGAACGTAGCGCCACGCCGTGCGCACCGTGGTCGATGGCGGTCGTGAGGTCGTTGCCCGTAAGGCCGCCCAACGCAAACACCGGCACGCTCGTGTGCTCGATCGCGCTTGCAAACGCTTTCCATCCAAGCGGAGTTGCTACGGGATGCGAAAGGGTTTTGAGAACCGGCCCGAGCACCACGAAGTCGAGTGAGAGCTCGCCCGCGCGTTGCACCTCCGCTGCGTCATGGCAGGACGCCGCGCACAGGAGATCCTCCGGCCGCAGCGATGCATTCGCGAGCATGGCGGATGTCCAGTGCACTCCGTCGCAGCCCCACTGGCGTGCGTGGCCATCGCTCCCATTGAGCAGAACCCTGGCGCCGTACGATCGGGCAATGGACAGTACGCGATCGGTCAGCGCGCGTTGGCGCTCGAGCGACCACGACTTCTCGCGCATGACCACCAGGCGCAACCCGGCGTCCATGGCATGGCGCAGCCGCTCGAGAAAGATCGACTCGCCCATTTCACTTGCAGCGGACACGGCATAGATCGGCGGCAATTGCAGCGCCTCGATGATCGGCGCGTTGGCCGGTAGCAGCGGCGACACCGTGAAATGTCCCGGGTGCTGCCATGCGAACGCCTGTCCATCGCGACCGACGGGTTTGCCGTCGAACGCGAAGACTCGAAAGAAATGAAGCTCGACGTCAGCGTGCGCGTACGCGTAGCGGCGCACGAGCCACGCACAGGCACGTCGGACTTCCAGACCGAGTTCCTCCTCGAGCTCGCGATCGAGTGCTTGCCTGGGTGTCTCACCACGCTCGAGCTTGCCACCCGGGAATTCCCAGTAGCCTTCGTACACTTTGCCGGGCGGCCGTTGTGCGAGCAGCACCGCGCCATCGGCCCGCACGATCACCGCTGCTGCGACGCGCACCACAGTGGAGGCCATGCCGGGCGCGGCTACCCCGTGGGACATGAGATGCCATCACGCGACGCACCGTGCGTCACCCGCCGGGCCGCCGTTGGAGGCCCTTCTGGCCGGCGTGGCTCTTCGCGAACTGCCATGCCACGCGCCCGCTGCGCGACCCACGCTGCAGCGCCCACTGCAGCGCTTCGCGGGTGCGAAGTTCGCTCTCTACCGCGTTGGTGGGCTTTGCCACCTCGAAGACTTCGAGCCAGCCTTCGACCGCGGCAAGATAGTCATCCTGGGTGAACGGGTAGAACGAGATCCAAAGTCCGAAGCGCTCCGACAGCGAGATCTTTTCCTCGACCGACTCACCTGGGTGAACTTCGTCTCCGAGATGCTTCGTCTCGAGGTTCTCGCTCATGTACTCGGGCAGGAGGTGCCGTCGATTCGACGTCGCGTAGATGAGCACGTTCGCGGGTGCCGCGGCGACCGTGCCGTCGAGCATCACCTTGAGGGCGTTGTAGCCAGCCTCGCCGGCATCGAACGTGAGGTCGTCACAGAACACGATGAAGCGTTCGGGTCGCGAGCCTACCTGCTCGGCGATGTCCGGCAGATCGACGAGGTGCGCCTTGTCGACCTCGATCAGGCGCAAGCCCTGTTGCGCGTATTTCACGAGCATCGCCTTCACGAGCGACGACTTGCCCGTGCCGCGCGAGCCTGTGAGGAGGACATTGTTGGCGGGAAGGCCGCTCACGAACTGGAGCGTGTTCTGCTCGATCACGCGCTTTTGCTCGTCGATTGCAACGAGCTCGTCGAGATCGATGGCATGCGGGTGGGCGACGGGCTGCAGAAAACCGCGCCCCGAACGTTTTCGCCAGCGGTGCGCGGGTGCGCTCCAGTCCGGCTCCGGCAATGGACTTGGCAAGACAGCCTCGGCACGCGTCAGCACCCGCTCGGCATGCGCGAGCAGCGAAGCAAGAGCCTTGGCGTCGATCATTGCGACGCTGGCCCGTCAGCTGCGGTAGTCGGCGTTGATGCTGACGTAATCATGCGAAAGATCGCAGGTCCAGATCGTGGCCGCCGCATTCCCGCGGCCGAGATCGACCTTGACGGTGATTTCCTCCTGCTTCATCACGCGCTGACCTTGAGCTTCGTCATAGCGCGAGGAGCGACCACCATTTTCGACGACGAGAACGTCATCGAGCCAGAACGAAACACCGCTCGGGTCGAGATCCGGGGCTGCCGCGTTGCCGATGGCGCACACGATGCGTCCGAGATTCGGGTCCGACGCGAAGAATGCGGTCTTGACGAGCGGCGAGTGCGCGATGGCGAGCGCCACCCGCCGTGACTCGCCGTGATCGCGTCCGCCTTCGATGCGGATGGTGATGAACTTGGTGGCACCTTCACCGTCGCGCACGATCGCCTGCGCAAGCGTCACCGCGACGTCGACGATCGCAAGCCGAAGCGCTGCAAGGCGCGGATCGCTAAAGGAAGCAATCGGCTGCATCGCCGCCATGCCCGAAGCCACGAGTAGGAAGCTGTCGTTGGTCGACGTATCGCCGTCGATAGTCGCGCAATTGAACGACGCATCCGCAACCTGGTGCACGAGGGTGGACAGGACGTCGTGCGTCACTGCGGCGTCCGTGGCAATGAACCCGAGCATGGTGGCCATGTTGGGATGGATCATGCCGGCACCCTTTGCGATTCCGGTGACGGTGATCGCAACGCCATCGATGTCCACGGTGCGCGAAGCGCCCTTCGGCACCGTGTCGGTGGTCATGATGGCGGATACGGCGGCGAACCAGTTGGACTCGTCCAGCGCGAGCTGCGCAGCGGGCAAGGCGTGAACGATGCGCTCGACAGGCAGCGGTTCCATGATGACGCCGGTCGAAAACGGCAACACCTGTTGTGGCGCGCAGCCGAGCGCGCGCGCCGTTGCGATGCAACATGCATGAGCCGCGGCAAGCCCCGCTTCGCCGGTACCCGCGTTCGCATTGCCGGCGTTGATGACGACGCCACGCACGTCGGAGCGCTGCGATAGATGCTCCCGACACACGCGCACGGGCGCGGCGGCAAACCGGTTCTGCGTGAACACGCCCGCGGCCACCGACCCGGGGTTGAAGGTCATTAAAACGACGTCGTCCCGATCCCACTTCTTGATATGCCCGCGCGCAGAGCCCAGGCGAACTCCGGGGACCGGTAAAAGATCCGTCGCCGCGGGCGGGTTATATCGGACGGGCATCTGACCTGCTTACGAAGGTATCGGCGGTTTCTTGCGGCCTGAACGGCACGCGCCGCCGCTGGAATTGCGCTGCACCGCGCATGGGGCGCCTACCTTCACTGGCAGCTCGCGCGTCAGCCGAGCTTGCCGTGACACTGCTTGTACTTCCGG
The DNA here is from genome assembly GCA_030946875.1 of Pseudomonadota bacterium. GTDB lineage: Bacteria > Pseudomonadota > Gammaproteobacteria > Burkholderiales > Casimicrobiaceae > CAIWHR01. The sequence continues at coordinate 7,527 of JALYXY010000124.1, read as the reverse complement.
CCCGAGCCGCAGGGGCACGGGTCATTGCGGCCGATCTTTTCGCCCCGCACGAATGGCTGCGCTGCGGGCCCACCGCCGACGGCTGCCTCCTGCTCGCCATCGGCCATCGCGAGTGCTTCCTCGTAGTCGGCGTGCTGATAGCGCACGTTGGAAACGGGCGGCGCTTCTTCTACGGCCTGCACGTCCTCCTGGCTCCTGACCTGCACCGTGAGCACGACTTTCACGACGTCGTGCTTGATGCGGTCGAGCATGTCCGAGAAAAGCTCGAAGGACTCGCGCTTGTACTCCTGCTTCGGATTCTTCTGCGCATAGCCGCGCAGATGGATGCCCTGCCGCAGGTGATCCAGATTCGCGAGATGGTCGCGCCACTGCCCGTCGACCGTCTGCAACATGAGGCTCCGCTCGAACTGCCGCATGAGCTCGGGACCGACCAGCCCCTCTTTTTGCGAGTACTGCGCGAGCGCCGCCTCCACGAGCCGCTCGCGTATCGTGTCTCCCGAGAGATCGGCGTCCGCCTTCACCCATTCGCTGACCGGCGACTGCATCTGGAAGTCGGCCGCAAGCGCGTGCTCGAGCCCGGGAATGTCCCATTGCTCTTCGACCGAGTCCGCGGGCACGAATCGCCGCACCGTCTCCTCGACGAACCCGCTGATCATGTTTCGGATCGTCTCCGAGATGTCGCTCGTTTCGAGCAGCTCGTTGCGCTGCTGGTAGATCACCCGCCGCTGATCGTTGGCGACGTCGTCGTACTCGAGCAGTTGCTTGCGGATGTCGAAGTTGCGCGATTCGACGCGGTTCTGCGCCTTGGCGATGGAACGATTCACGATGGGATGCTCGATCGGCTCCCCCTCGGGCATCTTCAACCTTGTCATGATGGCGGAAAGGCGCTCACCGCCGAAGATGCGAAGCAGGGGATCCTCGAGCGAGAGATAGAACCGCGAAGACCCCGGATCGCCCTGCCGACCTGAACGGCCGCGCAGCTGATTGTCGATGCGCCGGGATTCATGCCGCTCGGTGCCCACGATGTGCAGCCCGCCCGCAGCGACGACCTGGTCGTGCAGCTTTTGCCAGTCCTCGCGCAGCTTCGCGATCTGCCGGTCGCGCTCGTCGGGGGCGAGCTCCGTGTTGTCGCGGATGGTGAGGATCTGCGGTTCGACGCTGCCGCCGAGCACGATGTCGGTTCCACGACCCGCCATGTTGGTGGCGATCGTGATGACGCTGCTGCGCCCGGCCTGCGACACGATCTCGGCCTCGCGCGCATGCTGTTTGGCGTTGAGCACCTGGTGCGGAAGCTTCTCCTTCTCGAGGAATTTCGACAGGAGCTCGGAGTTCTCGATCGACGTGGTGCCGACCAGCACGGGTTGACCGCGCTCGTGACAATCGCGGACGTCGGCGATGATCGCGGTGACCTTCTCCTGGAAGGTGCGAAACACGAGGTCGTTCTCGTCCTTGCGCACCATCGACTTGTGCGTCGGGATCACCACGGTTTCCAAGTGATAGATCTGCTGGAACTCGAAGGCCTCGGTGTCGGCCGTTCCGGTCATTCCCGCGAGCTTGCCGTACATGCGGAAGTAGTTCTGGAACGTGATCGATGCAAGCGTCTGGTTCTCGCGCTGGATCGGAACACCTTCCTTGGCTTCGACTGCCTGGTGCAGGCCGTCGGACCAGCGCCGACCTGCCATCAGGCGTCCGGTGAACTCGTCGACGATGATCACCTCGCCGTTCTGCACCACGTAATGCTGATCGCGGTGAAAGAGCGCATGCGCGCGCAGGGCCGCATAGAGATGGTGCACGAGCGCGATGTTGTGCGCGTCGTAGAGGCTCGACCCTGCCGCGAGGAGACCCGCTTCGCTCAGCAGCTGCTCCGAGTGCTCGTGACCGTGCTCCGACAGCAGCACCTGGTGCGCCTTCTCGTCGACGAAGTAGTCGCCTTCGCCCTTCTCCTCCGGCTGCTTCGTGAGCTTGGGCACGATCGCATCCAGACGATGGTAGAGCTCGACGTTGTCCTCTGCCTGACCCGAAATGATGAGTGGCGTGCGGGCTTCGTCGATGAGGATCGAGTCCACTTCGTCGACGATGGCGTAATGCAGAGTGCGCTGCACCCGCTCGCTCGCCTGAAACACCATGTTGTCGCGCAGATAGTCGAAACCGTACTCGTTGTTGGTGCCGTAGGTGATATCGGCGGCGTAGGCGACCTGCTTCTCGGGGTGGGACATCTGCGAGAGATTGACGCCAACTGTCAGGCCGAGAAATCGATAGATACGGCCCATCCAGTCGGCATCGCGCTGCGCAAGATAGTCGTTCACGGTCACCACATGAACGCCCTTGCCGGCCAGGGCGTTGAGATACGCCGGCAGTGTCGCGACGAGCGTCTTGCCCTCGCCCGTGCGCATCTCCGCGATCTTGCCCTGGTGCAGCGCCATTCCGCCCATGAGCTGCACATCGAAGTGCCGCATCTGCAGCGCGCGCTTCGCTGCCTCGCGCACGACCGCGAAGGCTTCCGGCAGAATGGTGTCGAGCTCCTCGCCACCGGCCACGCGCGTCCTGAACTGGGGGGTCTTGCCGGCCAGCTCTGCGTCCGAAAGACCCGCGATCCCAGGCTCCAGTGCGTTGATCTGCCGCACGACCTGCGAGTACTGCTTCAGCAGACGCTCATTGCGGCTGCCGAACATTCGGGTGAGGATATTGGAGATCATGAGACGAGATTAGGAGCCTGATAGATGTTCCCGCCGGAGCCAAAAACAAGGGGTGAGGACAACCTCACCCCCAATGCTCGGTCGAGTTCTGGTGACAGCCCCTGGCGACGATGCGCCCACCGACTGCCGCGATTTTCGGGTCGAGCGTTCGGTGCGCCGTCAAGAACGCGGGCACCGAAGTGGTTTGTCGCCCGAGCCGAGGCTGGCTCACGAGCGTCTGCCGTCAGCGAATCGGCGAAGTTTACCATACGGTGCAGGCGCTTACGCCCCGGCTTTCAGGCACCCTTGCGGCCGCAGGCATGCGCCGCTTCGGGCAAAGAGCGCCGCGGATGAAACGCGCACCGCGCCCGCTCAAGCACGTGATTGCCGAGGATGCGACTCTCGCCGCGTGGCAATCCCGTTACGCGCGCGAGCAAGCGCTGCTCCTCGCCGTGCGCCGTTACCTTCCGCGTCAGCTGGCGGAGCGTATTCGCGCCTGCGAGCTCGACACCGGTGAGGTCGAGCTCATCGCCCCCGCCGGAGCGGTCGCCGCCGCGGTTCGTCAGCGCACGCCCGAGCTTGCCGTGGCCCTGCAGCGGGAAGGATGGGTCTGCTGTGGCGTGCGGGTTCGCGTACAGGTCAGTTCCGCAGCACCCGTACAGCCCCGGGAAGCGCGGCAGACGCTGGAGCACGGAGCGCTGGCGCCGATCGCTCGGCTGCGCGGTGAGCTTGCCGCAGGGCCCCTCAAGGCGGCGCTCACGCGGCTTCTGCGCCGCACGGGCGGTGGCTAGCTCGCAGGCGACCGCTAGGCGAGGAGGAGCAGGCGCTCGAAGACGAAGAACAGCATCACGCCCACGAGCAGCAGGATGGTGTACTTGATGACTTGCGCAATGAAGCGCAGGTACCGGCGATCACGGGTGAAGAGATAGAAGAGTCCGGCACCCGCCACCGTGGCAAGCGCGAGGAAGAGCAGCAGGCGAACGACGACCACGGGCTCAGCGCTCGGTCAGGGCCCGTGTCGGGCCGTGTTCAACGCATCAGGCGGGAGCGAGTTGCCAGTCCTGAAACGCCGAAGGCACTTCCGCGTCCGCAGCGAAGGTGACGATGGAGAAGGCGTCCTTGCGTGCAAGAAGGGTCCGCGCAAGCGCGTTGTTGAGGCCGTGTCCCGACTTGTAGGCGGTGTACTGGCCGACGAGCGGCCGCCCGAGCAAATACAGGTCGCCGATCGCGTCGAGCACCTTGTGCTTCACGAACTCGTTGTCGTAGCGCAGCCCTTCAGTGTTGAGGACGCGGAACTCGTCGAGCACGATTGCATTCTGCAGGCTACCCCCGAGCGCAAGCCCGGCTGAGCGCATCGCCTCGACGTCCTGCATGAAGCCGAACGTGCGCGCCCGCGCGACTTCCTTCACGTACGAATGCTTCGCGAAATCGATGATGACGTGCCGGTTTTCGCTCCCGAACACCGGGTGCGGAAAGTCGATCGTGAAATCGAGCTTGAAACCGTCGAAGGGCTCGAATCGAGCCCACTTGTCGCCATCGCGAACTTCCACGGCGGAAAGGATCTTCAGATAACGCTTCGCGGCATCCTGCTCGATGATGCCTGCTGACTGCAGCAGGAACACGAACGGGCCCGCGCTGCCGTCCATGATCGGAACCTCGGGACCGGCGACATCGATGTGCAGATTGTCGACGCCGAGCCCGGCAAGCGCAGACAGGATGTGCTCGACGGTCGAAAGCCGTGCGCCATCCTTTTCGAGCGTGGACGAAAGGCGCGTGTCACCTACATAGGACGCATGAGCCGGAATCGTGACCGGTTGCCGCAGATCGATGCGATGAAACACGATGCCCGTGTCGATCGGCGCCGGTCGCATCGTCATTTCGACGCGCGCGCCCGTGTGAAGCCCCACGCCGGTTGACTTGATCGACGTCTTGAGCGTGCGTTGCTTCAACATCGACATTGGATAGCGGCGAATTGGGGTGCTCTGGAACGGTTTGATTGGGATGGGGGCGCAGCGTGAATATTGCGCGTGGTCAATGATTTAGCACGTATCTTAGCACATTGGACCCCGCGCCGCCACGGCACCGGGGGACATCGCGGCAGACGCCGCCATGCCCCCGGTGACCTGTCGCTTCAGTCGGCCTGCTTGCGCAAAAACGCCGGGATCTCCGCCGCATCGAACGACGGCAAAGACGAGGACGAAGAAGGCTGACGACCCCGCCGCACCACGGCCGGTGCGTCGTAGTCCTCGTAGTTCGGGTTGCCGTGGTCCATCCGTGCCCCGACAGAGTCGTCGGTGCCGGTACGGGCGATCACGGGCTCGACGAGCTGGATGTTGGGCGGGCGCTTCGCTCCGGCCACCGGGCCGAGACCCGTCGCGACCATCGTCACGCGCAGACGATCCTCCATCGCGTCATCGATCACCGTCCCTACGATGACCATCGCGTCGTCGGCCGTGAACTCCTTGATGGTGTTCATGACCTCGTGGTACTCCTTCATCTTGAGGCCAGCCGATGCCGTGATGTTGACGAGCACGCCACGCGCGCCGAGCAGATTCACGTCCTCGAGCAGCGGGCTCTTCACCGCCTGCTGTGCGGCCGTGCGCGCCCGGTCGATGCCCGCGGCAGTCGCCGAGCCCATCATGGCCATCCCGACCTCGCCCATGACGGTGCGCACGTCGGCAAAGTCGACGTTCACAAGCCCCGGGTTGTTGATGACTTCAGCGATGCCCGAGACCGCGCCATGCAGCACGTCGTTGGCCGCCGCATACGCGTCGAGGACCGATACGTCTTCGCCGAGCACCGTCATCAGCTTGTCGTTCGGGATCACGATGAGCGAGTCCACCTTCTTGGAAAGCTCCTCGATGCCGGCGGTGGCCACGCGCTGACGCTTGCCTTCGAACGAGAACGGCCTTGTCACGACGGCAACGGTCAGAATGCCCATGGTCTTCGCGATATCCGCGATGACGGGCGCTGCCCCCGTGCCCGTACCCCCGCCCATGCCGGCGGTGATGAAGAGCATGTCGGCGCCTTCGATGAGCTCGCTGATCCGGTCGCGATCCTCGTTCGCGGCATCGCGTCCGATCTCCGGTTTGGCGCCCGCGCCGAGGCCGCGCGTGAGGGTGCCTCCCAGCTGCAGCTGCGTCCGCGCCGTGGAGCGCTTCAGTGCCTGTGCATCGGTATTGGCGCAGATGAATTCCACGCCGCCCAGGTTCTTCGAGATCATGTGCTCCACGGCGTTACCGCCGCAGCCGCCCACGCCGATGACCTTGATGACAGCGCCTTCTACGGCGGGTTGGTCGATGATTTCAAACATGGTGTGCTTCCTTTCTCCTGTCGGGTTCAGAGGTCAGCGGTCGGGTATCGGGTATCGGGAAGGATCCCGAGTCCCGCCGCTGCCGTATTTGCTGCTGCTTTCCGTTTCGATGCCTATTGCGAAAAACTGTCGAGTTGTTATGACGTGCCTGATACGTGATCCCTGTCGCCTCATACCTGATCAGAAATTTGCCTTGAACCATTGCTTCATGCGCTCCGCCGCGCCGCCGATGCCGGTGGTCTGGGCGCGCGACTGCTCGGCGCGCAGAAATTGGTCACGTCCCTCGAGCAGAAGCCCGACGGCGGTCGCGTAACGCGGGCTGCGCACCACTTCGGCGAGCCCGCCCGAATAAGCGGGCACCCCGACGCGTACCGGGAGATGGAAAACTTCCTCGCCCAACTCGGTCATGCCCTGGAGCAAAGCCGATCCGCCGGTGAGCACCACACCCGACGAAAGAAGCTCCTCGAAGCCGCTCCGGCGGAGCTCTGCCTGGACCAGCGTGTAGAGCTCCTCAATGCGTGGTTCGATGACTTCGGCCAGCATTTGCCGGGACAGCTTGCGCGGGCCGCGCTCGCCGACGCCCGGCACTTCGATCATTTCGTTTGCATTGGCGAGCTGACGCAACGCGCACCCGTGACGGAGCTTCAACTCCTCGGCTTCCTTGGTGGGCGTGCGCAGCGTCATGGCGATGTCGTTCGTGACCTGGTCGCCGGCAATCGGGATCACGGCGGTGTGGCGTATCGCGCCGCCTGAGAACACCGCGAGATCCGTGGTGCCGCCACCGATATCCATCAGACATACGCCCAGCTCCTTCTCGTCGTCGTTGAGGACAGCGATCGAAGAGGCGAGCGGCTGGAGAATGATGTCCTTGACCTCGAGCCCGCAACGTCGAACGCACTTGGTGATGTTTTCCACGGCCGACACCGCACCGGTCACGATGTGCACCTTGACCTCGAGACGCACGCCGCTCATGCCGAGCGGCTCGCGCACGTCTTCCTGGCCATCGATGATGAATTCCTGCGGCAGGATGTGCAGGATCTGCTGGTCGTTCGGTATCGCGATGGCCTTTGCGGTCTCGACCACGCGGTCGATGTCCGCCTGTGTGACTTCCTTTTCCTTGATCGCCACCATGCCGCTCGAGTTGAGGCTCCGGATGTGACTGCCTGCGATGCCGGTGTAGACCTCGGTGATGCGGCAGTCGGCCATGAGCTCGGCTTCCTCGAGCACGCGCTGAATGGAGGCCATCGTCGCCTCGATGTTCACGACCACGCCCTTCTTGAGCCCGCGCGAAGGTTGGGAGCCAAGGCCAATCACGTTGAAGGCCCCATCGGGCGCGATCTCGGCGACGATGGCGACGATCTTCGACGTGCCGATATCGAGGCCCACGATCAAGTTCTTGCTGTCCTTCACCATCCGGTCCTCTCGTCGCTTCCCTGCGTGGCGCTCATTGCATCCTCTTGCTAGGCCGTCTTCTTTGGTGGGCGCTCACGAAACGCTGGCACCCGTGCAGCAAATCCGTTGCGGTAGCGCAGGTCCACC
>JALYXY010000178.1 GCA_030946875.1 Pseudomonadota bacterium | reverse complement strand
CAGCAAGGCCGCGCGAGCCTGGGGCAGGCGCTCCTGCGTCGCCGACCACGTGGCCCGGGCGCCGGCGAGCACAGGATCGTTCTGCTGCGCTTCGCGGTAGACCTGCATCAGGTCCTCGGCGGCGGCCTGCATCGTGGCGCCAGCGCACACCCACCCCACCGCTGCGATCAGCAGTCGTTTGCGCGGGGATGACATCAGAACTCGAACCGCGACGGGACGGGTGCGTTGAGCAACGACTCGATGACGGTCTCGAACAGATCCTCGACCGTATAAGAACCCTCGGCGATCCAGTGCGTCATGCGCGCTTTCATCACCGGCGGCTCGCCGATCACGGCGAAGACGCGGCCACCGGGCTTGAGCTGCTCCAGGATGGCATCGGCGAGCACCGGCGTCGAGCCCGTGAGGACAATGGCGTCGTACGTCTCGCGTCCCCATCCTCGCGCGCCATCCCCGTGCGCCAGCGAAGCGCCGACCTTGGCGCGAGCGAGCTTCGCACGCGCTTCCTCGGCGAGCCGCGGATTGATCTCGACGCTCGTGACCCGAGCGCCACGGGCGGCAAGCAGCGCGGTGAGATATCCACTGCCGGTCCCGATTTCAAGGACGTGCTCGTCCGGCCGAATGCGAAGCTCCTGCACCACGCGTGCCTCGAGCTTCGGGGTCCACATCTTCTGCCCGTCACCGAGCGGAATCTCCAGATCAGCGAAGGCGAGCATCCGATAGGCCATGGGGACGAAGCCTTCACGCTTCACGGAGAACAGGAGATCGAGCACGTCCTGATCGAGCACATCCCACGTACGGATCTGCTGCTCGACCATGTTGAAGCGTGCCTGTTCCATGTCCATGCGTCCGATTATCCCATGCGGTGGCACCCCAAGGTCCGCACGGATTCGCGGCAACCAGCGCAGGCGCCCACCCAAGGCATCCCGATGCGCATCCTGCATGAAAGCATGGCTGGTCACCCGTCAATCTCCTGTGGCCGAAGCAACACCCGGCAACGCAGTCGCATCGCCTGGCGCTCCTGCGCGACGGGTTCGGCGCCGCTCGCTCCAGGCGTCGAGGTAGCCATACAGGACGGGCACCACCACGAGTGTGAGTAGGGTGCTCGTCGTCACGCCCCCGATGATCGCGCGTCCCATCGGTGCCTGCGTCTCGCCGCCCTCGCCGAGGCCGAGCGCGAGCGGCAACATGCCGCCGATCATCGCCGCGGTGGTCATCAGGATCGGACGCAGCCGCACCTGGCCCGCGGACATCAGCGCATCGTGCAGCGACGCGCCGGATCGACGTGCGCGATTCGCGAAATCGACGAGCAGGATCGCGTTCTTGGTGACAAGCCCCATCAGCATGATGCAGCCGATGATCGAAAAGATGTTGAGCGTCGTGCCCGTGAGCAGCAGCCCGAGGAACACGCCGATGAGCGACAGCGGCAGCGACGCCATGATCGCGAGCGGCTGGGTGAAGCTTGCAAACTGCGATGCCAGGATGAAGTAGATGAATACGATCGCCAGCGCCAGGGCCGCGAGCGCCGCCTGGAAGGACTCCACCATGTCCTGCTGCTGTCCGCCGATCGAAAAACGGTAGCCCGGGGGCAACTTGGTATCGGTGACGAGCTTCTGCACGTCGGTGCCAACGTCGCCGGAAGGTCGCCCTTCGGCGGAGGCGTAGAGCGCCACCCGGCGCTGCAGCTCCTGCCGCTTGATGATCTGCGGGCTCGTGCTCTCGACGATGTCAGCGACCTGCCGGAGCGGCACGAGGCGTGGCTGCCCATCGGCGCCCGCGCGCGACGACGTGATGTAGAGGTTCGCGAGATCCGAGGCGAGCTGCCGGTCCTTCTTGGCGAGCTGCACGTTGACCTCATAGTTCTGGCCGTCGGGTCCCTGCCAGTACGTCACCGTATCGCCGGCCAGAAGCGGCCGCAGCGCGGCGCCGACCTGCTGCACCGTGACACCCAGATCGGCTGCCGCGGCGTGATTGAGACGCACCGACAGGGCGGGATTCGCTGCCTTGTCCGATGTCTCGAGATCCGCAATCCCCGGGATCTTTGCCACTTTGGCTTCGAACTCCTTCATCACCGCCGACAGGGTGTCCGGGTCGGGGCCGAGGATGTTGACGAAGATGGGCCGATTGAAACCAACCGACAGCTGGATGCCAGGCAAGGGCCGCAGTGCCTCGCGAATCGCACGCTCCAGGTCTTTCTGCGAACGCGCGCGCTCACTGCGCGGCTTGAGTCGTAGATTGACCCGCGCGTAGTTGCGCCCCTCTTCGGTGCCCACCGTCGTGAGCGCGAGATCGACCTCGGGGAAGCGCGTCAGGATCTCCTCGACCTGGCGCACCTTGCGGTCGGTGAACTGAAGGCTCGACCCCACGGGCGTGTTGAGACGCAAGGAAAGAAATCCCTGGTCACCCTCGGGCACGAATTCGGTACCCACCAGAGGCAACACGAAGAAGCTGCCGATGAAGAGACCGAGCGCGAGCAGCAGCACTTTCACGCGATGCGCAAGCGCCCACTCGAGCACATCGGCATACACCTCGTGAATCGTTTCGATGATGCCCTCGACCCGGTCCATCGCGCGACCCAGCCATGGCACACGGTTGAAGCGCAAGCCCGGCGGATCGCGCCATACCGACGAGAGCATGGGATCGAGCGTGAAGCTCACGAAGAGCGACACGAGCACGGCCACCGTGACCGTGAGCCCGAACTGGAAGAAGAACTTTCCAATGAGGCCGCTCATGAACGCGATCGGCACGAACACGGCGACGATCGCGAAGGTGGTGGCCATCACGGCGAGCCCGATCTCGTCGGTGCCCTCGCGCGCGGCCACCGCGTGCGACTTGCCCATCGCGAGATGGCGCACGATGTTCTCGCGCACCACGATCGCATCGTCGATTAGAAGGCCGATGCACAGCGACAGGGCCATGAGCGTCAGGAAATTGAGCGTGAACCCGAACGCGTACAGCGCGATGAAGGTTGCGATCACCGCGATGGGCAGCGTGAGGCCGGTGATGATGGTGCTGCGCCAGCTGTGCAGGAACAGGAACACGATGACCACCGTGAGCAGCGCCCCTTCGAGAATGGTGTGCTTGACCCGGTTGACGCTCGCCTCCACCGCATCCGCGCTCGAGTACCCGACACGCAGCTCGACGTCTGAAGGCAGACGCTCGCGCAGCACCTTCACCGCATCCTTGATGTAGGCGCCGGTCTCCACGATGTTGGCGTCCTGCGCCTTCTGCAGGTCGAGCGAGATGGCGGGCCGGCCATTGATGCGCGCAATCGAGGTCTCCTCCTTCTCGCCATCGATCACGTCCGCGACCTGCGAGAGATAGACCGGCGCGCCGCCTTGCTGCGCAACCACCACGCGGGCGAATTGACCCGGGTCCTTGATCTTGCCCTCGACGCGCACCACGGCGTCCGTAGCCCCACGCGAGATGCGCCCGGCGGGCACGTCCTGGTTCGCGGCACGCACCGCAGCGATCACCTGATCGACGCCAATGCCGAGCGCATGCATCGCGGCGGGCTTGAGCTGGATCAGGATCTGGCGCGCGACCCGGCCATTCACGTCGATGCGGGCGACCCCCGGCACGTTCTCGAGGCCTTTCACGATCGTCTGATCGGTCAACGACGTGAGGTCGCGCAGATCCAGCGTCTGGGACATCACCGCCAGCGACACCACCGGCTGCACGTTTTCGTTGTCGGCGCGGATCACGAGCGGATCCTTGACGTCACGCGGAAAGCTCGGCCGCACCTGGGCCACCTTGTCCCGCACGTCCTGCATCGCGCGGCCCATCTCCGTCGTGAGGCGAAACTCCGCGAACACCTGGCTTTGTCCTTCGAGCGAGTTCGAGCGGATGAGCTTCACGCCGGCGATCGCATTGATCGCGTACTCCAGCGGCTTCGTGACATCGGACTCGACCGACTCAGGCGACGCTCCGGGGTAGCTCGTGACGACGAGCACGTAGGGCAGGTTCACCTCGGGCATCTGCTCGACCCGCAGGCGTTGATACGCGAACACGCCGAGCACGGTGAGACCGAGCATCACCATCGTGGCGAAGACCGGGTTGTTGATCGAGACGCGGGTGATCCACATGGCGTGCGCTCCTCGCGCGAGCAGCGTTTCGAAGTACGGCAGAGTCCGCGCGCGGCCTAGCCGGAGCGCGAATTCGAGGGAGTCGGCGCGCGCACGATCGCGGGCGCTCCTTCCTTGAGGTTGTCGAAGCGCGCGGCGAGCACAGGCGTGTCGGGGGTCAGCGCCGTCTTGATCTCGATCACGCCGGCTTCGTCATCGCGCCGGCCCGTGACGACCGCGCGCCGCACCAGCTTGTTTTCGCGGATCACCCATATGTACGTCTGCCCCGCGTCGTTGCGCACCGCGGTGAGCGGCAGCGTGGGTGCGGGCATGCTCGACGAGAGTGCGATCCGGCCGCTCGCGAACATCCCGCTCTTCAGTGCGTTCTCGGCATTGCTCAATCCCACGTACACGACGAGCGACCGTGTGCCGGGCTCCGTAGCGGGACTGATGCGCTCGATGCGCCCTGCGAAACGCCGATCGAAGCCGTCGACCGCGAGCTCGACCGGCATGCCAACGCTGAGCTCCGGCACGTCGACCGCCGGCACGAGGGCCTGCAGCTCGAGCTCGCGCAGATCGACGACCGTGACGATCGGCGAGTCGAATGCCACCTTCTCGCCGGGCTGCACGTGGCGCTTGGCGACAATGCCCGAAATCGGAGCCACCACCACCGAATCGCGCATGGCGTTGCGGGCGAGCTGCACCTGCGCTTCGGCCGACTTCACCTGACCCTTCGCGACGGTGTAGCTCGATTCGGTGTTGTCAGCGGCGTTCTGCGAAATGAAGTTTTGCTTCAGCAGCTTCATGTTGACGTCGCGGGTCTTCTCGGCGAGCGCGAGTTGTGCGCGTGCCGCCTCGAGCGCGCCGGCGCGCTCGGCGAGCCTGGCTTCTAGATCCGAGGTATCGATGCGGGCGAGCACATCGCCTGCCTTGACGCTCTGGCCTTCGCGCACTGCGATCGAGATCACGTCGCCGGAGCTTTTCGATTTAACCGTCGCGAGCTTCACCGGTTGCAGAGCGCCCGAGATGGGTAACCACCGCGCAAGGGGGCGCATTTCGACCTGGGCGAGATCCCCACGGGTGAATTCGAACGCGACCGCCGCGGGCGGTGTTGTCTGCCGCCCTTTCATGACCCGGTAAGCCGTGGCGCTGCCGATGGCCACGAGTAGCGCGATGCCTGCCACGAGCAGTACGCGACCTCGGCGTCTCTTTACGCTTCCCATTCTCTTTCTCCATGCACTCTGAAAGCGCATGCCTTTTTTTTGTCGGCTCGGCTCGCCGGGTGCGTACTGCCTGCCGCTTCGCTTGTACTCCGGGCCGCTCGTCTGGGCGCGCCCCCGGCAACACGCGTGCCCATCCCTAAGATGCCTCACGCACGAGGTTCGGATTCATTGGCGATCGCGGGCCCTCGCGTCGCCCGTCCGTGCAAGCTGGCCACTGTAGTGCGCGCCCTGCGCCCGGACAAGTGTCCTGCGACAGGATGCTGCAGGCGCCGATGGCCTGACGATCGCGTGGGCGCGACCGCAAGTGATTGACACTGCAGGGGGCCCGACCAATAATGGCCCGCCTTTCCCATCCAATTCTGGTTTTTGGAGTACCCGCCAATGAAAATCACACAAATGATAACTTCCCGCCACATCGGTTTGACCCTCGTTGCCGCAGCCGTGCTTGCGGCCTATGGCTGCAGCAAGGAAGACACCAAAACAACCACGGTGACCGCGCCTGCGGCACCCGCGACGGCGGCCGCTGACAGCGTGACCGTGAAGATCGGCCACGCCGGGCCCCTCACCGGCGGGATCGCCCATCTGGGCAAGGACAACGAGAACGGCGCGCGCCTCGCTGTCGAGCAGGCGAACACCAAGAACATGAAGCTCGGTGGCAAGACCGTCAAGTTCGAGCTCCAGGCCGAGGATGACCAGGCCGATCCCAAGATGGGGCCGACGATCGCGCAGAAGTTCGTCGATGCCAAAGTCGCCGGCGTGGTCGGTCACCTCAACTCCGGCGTGACGATTCCCGCCTCCGCCGTATACAACCAGGGCGGCATTCCGATGATCTCGGGCTCCGCCACCAACCCCAAGCTCACCGAGCAGGGGTTCAAGAACGTGTTTCGGGTGGTGGGTCGCGATGATCAGCAGGGACCGGCTATCGCGCAGTACCTGCAATCGATGAAGATCAAGACGGTCGCGATCGCCGATGACGCCACCGCGTACGGCGAAGGGCTCGCCAACGAGGTGGAGAAGACGCTGAAGGCTGCGGGGGTCAACGTGGTTGCGCGTGAGAAGACCAACGACAAGGCCACCGACTTCAAGGCGATCCTCACCAAGATGAAGGGACGCAACCCTGACGCGGTGTTCTACGGCGGCATGGACGCGACCGGCGGTCCCATGCTGAAGCAGGCTCGCGAGCTCGGCATCAAGGCCGTGTTCTCGTTCGGTGACGGCGCATGCACGGACAAGATGAAGGAGCTCGCCGGCGACCAGGCAGCGCAGGGATTCATCTGCTCACAGGCGGGGCTGCCGGTGCAGGCTGCCAGCAAGAGCTTCCTCGACGCATACAAGTCGAGGTTCAACGTCGACCCGATCATCTACGCGCCTTTCACGTATGACTCGGCCAATCTCCTGATCGCCGCGATGCAAAAGGCCGATTCGGCCGATCCCGCGAAGTACCTGCCGGCACTCCAGAAGATCAGCTTCGACGGCGCCACGGGACACATCGAGTTCGACGACAAGGGCGATCGCAAGGATGCCGAAATCACCATCTTCACGATGAAGGACGGCAAGCTCGACCCGATCGCAGTGGTGAAGAGCGGCAAAAGCGTCGCCTTCGCCGATTTCATGAAGGGTGCGTCCGGCGCCGCGACGGCTTCGACGTCGACCACCGCCACCGCGAGTGCGCCTGGCTCGTCTTCGAGTGCGACGGGTCCGGGGGCAACCGCATCGGCGACGCCCAGCGCCGACGCGACGAAGGCTGACGCCGCGAAGAAGTAGAACGCACGTCGCTGCACCACCAACGGCGCTCGCGAGGGCGCCGTTTTTTTTCGTCCTGATGGACGCTCCAGCCGGTAGGGAGCCCGCTGTGTTCTGCTGGTAGGATACTTCGCGAGTGGACACCTTCCTGCAGCAGATGATCAACGGCCTCACGCTCGGCAGCGTGTACGCCGTCGTCGCGCTCGGCTACACGATGGTGTACGGCATCATCCAGCTCATCAACTTCGCGCATGGCGAAGTGGTGATGATCGGCGCGATGGTCGCTTACACCACGATCACCGCGCTGACCGCCGCCGGCACCTCGCTTTCACCGCTGATCATCGTCATCATCGGCACGCTGGCCGCGATCCCCGTGTGCATGGGCGTGGGCTATACGCTCGAGCGCGTGGCGTACCGACCGCTGCGCGGCGCGCCGCGGCTCGCGCCTCTCATCACGGCGATCGGGCTCTCGATCATCCTGCAGCACCTCGCGATGATCGTGTGGAGCCGCAATCCGCTGGCGTATCCGCAAATCATCCACACCGTCGCCTATCACGTCAGCGATACCGCCAATGGTGCGACGATCACCAACGTGCAGGTCGTGATCATCGTCGCCTCGCTGGCGATGATGGGCGGCCTGCTCGCGCTGGTCTATCGGACCAAGCTCGGCATCGCGATGCGGGCGACATCCCAGAATCAGGCTGTGGCCGGTCTCATGGGCATCGACGTCAACCGCGTGATCGCGCTTACGTTCGTGATCGGCGCCGGCCTGGGCGCCGTCGCGGGTGTGATGGTGGGCAGCTACTATGGAATCGCGCAGTATCAGATGGGATTTCTGCTGGGACTCAAGGCGTTTTCGGCCGCGGTACTCGGTGGCATCGGCAATCTCGGCGGCGCGATGCTGGGGGGGCTGCTGCTCGGCGTCATCGAAGCGCTGGGCGCGGGTTACGTGGGCGATCTCACCAACCTGTGTCAGATCGCATCGTGGTCGCGCCTGATCGCCGAGCGTTGCACGAGCGACCCGAATCTCACCCTGTTCGGCAGCAATTACCAGGACGTGTTCGCATTTCTCGTGCTGATTGCGGTGCTCGTGTTCCGACCGTCGGGACTCCTCGGTGAGCGCGTGGCCGACCGCGCCTGAATCACGTCTTGACGCCCGAACTCAAAGTCAACGCGCTCCCCTTGCCCCAGGCGATCCGATCGGACGCGCGCTTCGCCTGGGTTGGCCTGGCGCTCATTGCCGTGGGCCTGGTATTGCTGCCGCTGGTCCTCACGAGCATCGGCACCGCATGGGTACGCATCACCAATCTCGCGATCCTGTACGTGCTGCTGGCGCTGGGACTCAACATCGTCGTCGGATTCGCCGGTCTGCTGGACCTCGGCTATATCGCGTTCTATGCCGTGGGCGCCTACGTGTATGCGCTCCTCGCTTCGCCGCACTTCAATCTGCACCTGCCCTTCTGGATCATTCTGCCGATCGGCGCGGCGGTTGCATGTCTCTTCGGTGTCGTGCTCGGTGCGCCGACGTTGAAGCTTCGCGGCGATTACCTTGCGATCGTGACGCTCGGTTTCGGCGAGATCATCCGCATCTTCCTCAACAATCTTTCGCAACCGGTCAACATCACCAATGGTCCGCAGGGCATCACGCTGATCGACCCCTTCACGCTCGGCAGCTTCAGCTTTGCGCGTCCCGCAACGCTTCTCGGCATCGGCGTGTCCGGACCGGTCAAGTACTACTACCTGCTGGTGGTCCTGCTGATCGGCGTCATCATGATCAACATGCGCCTTCAGAATTCGCGCATCGGCCGGGCGTGGGAAGCGATCCGCGAGGACGAGATCGCCGCGCGCGCAATGGGCATCAACACGCGCAACCTCAAGCTGCTCGCCTTCGCGATGGGCGCATCGTTCGGAGGCATATCGGGCGGCGTGTTCTCGGCCACGCAGGGCTTCATCAGTCCTGAAAGCTTCGTCCTGGTTGAATCGATCATGGTGCTGTCGATGGTCGTGCTGGGCGGCATGGGCAACATCTGGGGCGTGATCCTCGGTGCGCTGCTGCTTTCGTTCGTGCCGGAGCTCTTGCGCTACACGGTCGAGCCCGTGCAGCGGGCCCTCTTCGGTCGCATGCTCGTCGAGCCCGAGGTGATTCGCATGCTGCTCTTCGGGCTCGCCCTCGTGCTCATGATGCTGTTCCGGCCCGCCGGCATCCTGCCTTCAGCGGTGCGCAAGCGCGAGCTCGAGCGGCGCAAGGAAACCGTGTGAGCGAGATCGGCAACGTCCTGCTGGAGGCCGGCAAGATCAGCAAGCGCTTCGGCGGCGTGCAGGCGCTGGTCGACGTGAGCTTCACGATCAACCGGGGCGAGATCTACGGCCTGATCGGCCCCAATGGCGCAGGCAAGACCTCGCTGTTCAACGTGCTGACGGGCATCTATCGCGCCGACCAGGGAACGTTCTGGTTCGCGGGACAACCGCTCGAGGGCGCTCTCCCGCACGAGGTTGCGGCTCGCGGGATCGCGCGCACGTTCCAGAACATCCGGCTCTTTGCGAATCTTTCTGCCGTCGAGAACGTGATGATCGGCCGCCACGTGCGCACGCATGCGGGCATCATCGGAGCCATCTTCCGGGATGCGCGCACCCGGGCCGAAGAGCGCGCAATCGAGGCACGAGCCTATGAGCTCCTCGATTATGTCGGTGTGGCGAGTCGCGCCAACGATCTGGCCAAGCATCTCGCCTACGGGGATCAGCGGCGCCTCGAGATCGCGCGCGCGCTCGCCACCGATCCGCAACTCCTCGCCCTCGACGAGCCTGCGGCTGGCATGAACGCCACGGAGACGGCCGCACTGCGCAAGCTGCTCGACGCCATCCGTCGCGACGGCACCACCATTCTGCTGATCGAGCACGACATGAAGCTCGTGATGAGCGTGTGCGACCGCGTGCTGGTGCTCGAGTATGGCCGCAGGATCGCCGAAGGCACGGCGTCCGAGGTCCAGCGCGACAAACGGGTGATTGCAGCTTATCTGGGCGGTGATCTGGTCGATGCGACGGCGGTGCCATGAACTCCGGTGACGAGCCGCGCTCGATGCTCGACGTGTCCGGGCTCGAGGTTGCTTACGGCGGCATCGAGGCCGTCAAAGGCATTGATTTCGCCGTGCACGAAGGTGAGCTCGTGTGCCTCATCGGCGCGAACGGCGCCGGCAAGACGACCACGCTCAAGGGCATCTGCGGATTGCAGCCGGTGAAGCGTGGCACGGTGCTCTATCGAGGCGAGAACATCACCGGACGGCGTTCATTCGAGCTCGTGCGCCGGGGACTCGCGATGGTGCCTGAAGGACGCGGCGTGTTCGGCGCGCTCACGATCGCCGAGAACCTTGCGATGGGCGCCTACGTGCGCTCCGACGTCGCCGCGATTCGCCAGGACGTCGATCGCGTGTATGCGCTCTTTCCACGGCTTGCCGAGCGCCGCCGGCAGACGGCCGGAACGCTTTCGGGCGGCGAGCAGCAGATGCTCGCGATCGGCCGCGCGCTCATGTGTCGGCCGCAGCTTCTTCTCCTGGACGAGCCGTCGATGGGTCTAGCGCCCCTCATGGTGCAGAAGGTGTTCGAAACGATCCGGGCCGTATCCGCGGAGGGCGTCACGATGCTGCTGATCGAGCAGAATGCAAAGCTCGCGCTCGAAGTGAGTCACCGCGGCTACGTCATGGAGTCGGGCCAGATCACGCTCGCGGGCGGCGCGTCGGAGCTCCTCACGAACCCGGCGGTACGCACCGCCTATCTCGGCGAGACGGTCTAGACATGCCCCTTTCACATTCTGCGCCTTGATGCCGGACTCCAACACGCCCGGTCCCCCGATCCTCATGCACCTGACCGCGCGGGTGGTGCCGTGGCAGCACGCGCTGCGCTGGTTCGAAGAAGCGCTGCGCCTCTTCAAGCGCCGGCCCATCGTGTGGGTGGGTCTCGCCGTGCTCACTTTGTTAGTGGAGATCGGCTTCCAGGTGCTGCCTGACCCCTGGCCGCTGCTGTCGAAGGTAATCGTGCCACTCATTGCCTGCGGGATGTTCGTGGCCGCTGCAGTGGCCGATCGCCACGCGCCACCACGAATCGAATTTGCGCTCACCGCGTTTCGCGCCCCGAGCGCTGCGGTCATGGCGATCGTGCTTGCAAGCCTCGTCACGTTTTTCGCCGAAGCGTTCGCCGCGTGGTGGATCGCCGATGCGAATCTCTTTCTCGCGCACGGCAGCGCGGACGATCTCACGGCTTCGGCATGGATGGGCGTCTATGCCATCGGTGTGCTCGCCTCGCTGCCGGTCGCCTTCGTACCCCTGCACGTCTTGTTCGAGCCGGTCGGGCTGGCGCAATCCTTCGCTGCGAGCTGGAATGCCTTCGTGCTGAATACCACGCCCCTCCTCGTGTACGCGGGACTGTCTCTGGTGCTGCTCGGGTTGGGATTGCTGACGATGGGCCTTGGTCTTGTGCTTGTCATGCCCTTGTGGGCGGCGTCATCGTATGCCGCCTGGCGCGACATTTTCGCGGTCGAGGAAGCGCCCGACATCGGCTGAGGCGCAGCCATCGAGCGGCCGAGGCAGCTACCGGGCGGCCATCGGTTCGCTAGAAGGTCGGCTGCCGCGCAAAGCCGCGCAGGTTGCGATCGACGTTTGCCGAGGTGACATCGACCCGGAGCACACGCGCCGCAGGAGGCCCCTGCCGGCACCAGCCGAGGACACGGTCGAGCGCAGCTTCCTCGCCTTGCAACAAGGCTTCGACGGTGCCGTCGCGCATGTTGCGCACCCACCCCACGACGCGCTCACGCGACGCGACCGCCACCAGGCTCTCGCGAAAGCCCACGCCCTGCACGCGACCCGAGATCGTGAGCTGGCGCGCAACTACCGGCAGGCGTCCACCGAGGCGACGTGCATACAGCAGAAGTGCCGCCACCGTTTTCGCATCGGTGATTTGGCCGTCGTCGACGCGTTGGAGCATCTCGTCCACCGAGAGGTCCAGCACCTCGAGAAACTCGCCTTCATCGAGCTTGGCGCCTACGTGCGAAAGCCCCTCGGCGAGATACAACTCGATCGCCTCCGTCGAGTACGAGATGACCGGGTGCACGACCCCGAGGCGCGTCCATCGCGCCGCGGTATAGCCCGCCTCCTCGATGAGCTCGCGTCGCGCGGTGGTGAGCGCGTCTTCGCCGGGGTCGAGCTTGCCCGCAGGGAACTCGAGGAACACCCGACGATGCGGATAACGATACTGGCGCACCACCACGAGCCGGCCGTCGTCGCGAACGGGCAACATGAGTACGGCGCCCGGATGCACGATGTACTCGCGCGTGGCAAGCGAACCGTCCGGCAGGCGCACCTGGTCGCGCCGCACGTGCAACAGCTTTCCGTCGAACACTTGCTCCGAGACGACCGGCGTCTCCGCCAGATGAGCATCGATGGACGGTTCGTCCTGATGCGGCTCGTGCGGCACGTCGCAGTCTTCGGTCATGGCGCACATCCTTCGTCGGCGAGCCAATCGCGCGGCACGAGAAAATCGGTATAGAGACGGGCCTCGGGCGTACCGGGCTCGGGTTGCCAGGCATAGCGCCACGTGACCACAGGCGGAAGCGACATGAGTATGGCCTCCGTCCGGCCGTTCGACTGCAACCCGAAAAGGGTTCCGCGATCCCACACGAGGTTGAACTCGACATAACGCCCCCGGCGATAGGTCTGGAACTCGCGCTCGCGATCGCCGTACGGTGTGTCCTTGCGTCTCGTTGCGATCGGCAGGTAGGCGTCGAGAAAGTGGTCGCCCACGCTGCGCGTCAGCGCGAAGCAGCGCTCGAATCCGCCCTCGTTCAGGTCGTCGTAGAAGATGCCGCCGATGCCGCGCGGCTCGCTGCGGTGCCTGATATAGAAGTACTCGTCGCACCAGGCCTTGTAGCGCGCATGGACATCGCCCCCATACGGCGCAAGGGCGTCACGGCACACCCGGTGGAAATGTCGCGCGTCCGCTTCGACCGCGTAATACGGCGTGAGGTCCATACCGCCGCCGAACCACCAGACGTCGCTCTCCCCCGCGGATGGCGCGTGCGCGACGAACATGCGCACGTTGAGGTGCACCGTAGGAACGTGGGGATTGCGCGGATGCAGGACGAGCGACACGCCCATCGCGTCCCACGCGCGTCCCGCGATCGCGCCACGCGTGACGGTTGCCGACGCCGGAAGATGTGCGCCGCGCACGTGCGAGAAGTTGACGCCCCCGCGCTCGAAAACGCTTCCGCCCTCGACCATGCGCGCCACCCCGCCACCGCCCTCGGGCCGTTCCCAAGGATCGGCTGCGAAAGGCGACCCCTCCAGCGTTTCCATGCTCGCGACGATTCGCGTCTGCAGGTCGATGAAGTATTCACGCGGGGCAGCCGTGTCCATCAGAGCGGGCGCAGCATGCGGGTGGTGCCGATCGTCATCGCGTCGTCTGCCCGCCTAGGGCTTGCGCGTCACGGCGCGATGACCGATGTCCGAGCGGAACTGCATTCCCGGAAAATGGATGCGCGTGATCGCGCCATAAGCGAGCCGCTGCGCTTGCCGGACGGAATCGGCAAGCGCGGTCACGCACAGTACGCGGCCCCCGGATACCACGACCTCGGCGCCGGTGACCCGCGTGCCGGCATGGAAGATCTTGACGTCCTCGCTCGTGTCGTCGAGCCCCTCGATGGCATCACCGGGGCGCGGAGCATCCGGATACCCCGCCGCGGCGAGAACGACGCCCAGCGCGGTACGCCGGTCCCACTCCACGTCCATGCGATCGAGCGTGCCGCGCGCGGCATGCTCAAGGAGCTCCAGCAGGTCCGACTTCAGTCGCATGATGATGGGTTGGGTCTCGGGATCGCCGAGACGGCAGTTGAACTCGAGCACACGCGGCGTACCGGCAGGATCGATCATCACGCCGGCGTAAAGGAAGCCTGTGAAGCGAAGACCTTCGGCCGCCATGCCGTGAACCGTTGGGAGGATGACCTCTCGCATGATGCGTGCGTGCACTGCCGGCGTCACGACCGGCGCGGGCGAATAGGCGCCCATGCCTCCCGTGTTGGGGCCTTCATCACCGTCCTTCAGCCGCTTGTGATCCTGCGACGATGCGAAGGGGAGCACATGCTCGCCGTCGACGAGGACGATGAAACTGGCCTCCTCGCCCGTCAGAAAGTCCTCGACGATGACCCGAGCGCCAGCCTCGCCCATCGAGTTTTCGATGAGCATGGCATCGATGGCGCGTTGCGCTTCGGCCACTGATTGCGCAACCACCACGCCCTTGCCACCCGCGAGGCCGTCGGCCTTCACCACGATGGGCGCACCGCGCTCCGCCACGTACGCACGCGCCTCGCGCGCATCGGTGAATGTCCGGTACTGCGCCGTCGGAATGCCATGTCTCTGCATGAAGGCTTTGGCGAAATCCTTGGAGCTTTCGAGCTGGGCTGCGGCGCGTGTCGGGCCGACGATGGCGAGCCCGGCAGCCTGAAACGCGTCGACCACACCTTCGGCCAGCGGGGCTTCGGGCCCAACCACGGTGAGTGCGAACTCGCGCTCGCGCGCCAGGGCCACGAGCTCGGCGATGCTTCCTGCGGGCGCATTGCTGACACCGAGCTCGCGCGCCGTCCCGGCGTTTCCGGGCGCCACGCAGACGCTTGCCACGCGCGGCGACTGCGCAAGCTTCCATGCAAGCGCATGCTCGCGTCCACCCGAGCCGATGACGAGGACCTTCATGTCGCTCGATCAGACGTCCTGCGCACGAAGCTCCACATTGACATGGGCGGACCGCAGATGGATATCGATCAACGCTAATGACGGAAGTGGCGAATTCCCGTGAACACCATCGCGAGACCCCGCTCGTCGGCTGCAGCGATGACCTCCTGGTCGCGCATGCTGCCACCCGGCTGGATCACGGCAACCGCGCCCCGGTCCGCCAGGACGTCGAGGCCATCGCGAAACGGAAAGAATGCGTCCGACGCGACGACCGAGCCAGCGAGGGACAGCTTGGAATTGTGCGCCTTGATCGCGGCGATGCGCGCCGAATCCACTCGACTCATCTGTCCCGCACCGATGCCAAGCGTGCGCCCGTCCGCGCAATAGACGATCGCGTTGGATTTGACGAACCGCGCAATGCGCCACGCGAAGACGAGATCCGCGAGTTGCGCGGGAGTCGGCGCTTTCTGCGTCACCACCGTGACATCGGGCGCCAGCAGATCGTCTGTATCGGGCGTCTGCAGGAGCAATCCGCCGCCGACGCGCTTGAAATCGAGCGGCGGCACGGACGGCACGTCGCCGGCGCGTGGCAATGCGATCTCGAGCACGCGCACGTTGGGCTTCCGCGCGATCACCTCGAGCGCATCCGTGGCGTACCCCGGTGCGATGAGTACCTCGAGGAATTGGGCGCACACGAGCTCGACGGTCGCTGCGTCGAGCGGCCGGTTGAACGCGATGATGCCGCCGAACGCGGAGGTCGGATCGGTCACCAGCGCCCTTCGATAGGCTTCGAGCGCGTCGTCCGCGACCGCGGCCCCGCACGGATTGGCATGCTTGACGATCACGCAGCCCACCGCGTCGCCGACCCCGAGCAGCGACTTCGCGCATTCCCAGGCCGCGTCGGCGTCGGTGATGTTGTTGTACGAAAGCTCCTTGCCCTGAAGCTGCCGGTACTCGGAAATGCTGCCTGGCACGGGAAACTCGTCGCGATAGAACGCGGCGTGCTGGTGCGGGTTCTCGCCGTAGCGCAGATCCTGCACCTTGTCCGCCTGCAGGTTGAACACCTGCGGGAACGCGACAGGCTCCGCACTCAATGAGCGGGCGGTCAGCCAGTTGGAGATCGCGCCGTCGTAGGCAGCGGTGTGCGAGAACGCCTTCCGCGCGAGCGCGAACCGCGTTTCGCGCAGCAGCGAGCGCTCGTTGTTCCTGAGTTCCTCGATGATCGTGGCGTAGTCGTCCGGATCGACGACGATGCCCACATGCTCCCAGTTCTTCGCTGCGGCGCGCACCAGGGTGGGGCCGCCGATGTCGATGTTCTCGATCGCCTCTTCGAGCGTGCAGCCCGGCTTTGCGACGGTCTCGCGGAATGGATAAAGGTTGACCACGACGAGGTCGATGGCGGGGATCGCATGCTCCGAAAGTGCGGCGACATGCTCCGGCACATCGCGCCTACCGAGAATGCCGCCGTGCACCTTGGGATGCAGCGTCTTCACGCGCCCGTCGAGCATCTCGGGAAAGCCTGTGTAGTCACCGATCTCGGTGACGTCAAGGCCGGCGCCGGCAAGCGCTTTGGCGGTGCCGCCGGTCGACAGGAGCTTGACCCCGAGCGCGGCAAGCTCGCACGCGAAGTCGATCAGTCCCGCCTTGCGCGAAACCGACAGCAACGCCTGGGTGATCGGAGGAGCCACGCTATTCGAGGCTATCGGTCGATTGTGACGTGGCGCTTAGCGCACGCGTAGCACAGGGTCTAGCCGCACGTGCCGCGGCACAGCAGATGGCCCCCGGCTATTGGCGACGGCACGTGGCGCTTCGCTAAGACCGGATGCCGTACTTCACGAGCTTGGTGCGCAAGGTGTTCCGATTCATGCCCAGCATGTCGGCGGCCTGGGTCTGATTGTTGTTGGCGCGTTCCATGACGCTCGTGATGAGCGTGCGCTCGACGTGGGTGATGACCATGTCGTAGATGCCATGCGGTGATTCGCCGTCGAGCTTCCGAAAGTATTCGTCGAGGGACTTTTCGACGCTCCTGCAGATCTCGTTGCTGCCGTTGACGCGTAGTGTTTTTCTCACGCTGCCAGGGCCTCCCCGCCCCGCAATGCCTTGGATCGTGCCACATCGAACGCTGCGCTTGCATCGATGACGGAAGCGTCCACGGCGCTTGCGTACTCGAGCCTCTCGCCGCGTTGCGCGAGACCATCGAAAAAGAAATTGACCGCAGCGATCTGCTCCGCAGCGCTCAAAGCTGCGTTGGCTACGTGGCGAAGCGTGGCTCCGCCCGCGAGATCGCGCGTGTACCAGCCCAGATGCTTGCGCGCCGTACGCACGCCCGTGGTCTCGCCGTGGAAAGCATAGTGATCAGCAAGGTGTTCGAGGATCAGGCAGCGCGCCTCACTCACCGAGGGTGTCGGCAGAATCTCGCCGTGCGCGAGGTAGTGCGCAATCTCGCGGAAGATCCACGGCCGCCCCTGTGCCGCGCGGCCGATCATCAGACCATCTGCACCCGTGCGCGCCAGAACCTCCGCCGCGCGGTGCGGTGAGTCGATGTCGCCGTTCGCCCACACGGGAATGCACACCGCCGATTTGACCGCCGCAATCGTGTCGTACTCGACGACACCGACGAAGGCACAGGCGCGCGTGCGCCCATGCACCGCGAGGGCTGCGATGCCGGCGTCCTGTGCGATGCGCGCGACCCGCACCGCATTCTTTTGCTGCGGGATCGGGCCGGTGCGTATCTTCAAGGTGACCGGCACTGAAACCGCACCCACAACGGCGTGCAGGATGCGTGCCACGAGCGGCTCATCGCTCAGGAGCGCCGAACCGGCGGCGGCGTTGCACACCTTCTTGGCCGGACAGCCCATATTGATATCGATGATCTGCGCGCCGTTATCGACGTTGTAGCGGGCGGCGTCAGCCATCATTTGCGGATCTGCCCCTGCGATCTGCACCGCGATGGGCGCGAACTCCCCCCGATGATCGATCCGGCGCTGCGACTTGGCGGTATCACGCAGCTTAGGATTGGAACCCACCATCTCGGACACCGCATAACCCGCACCAAGACGTTTGCAAAGCTGTCGGAATGGGCGATCCGTCACCCCTGCCATCGGCGCGACGGCGAGATCAGCCGCGAGAACGAAAGGACCGATGTGCACAGGAAGAATTCGTTCTGGAAAGACGCTGGGGGGAGCGGATTATACCCATTCCGATTGCAATGCGAAATGCGCACTGCCGCAATTGCGCGCATCGCTATCGACCGTTGCACGATAGCGCCAGAACGGAAACAGGCTTGGCACGAAATCAGCCTTGTTGACGCACCGCAATCGGGCACGCGTGCACGCGGCAACACAGTGGAGTGAGCGCCAACACGTTGCGGCCTGGCTTGTGCGGTTCGTACCAGATTGGCGGTCTGGCGCCGTGCGATCTAACGCAGCCCGTAAAGCATGGAACGCGTGAACTGGCGTCGCGCGAACGGCAGGGCATCGAGCATGGCAAGCCCGACGCCGCGCGGCAGGCGCATCCAGCCGGCCGGGCTCGCGAACACCGAAGCCAGTGCATGGGTGACCGCGATACCGGCCCCGCGATCGTATCGGCGCGACCGAGCGTAGCGCGCAAGCATGTCGGCGCTGCCGATCTCGCTCTGTGGCGTGTCGACGATGGTCCGCGCGAGCTGATGCGCATCACGCAACCCGAGACTCAGGCCCTGCGCAGCCACCGGATGCAGCGCCTGCGCGGCATTGCCGATGAGAGCACAGCGCGTGCCCACCGCATCGCGCGCAAAATCGAGTGTCAACGGAAAGCTTCGGCGTTGCCCCACCGTCAGGAAATCGTTGCGACGTACTCCGACCCGCCGCCTCAGTGCTTCCAGGAACCCGGCATCGGAAAGGGCGAGCAGCGCCTCGACGCGTGCGCTCGAGGTCGTCCACACGAGGGCATACCCGTCCTGCTCGGGGAGCAATGCGAGAGGCCCTTCGTCGGTGAAGCGTTCGAAAGCGACGCCATCGTGCGGTGCACGCGTGCCAACGCTCGCGAGCACCGCGCATTGGCCGTAGTCATGCCTCCGGCGCTTGAGGCTCGGCGTGGCGGCGCCCACACCGTCCGCCCTGACGACCAGTCGCCCGAGCAGTGCATCGGGCATGCCCGCGCACGTCACCGCAGCATAGGCGTGCGTCGCCCCCACCGTTTCGGCGACCGTTGCATGACACACGCTTACACCGTGTCGCACGAGCGCCGCGTCGAGCACCGACTGCAGGGCTGAATAGCTCACGACATAACCCAGCGCGGGCAAGCCGACGTCCTCCGCGGAGAGTCTGGCGGTGCCGAAGCCATCGACCTGCGAGACATCGATCTCGCGAATCGAGGTCAACGCGCGCGGTTCGGCCGCGAGCTCAGTCCAGACCCCGAGGCGCTCGAGCAGCAGCCGCGCGCCGTGCGAAAGCGCGAGCGAACGCTCGCCCACACCGCGCCCGCGCGCCTCGCGCGCATCGAGCACGACCAGATCGAGGTCGGCGTCTGCCAATGCAAGCGCAAGCGAGGCCCCGACCGGGCCGGCGCCGATGATCAGAACGTCGTGCAAGGACTGCGACATGGCGCGAGCGGACTCCCGATCCGCCCTGCTAGCGGCCGCAGGCGGCTTCCACCTCGGCCACGGTCTTGGGCGCAGAGGCGGTAAGGTTCTCGCAGCCCCGCTCCGTCACGACCACGTCATCCTCGATGCGTATGCCGATGTCCCAGAATTCTTCGGGCACGTGCTCGCCTCGGCGGATGTACGCACCAGGCTCGACTGTCAGCACCATTCCAGGCACCAGGGTCGGTGATGCGCCCTTCACCTGATACGAGCCGGCATCGTGCACGTCCATGCCCAGCCAGTGACCCGCGCGGTGCATGTAGAACTGCTTGTACGCGCCGGAGTCGAGCACCTCGTCGAGGCTGCCGCGGCACAGGTTGAGATCGATGAAGCCCTGCGCCAGAACGCGTTCGGCAACGCGGTGATAGTCGTGAAAATCGCGCCCCGGCGCGACGGCTTCGATGCAAGCGAGCTGCGCCTCGAGCACGACCTCGTACACCGCTTTCTGTGCAGCGCTGAATCGACCGTTCACGGGAAATGTGCGCGTGATATCGGATGCGTAGCCCTGGTACTCGCATCCCGCGTCGATCAGCAGGAGCTCGCCATCCTGAACGGCGCGGTTGTTGTCGCGGTAATGCAGGACGCACGCATTGGGTCCGCTCGCGACGATCGACGGGTAAGCAACCGACTGCGCCCCGCCCTTCAGGAACTCGTGCGCGAGCTCCGCCTCCACCTGATACTCGAACCACTGCGGTCGCGTCTCCCGCATGGCCCGTCGGTGCGCCTCGGCGGAGATCTGTGCAGCGCGTCGCATGATCGCAATCTCGTGCGGATCCTTGACGAGGCGCATGGCATCGAGCAGCTGGCGCACCTCGACGATCTGCCGGGGCGCCGACACGCCGGTGCGGTCGAGCTCGCGCACCTTGTTCAGCACCTCGGTGATCTTTCTGTCCCATGGCTCGTAAAGGCCGAGCGGCGTATAGAGCGCCGGTGCGTCGGACGCAAGACCGGGCAGCATGGCGCCGAGATGCTCGATCGGAAATGCCTCGTCGAAGCCGAAGATCTCGCGCGCGGCATCCGGGCCGTAACGGAATCCGTCCCAGATCTCGCGTTCCTCGTTCTTCTCGCGGCAGAACAGGATGTGGCGAGTCCCTTCGGCGGTCGCCTGCAGCGCGATCACCGCTTCGGGCTCTGGAAAGCCGGACAGATAATAGAAGTAGCTGTCGTGCCGGTACGGGAACAGCGAGTCACGGTTGCGCGCGACTTCAGTGGCCGTTGGAAGGAGCGCAAGACCCCCATCGGAGTGCCCGCGCATTTGCGCGAGCAGCGCATCGCGCCGATCGCGATAAAGCTGATGGTTGTGGTTCATGTCGCGACCCCTTCTTGGAGGCAGGCATTATAGGCGCGAGCCACGTGTGGTTGAACGCGCCGCGTGCACCATGCAGTAACATGCTGCGCATGCCGGCTGCCCATCCCGACGAGGCGCGCGGACTGGCGCTGCGCGAAGCGAAGGTTGCGTTGCGCAATCGCATCCTGCTCGAGCGAGACAACCTGACAGAGGGCGAACGCGCGCAGAAGGCCGACGCGATCGTCGCCCGATTGTGCGCGCTACCGGCATTCGTCGCCGCGCGCACGGTGCTCCTGACCTCGGCGTTCCGCAGCGAGTGGGCGACGGCGCCGCTGATTCATCACGCCCTGTCGCAGGGCAAGATCGTCGCCTTGCCGCGAGTGAACGTGGCGAGCCGCATGCTCGAGCTGCGCCGGGTCGTCGACTTCAGCTCTGATGTGGCCCCGGGTTACCGCGGCATTCCGGAGCCGTTGCCGGGCGCGGCGTTCATCGAGCCGCCTGATGTCGATTGGGTTCTGGTGCCGGGTGTCGCGTTCGATCGCGCTGGACGGCGGCTGGGTTACGGCGGCGGCTTTTACGATCGACTGCTGCCTCTCATCTCGCCCGACGCGCCGCGCGTTGCGGGGGCCTACGCACTGCAGCTCGTCGATCGTGTGCCGGCCGCTCCACACGACGTGACCGTGGATGCGATCGTCACCGAGAGCGAGATGATCGCAGTACCGCCAAAGCGCGATGGTGCGTGACGGGGCTGACCCCACGACCTTGCGCGACACGGTGGTCGCGCTCACGGTCACGCTCGCGATCCAGATCTTCGTCGCATTCACGAGCGCCGCGACGCCCGTGCTCGCACCGGTGATCGGGCGTGATCTCGGTATCGCGCCACGCCTCGTGGGCGTCTTCGTCGGTCTCGTGTATGTCGGCTCGATGGTCGCGAGCCTCGCGGCAGGGCAGTTCATCGGGCGCCACGGGCCGATCCGCGTGTCGCAGGCGTCCGTGCTGGTATGCGCGGCGGGCCTTGCGCTCGTGGCATTCTCGGCAAGCACCTCCATCGCGCTTCTCGTGCTGGCACCGCTCGTCATCGGTCTCGGTTACGGCCCCATTACCCCGGCATCCTCGGACGTGCTCGCGCGCACCACGCCCGCCTCCCGCATGGCTCTGACGTTCTCGATCAAGCAGACGGGAGTGCCCGCCGGTGCCGCCATCGCAGGGGCGGTTCTGCCTGCGCTCGCCCTGGGCCTCGGGTGGCGCTCGGCCTTCGTGATGGTGGCGCTCCTCGGCGTCGCGATCGCGATCATCTCCGAGATTCCGCGAAGGAAGCTCGACGGCGACGCGCGGGCCGATGCAACGCCCTTCTCCCTGGCACGACTCACCGCACCGCTGTCGACGTTGTTGCGCAACCCGCGCCTGCGCGAACTCTCGGTCACCGGCTTCGTATATGCCGCCACCCAGATGTGCCTCATGAGCTTCCTCGTGGTGTATCTCACCGAGACACTCGGGCAGAGTCTCTTCTCCGCGGGCCTTGCGCTCACGACGGCGAACGTGGGGGGCATCGTTGGGCGTATAGCGTGGGGCGCCATCGCCGATCGCTGGAGCGCTCCACGCCGGATGCTGGGGCTGGTCGGCCTTGGCGCCGGCACGTGCGCCTACCTCGCGGCGAGTTTCGACGGGGCATGGACACCCATCGCTCTGCTGGCGGTGTGTGCGGCGTTCGGCGCAACGGCCATCGGATGGAACGGCGTGCAGCTCTCCGAAGTTGCGCGCCAGGCGCCCGAGGGCGAGGCCGGCGTCATCACCGGAGCGTCCGGGTTCATCACGTTCGGGGGCGTCGTCCTCGGACCGCCCCTGTTCGCGCTGCTGGCGTCACTCTTCGGCAGCTACCGTGTCGGGTTTGCAGTGTTCGGCACTGCCAACATGCTCTGCGCACTCGCTCTCCTGTTTCGGACGCGGGCCGGCGCTCCCGGGCAATTTGACGAACGGCCCTAAAGCCTCGACCTTGAACACCGGGAATCCAGCGGGCTTCGCGCTGTCATCCTTGAGCAAGGCTGGATGCGCGCGTTGTAGGCAGCCCGGAGCGGCGACCGGCCGATCTGCTACCGTAATCCGCAGGTGACAAGCCGGCCCGGTTGCGGGCCGCACTATGACGCAGCGCCCCGCGCCGCATACAATCCCCGTGCTGTCTCGATGAACGCGAGTCGCAGAGCTTGCGATCACAACGGGGCTGCCACGCGACAACGCTGCCACAGCGCGTTTCGTGGCGCGGGTCCCGGCGCAGGCCCGCTTCGACAATCTGGAGAAATGCGATGGACATGAGCACGCCGCGCGACCACGATCCGCAGGAAACCCGCGAATGGGTCGAGGCGCTCCAGGCGGTCCTCGAAAACGAGGGCCCCGATCGCGCGCACTATCTCATCGAGCAGCTGATCGACATGGCACGGCGATCAGGCGCCTACCTGCCGTTCTCGGCGAACACCGCGTACATCAACACGATTCCGGTGGAAGGCCAGCCGCGCATGCCTGGGGATCAGGCGATCGAGGAAAAGATCCGCAACTATGCGCGGTGGAACGCCATGGCCATGGTGTTGCGAGCCAACAAGCACACCAACGTCGGAGGGCACATCGCGAGCTATGCTTCCGCCGCGACGCTTTACGACGTCGGCTTCAACCACTTCTGGCACGCGCCGTCGAAGGATCACGGCGGCGATCTCGTGTTCGTGCAGGGCCATTCCTCGCCCGGGATCTACGCTCGTGCCTTCATGCTGGGCCGCTTCACCGAAGCGCAACTCGACAACTTTCGCCAGGAGGTGGAGGGCAACGGGATCTCGTCCTATCCACATCCGTGGCTGATGCCGGACTTCTGGCAATTCCCCACCGTCTCCATGGGGCTCGGGCCCCTGATGGCGATCTACCAGGCGCGGTTCATGAAGTATCTGCAGGACCGCGGCATGGCTGATACCGAGGGGCGGAAGGTGTGGGCTTTCATGGGCGACGGTGAGATGGACGAGCCCGAGTCGATGGGCGCGATCGGCATGGCAGGTCGCGAGCAGCTGGACAACCTCATCTTCGTCATCAACTGCAACCTGCAGCGTCTGGACGGACCGGTGCGCGGCAACGGCAAGATCATCCAGGAGCTCGAGAGCACGTTTCGTGGTGCCGGATGGAACGTGATCAAGGTGATCTGGGGCACGCGCTGGGACACGCTGCTTGCGCGCGACCGCCAGGGCATCCTGGAGCGGCGCATGATGGAGTGCGTCGATGGCGAGTATCAGACATTCAAGAGCAAGGATGGCGCCTACGTTCGAGAGCATTTTTTCAACACCCCCGAGCTCAAGGCCATGGTGGCCGACTGGAGTGACGACGATATCTGGGCGCTGAACCGCGGCGGCCTCGATCCGCACAAGGTTTATGCGAGCTACCACGCCGCGCTCAACCACAAGGGGCAGCCGACCGTCATCCTCGCCAAGACCATCAAGGGCTTCGGCATGGGCGTTTCCGGCGAAGCACAGAACATCACGCATCAGCAGAAGAAGATGTCCGTCGATTCGATGCGGGCCATGCGCGATCGTTTCAGCCTGCCGGTGCCCGACGAAGCGCTCGAGAAAGTGCCCTACCTCACATTCCCCGAAGGATCGAAGGAGCTGGAGTACATGCGCGGCAGCCGCATGCGACTCGGCGGCTATCTGCCGGCACGGCGGGCAAAGGCCGAGTCGTTGCCGGTGCCCGAGCTCGCGGTATTCGAGCGCTTCCTGAAGAGCACGGACGATCGCGAGATCTCGACCACGATGGCCTTCGTGCAGATCCTGCAGACGTTGCTGCGCGACAAGACACTCGGCAAGCGCATCGTGCCGATCGTGCCGGACGAGTCGCGCACCTTCGGCATGGAGGGCATGTTCCGGCAGCTCGGCATCTGGAACCAGTTCGGCCAGCACTACACGCCGCAGGACGCCGACCAGCTCATGTTCTACAAGGAGGACAAGAAGGGTCAGATCCTGCAGGAGGGCATCAACGAGCCCGGCGCCCTCTGCGACTGGATCGCCGCGGCCACGTCGTACTCGACGCACGGCGTGCCGATGATTCCGTTCTACATCTTCTACTCGATGTTCGGCTTCCAGCGTGTGGGCGATCTCACGTGGGCGGCGGGCGACATGCGCGCCCGCGGCTTCCTGCTCGGGGGTACCGCGGGACGCACGACGCTCAACGGCGAGGGCCTGCAGCACGAGGACGGGCATTCGCACGTGCTGTCGTCGACGATTCCGAACTGCATGTCATACGACCCGACCTTCAGTTACGAGGTCGCGGTGATCGTGCAGGACGGCCTGCGGCGCATGCTGGCCGAGCAGCAGGACGTCTACTACTACATCACCGTGATGAACGAGAATTACGTGCATCCCGCGATGCCGGAAGGCGCTGCCGCCGACATCATCAAGGGCATGTACCGCTTCCGTTCAGGAGAGAAGTCGAAAGCCAAGGCGCCGCGCGTTCAGCTGCTCGGATCCGGCGTGATATTCCGCGAAGTGATCGCCGCGGCGGACATGCTGAAGTCCGAGTGGGGTGTCGACGCGGATCTCTGGGCCTGTCCGAGCTTCACCGAGCTTGCGCGCGAGGGCATGACCGTGGCGCGTGCGAACCTGCTCAATCCGGATGCCGAACCGACGCGCTCGCATGTCGAAAAGTGCCTCGCCGACACGCAGGGGCCGGTCATCGCGGCCACCGACTACATTCGAACCTTCGCGGAGCAGATCCGGCCCTATGTGCCGCGCCGCTATACGGTACTCGGCACGGACGGCTTCGGCCGGTCCGATACACGCGAGCGGCTCCGGCGGTTCTTCGAAGTCGACCGGCATTACGTCACCGTCGCCGCGCTGCACGCGCTCGCTCAGGACGGCGTGATCCCGAAAAGCAAAGTGGGGGAGGCCATCCGCAAGTACGGCATCGAGCCCGGCAAGGACGCACCGTGGCGGCTTTGATGGTGCTCGCGCTCCGCTGCATCGCGGGCAAGGCGATCGCGTGACGAGCACGATGTTCATGCCGCGCCCGAGCATGTGCTGTCTCGGGTGCACACGTACCCTGACACGCGTCGGTGAGGGAGAAGAAGACGCATGAGCGCACTCGAGATCAAGGTCCCGGATATCGGCGAGTACAACGACGTGCCGGTGATCGAGGTGCTGGTGAAGCCCGGAGACCGGGTGGCGCCCGAAGACTCGCTCGTCACGCTGGAGTCCGAAAAGGCCACCATGGACGTGCCTGCGCCCGCGGGCGGCATCGTGCGCGAGGTCAGGGTCAAGGTGGGGGACAAGGTGAGCGAAGGCACCTTGCTGTTGATGCTCGACACCGGCGATGCGGATACGGCCTCACCCGCAAAGCCGGCGAGCTCGGCAGCCAAGCCCGCGAGCGCGAGTGCAGCAGCGGCGGCGAGCGGGGCAAGGCAAGGCCCCGCAGCGGCGCCTCAGGAGGTTCCGGTCCCCGCACCGGCGCCTGACCCTGAGGTCGCTGCCCGCAGCGGCGAGGTCATGGAGGTGCGGGTACCCGACATCGGCGACTTCAAGGACGTACCGGTGATCGAGGTGCTCGTCAAGGCCGGCGATCTCGTGAACGCCGAGGATTCGCTCCTCACGCTGGAGTCCGAGAAAGCCACCATGGACGTGCCGTCGCCCGCATCGGGGCGCGTGCGCGACTTGCGCATCAAGGTCGGCGACAAGGTGAGCGCAGGCACCGTCGTGCTGGCACTCGAGACAAGCTCCAACGCGGGCCCGAAGTCCGAGGCGCCCCATGCACCGGCGCAAGCGGCGAAGTCACAGGACGTCAAGGCCGCGGGAGCCTCGAACGCCGCGCCCGCCGCATCGGCATCGCCCGCCTCACGCGATGCGGACCCGCAAGCGAGCGCAGGCGCCGCTGCGCAGGAGCCGATACGGCAACAGAATGCGCGGGCACCCGCGCAACCTGCTATCGACCCGCAGGCGTTCAAGGCCGCGCATGCGTCACCATCGGTGCGCAAGTTCGCGCGCGACTTGGGCGTCGACATCGCGCGCATTGCCGGCACGGGACCGAAGAATCGCATTCTCCAGGAGGATGTGCAGAAGTTCGTGAAAGCGGCTCTGCAGTCGCCGCCCAGCGGCGCAACGGGAGCCCCCACCAGCGCACCCCCCAGCAACGCGGGCGGGCTGCAACTCCTCGCCTGGCCCAAGGTCGACTTCGCGAAGTTCGGCCCGGTTGAGGAAAAGCCCCTGTCGCGCATCAAGAAGCTCTCCGGTGCCAACCTCGCGCGCAACTGGGTGATGATTCCGCACGTCACGCAATTCGACGAAGCCGACATCACCGAGCTCGAAGCGCTGCGTGTCGCGCTCAACAAGGAGAACGAGAAGAAGGGCACCAAGATCACGATGCTTGCGTTCCTGATGAAGGCAAGCGTCGCCGCGATGCAGCGCTTTCCGGACTTCAACGCTTCGCTCGCGGGCGAGAACCTCGTCTACAAGAAGTATTTCCACATCGGCTTCGCGGCCGACACGCCCAACGGGCTGATGGTGCCGGTGATCCGCAATGTCGATCAGAAAGGCATCGATCAGATCGCCACGGACATGACGGCGCTTTCGGCAAAGGCCCGAGAAGGCAAGCTTTCGCCGGGCGACATGCAGGGTGGATGCTTCTCGATCTCCAGTCTCGGCGGTATTGGTGGCACGGCCTTCACGCCCATCATCAACGCGCCTGAAGTGGCCATCCTCGGCGTATCGCGCAGCGCATTGCGTCCGGTATGGGACGGCCATGCCTTCGTGCCTCGTCTCATGCTCCCGCTTTCGCTCTCATACGATCATCGGGTCATCGATGGCGCGGCTGCGGCGCGCTTCACGAGCTATCTCGGCCAGCTTCTCGCCGACATGCGCAGGGCTCTGCTTTGACCGGTCGCACGACAGCGGTGAAGGCGATCCAAGCGAACGCCGCAACGCGTCAGACCCAACTCCACTTCGAAGAGGCGATGTGACGCAAGCGATCGAGGTCAGGGTGCCGGACATCGGCGACTTCAAGGACGTGCCGATCATCGAGATCCTCGTCAAGCCGGGTGACACGGTGGCTCTAGAGGATTCCCTCGTGACGCTCGAATCGGACAAGGCGACGCTCGACGTACCCGCGCCCGCTGCCGGTACGGTGCGCGAGGTGAAGGCGAAGCTCGGCGACAAGGTGTCGCAAGGGAGCCTGCTGGTGCTGCTCGACCCTGCGGGTGCAGAGGTGGCGGCGCCCGCACCCAGCCTCGAGTCCGCGGCTGATGCTCCCGGCAACTCTGCGACTGGATCGCGAAGCCCCCGTGGCGCGACGAGCGAACGTGGTGCGGGGGCCGCAGTAGATCGGCCGGCCGCTGCTGCCTCCGAGTCGGCCGGCCCTGCATCGACCCCCGGCTCGGCAGCATCACATCCCCGGTCCGGCGCCGCGGCCGGGCCGAGCTTCACCGGCACGCCCGACATCGAATGCGAGATGCTCGTGCTGGGTGCCGGCCCAGGCGGCTACAGCGCGGCCTTTCGCGCGGCCGATCTCGGCATGAAAACCGTGCTGATCGAGCGTTATGCAACTCTGGGCGGCGTTTGCCTCAACGTCGGGTGCATACCGTCGAAGGCTCTCCTGCACATCGCGGCGGTCATGGACGAAGTGAAGGGACTGGCTGCGCACGGCATTGCCTTTGGCGACGCAGCGGTCGACATTGACAAGCTGCGGGCCTGGAAGAGCAAGGTCGTCGGCAAGCTCACCGGCGGCCTTGCCGGAATGGCCAAGGCGCGCAAGGTGGAAGTCGTTCGCGGCTACGGCACCTTCATCGACCCGCATCACATGAGCGTACAGACGACGCAAGGCAGCGGCCAGGAGCGAAGCGACGCGCGCAAGGTCGTGCGCTTCGAGAAGGCCATCGTCGCCGCCGGCTCGCAAGCCGTGAAGCTGCCCTTCTTTCCTGACGATCCGCGCATCGTGGATTCCACCGGTGCGCTGGAGATGGTTTCGGTGCCCAAGCGAATGCTGGTGGTGGGTGGCGGCATCATCGGCCTCGAGATGGCGACGGTGTATTCGGCACTCGGCACTCGCATCGACGTGGTCGAGATGCTCGACGGCCTGATGCAGGGCGCCGACCGCGATCTCGTCCGCGTATGGGAGAAGCTCAATCGCCCGCGTTTCGATCGCGTGATGCTGAAGACGAAAACCACCGGTGCGGAGATCACGCCCGCTGCAATCCGGGTGCGTTTCGAAGGCGAGCAGGCGCCCCCGGAGCCGCAGGACTACGAACTCGTCCTGGTGGCAGTCGGCCGCAGCGCCAACGGCAAATTGATCGGTGCCGAAAACGCGGGTCTCGAGGTCAGTGCGCGCGGCTTCGTCACGGTCGACGAGCAGATGCGCACCAACGTGCCGCACATCTTCGCGATCGGCGACGTCGTCGGTCAGCCCATGCTCGCCCACAAGGCCGTGCACGAAGGGCATGTCGCCGCCGAAGCCGCCGCCGGGCAAAAGGCCTACTTCGATGCCCGCGTAATTCCTTCCGTCGCCTATACCGACCCCGAGGTTGCCTGGGTGGGCGTCACCGAGGACGAGGCGAAGGCGAGCGGCCGCAAGATCGAGAAGGCCGTTTTCCCGTGGGCCGCATCAGGTCGTGCGATTGCCAACGGCCGTGACGAGGGCTTCACCAAGCTGCTGTTCGACGCCGACACGCATCGGATCGTGGGTGGCGGCATCGTCGGCACGCACGCCGGCGATCTCATCAGTGAAATTGTGCTTGCCGTGGAGATGGGTGCGGATGCCGTGGACATCGCACGCACGATCCATCCACATCCCACGTTGAGCGAATCGGTCGGGCTCGCAGCCGAATTCTACGAAGGCGTTTGCACCGACCTGCCGCCGGCGCGAAAGCGTTAGACAGACGCCTTCGCGCTGGCTCGTGCACACCTTGTCGTTGAGGACCGAGCCAACGTCGTCCGGGCCAACCCGGTTGCTGCATTCGAGCGCCGCGGTGAACGGCGCCTTGCCGCCGCAGTGTCAGGATCCTCTCATCAAACAGCGTCGGCTTGCGCCACGCTGCCGCGGTGTTCACGAGCCTCGCTCGCCTCGACGCCGATGGCCGTTGAAACGCTCCCGCCCAGCGCACGCAGTACCGCCAGCTCCGCCAGCGTCGATTCGAGTGTCAACCCGACGGCGTGGGCACCCGCCGCCGCGAGCTGGTCGCGTGCCTTGTCCACCTCTCCGGTGGCACCCCATCGCCCGACGAGCAGTTTCACTTCCGGATAGGCAGCCGACAGTCGCAGGCACAAGAGCCGCGCCTGCGCGACGCCGCCGGGTGGCACGGCCGCGATGCACACCACGTCCGGCCGCGTCTCGCCGACGAGCCTCGCCGCTTCCGAGGCGAGCAGCGCAGCCGACCCCACCGAAACGTCGTAACCCGTGGGATCGAGTGCCTCCTTGAGCATCCGCAACGCGGCCTCGTCGGACGCGTTGCGCGCGGCGAGCAGCAGAACGCGGATCCTGATGGAGTGCGCCGGCGCAGCGGCCACGGCGGGTTGCACCGCGCTCCCGCCACGCGGCTTGGTCGACACGAGATCCTCGACGTTCTCCGTCACCGCGGCGATGATGAACTGCTGATCGGCTTCCGGAAGCGCGCCCCGTTCGACATCACGCCGCGCGCGGATGAGCGCGGGTATCAGCAATCCGTCGAAGGTCTTGACGAGCGAGTGTTCCTCGAAATGGTCCGTTGCGATCTCCGACGCTTCGTCCTGGTCGCGCGCGAGCAGTCGCTGGTAATAGCCGATGGACGGCTCGATGGCCGGGCGATTGCCGAGGAGCGTGTCGAAGAAGCCGAGCGCGGGCACGTACTTTCCCAGCACGACGAGGCACACGGTCAGAGGCGTGGCGAGAACCAGCCCGACCGGCCCCCATAGCCAGGCCCAGAAGGCGACCATCACCAGTGTTGCCGTTTCCGATACGCCGATGCCTCGGCCATAGAGCATTGGCTCGATCACCATGTTGATGCCGAACTCGAGCATCAGGAACCACCCCAGTACCAGGAGCGGCATGGTCCATGTCTGGGACACCAGAACGGCAAGACCTACGGGCAGCAGCGCCGCAAGCCAAGCGCCGAGATACGGAATGTAGCGAAGGACCGTCGCGAGAAATCCCCACAGCAACGCGTACGGCACGCCGATCACGAAGAGGCCCGCGGCGATGCCCACGCCGAAGCTCGCGTTGATGCTGAGCTGGGTCAGGAGATAGCGGCTGATACGGTCGCCCGCCTCGTCCATTGCCTTCGTCGTGAGCGTGAGATGGCCGCGCCCGATCAGGCTGATCGCGCGATCGCGCAGGTCCTCGCGCCGGATCAGCATGAAGAGCAGCAGGACGATGGTGAGACCCAGTGCCGCGAACGGCTCCATCGCCGGCCCGAGCACCGACCAGACCTGGGACAACTGGAACGGACTGCTGTCGGGAATCACCGTAACCGGCAGAGGGTCGCGAGGGCGATCGCCCTCCGCAGGCGCGGCGGCGGCGGCGTGCTTCTTCCGCTGGATCTGCTGCGATATCCTTTCCTGCAGCACCTGGAGCTTGTCGATGAACCCGCCTTCGGAGCCCTGCAGGATGTCGAGCTTCGCACTCAGATTGCGCTCGTACTGCGGATACGTGTCGACGAGCGCCGTCACCTGGCGCGCAATGAGCCACCCGATGCCGCTCAGCACGCAGAAGGTAATCGCGACGACGACCACCACGGCCGGAACGCGCGCGAGGCGCTTGCGCTGCAGCCATGCAACCAGCGGTGTGAGAAGGAACGTGAACAGGATCGCGAGCGCGATCGGCACCAGCACGGGCTTCAGCCACGACAGGAGCCATAGGGTGATCCCGAAGCTGGCCAGTACCACGAGGCCGCGGGGAACGACAGGGGTTGCTGGCAAGAGAAGACTCCGTTACTGAGGCGTCACGCGCCTCGGGTAGCATATTCACCCGCGGCATGCTCCGAATGCTGTAGTCCAACCGCCGATTCACCGGCGCAACCAGTGATTCACCGACCAACGGCGCCATGGCCCCCACCCAGGACGAGCTCAAGCAGGCGGTCGCCCGCGAAGCGATCAAGTACGTCGAGTACGACAGCGTCATCGGAGTCGGCAGCGGATCGACCGCCAATTTCTTCATCGACGAGCTCGCAAAGATCAAGTCGCGCGTGCGCGGCGCCGTTGCAAGCTCGCTCAAGACTGCCGAGCGCCTCAAGTCGCACGGCATCTTCGTCGAAGAGCTCAACAATGTGGCCGAGCTTCCGGTGTACGTCGACGGCGCGGATGAGGTCACCCCCGATGGCGCCATGATCAAGGGCGGCGGTGGCGCGCTCACGCGCGAAAAGATCGTCGCGGCGGTGGCGCGCAAGTTCGTGTGCATCGTCGACGCATCGAAGGTGGTCGACCGCCTCGGCCGATTCCCGCTTCCGGTCGAGGTGATCCCGATGGCGCGCAGTCATGTCGCGCGTGAGATCGTGCTGCTCGGCGGTCATCCGGAATGGCGAATGGGCTTCACCACGGACAACGGCAACCTCATCCTCGACGTGCATGGGCTCGACATCCTCGACCCGGTTGCGCTCGAAACGCGCGTCAATCAGATCGCCGGTGTCGTCACCGTGGGCCTCTTCGCCCGGCGTGGCGCCGACGCGATCCTGATCGGCGCACCGGAAGGCGTGCGGGTGATGTCGCCCCGCGCAGCTCCTGCATGCGTTGCCCCGGCAGGTCGTAAAATGGACCCATGAATCAGCCCCTCGATCTCGCCGCATACATGGAAAGTGTCGGCCGATCCGCGAGGCAGGCGGCGCGGATGGCGGCGCGCGCGACAACGGCGCAAAAGAACACGGCACTCGTCGCGATCGCCGACTCCATTCGTCGGAGCGAGACGAAGATTGCGGCGGCCAATCGTGAGGACGTCGATGCTGCGCGCGCAGCGGGACAGGACAGCGCGTTCGTCGATCGCCTGACGCTCGGGCCGGAAGCCATCGCCGGCATGGCCCGCGGGCTCGAGGAAGTTGCCGCGCTGCCCGACCCCGTGGGCGAGATCAGCGAGCTGCGCTACCGGCCCTCGGGCATTCAGGTCGGTTTGATGCGCGTGCCCCTGGGTGTGGTCGGGATCATCTACGAGTCGCGGCCGAACGTCACCGCGGACGCTGCGGGTCTTTGCCTCAAGTCCGGCAATGCCACGATCCTGCGCGGAGGATCGGAAGCGATCCGCAGCAATCACGCGATCGCCGCAAGCCTGCACGAGGGCCTGCGCAAAGCCGGGTTGTCGGAGGACGCCGTACAGATCATCGCGACCACCGATCGCGCGGCCGTCGGGCATCTGGTCGCGATGGAGCGCTACGTCGACGTCATCATTCCACGCGGCGGCAAGGGCCTCATCGAGCGCGTTGCGCGCGAAGCCCGCGTGCCCGTCCTGAAGCATCTAGACGGCGTATGCCACGTCTTCATCGACGAGAGTGCAGACCTCGGGATGGCGATCAGCATCGCCGACAACGCCAAGACGCAACGCTACTCGCCCTGCAACACGATGGAGACCTTGCTCGTGCACGCCGGTATTGCCTCGAGCGTGCTGCCACGTCTCGCGCAGATCTATGGCGCCAAGGGCGTAGAGCTTCGTGGCGACGAGCGCGCGCGGGCCCTTGCGCCGGGCATGAAGGTGGCGACCGAGGACGACTGGTACACCGAATACCTGGCGCCGATTCTCGCCGTGCGCGTGGTCGATGATCTCGATCAGGCCATGCTGCACATCGCGCAGTACGGCTCGCAGCACACCGACGCGATCGTCACG
This sequence comes from Pseudomonadota bacterium, assembly GCA_030946875.1. Lineage (GTDB taxonomy): Bacteria > Pseudomonadota > Gammaproteobacteria > Burkholderiales > Casimicrobiaceae > CAIWHR01. The sequence continues at coordinate 4,106 of JALYXY010000178.1, read as the reverse complement.
CGAAATCACGAAAACGCCATGCGCTTCGTGCGTGAAGTGGACTCGAGCTCGGTGATGATCAACGCCTCGACGCGGTTTGCCGACGGCTTCGAGTACGGCCTGGGCGCCGAGATCGGGATCTCCACCAACAAGCTGCATGCGCGCGGGCCGGTCGGGCTCGAAGGTCTCACCAGCCGCAAATGGGTGGTCTTCGGCACGGGGCAGATCCGCAGCAGCTAGTCGCAGGCGTCGCCCGCGCCGCCTGTCGCGCAGTCAGCCCCAGGTCGGCGTTTGAGCTCTGGGCCAGGGCGGAGCTCATGCACGGCCTCGTGCCAGCCACAGCACGCCGCTTCACATTTGAACCCGCGGTTGCGGCTGCGATCGAACCACACTGCGTCGCCGCGAGCTTCCATGTCCAATTCGGTCACCCTCTCCATTGTCACCAACACCGCGATTGCAGCCTCCAAGGGCTTTGCGTGGCTCGTGACGGGCTCGCCGACGCTGTTCGCCGAGATGGTGCACTCGATCGCCGACGTGGGAAACCAGGTGCTGCTCAAAATCGGCGAAGTGCGCAGCGATGCACCCGCCGATGACCGACATCCCTTCGGCACGGCGCAGGAAAAATTTTTCTGGGCGCTGGTCTCGGCCGTCAGCATTTTTTTCGTCGGCTGCGGCATCAATGTCTATCACGGCGTGCGTTCCCTGCTCGACGCACATCCGGCCCAGCCGTTCAGCGGACTCGTGATCGCCATCCTTTTTTTTGCCCTCGCGCTCGAGAGCTGGACTTTCACGGTGGCGCTGCGCGAGATCGGAGGCATTCGCAAGGTGCGCGAAAACCGCCACAACACGACGGTGCTCGCGGTGCTGCTCGAGGACGCCGTGGCGCTCCTCGGGATCGTCCTTACGCTGATGGTCGCTGCGAGCTCACGGCTTCTGGGCGCGAATCCGCAATTCGACGCCTGGGTGGCGATCGCGGTCGGGGCGCTGCTCGGCGTCATGGCCATTTTCCTCGCGGGTGTCAATCGCCGGCTCCTGATCGATACATCGAACCCGAAGGTGGATCGCTGGGCCCAGCAGTGGCTCGCCCGGCAGCAGGCGCAGGTGCGGGTTCGCTCGATCGTGCTGGATAACGACCGGGTGACGCTTTTCGTGCGTGCCGAGGAGGAGCTGCCGGGCTCGCATGCGCTCGGCGAGAGGCTCAAGACCGCGCTGCACGAATCGCAGGGGGTCGTGGTGGACAGCGTTTACTGGAAATTCGTCACCGGCACCCGTGCCCCGGTCACCCCCCAAATGGCCGCGCCGCGGGGTTGAATCAGACGATGGCGGGACGCGCCTGCGCGCGCAGCCACATGAGCCACAACACTGCGACGGCGATGACCACGAGCACCGGCAGCGTGGCCGCGTTCATCTGCTCCCATCCCGACGATGATATGAGCGCTCCCGAAGAGAAGGAGGAGATGCCCATCACCGTGAACACGATGAGGTCATTGAGGCCCTGCGTCTTCGCCTTTTCGGCCGGCTCATAGGCTTCGGTGAGCAGCGTGGTGCCGCCGGTGTACATGAAGTTCCAGCCGACTCCGAGCAGCATCAGCGCCGCGACGAAGTGGAAGACAGTGTTTCCGGCGAGCGAAACCCATACGCACAACGCCGCCAGCACGGTGCCGGCGAGAATCACTTTCAGCGTACCGAAGCGGGCGATCAGGCTACCGGCGAAAAAGCCGGGGGCATACATCGCCACCACATGCCACTCGATCACCAGCGCGACCGCGCTGTACGGATGGCTGCAAAAGCTCATGGCGAGCGGCGTTGCCGTCATGATGAGGTTCATGAGGCCGTAGCCGAGCGCGGCCGACATCGCAGCGACGGCAAACACGGGCTGACGCGCGATCTCGCCGAGGCTCCGTCCGCCGCCGCCCCGTTCCGCTGCCGAAGGTGCAGGCACTTGCACGCGTGACTGCACGAGCAGGGCACTGCATGCGACGACCGCCAGCATGATGAACGAGCCCAGAAAGGGCATGGCGAACCAGTCGCGGGCCCATCGGGAGAGCTCGGGACCGATGAAGCCGCCGACGATGCCTCCGGCGAGCACGAGCGAGATGGCTTTCGCCTTGAAAGCGGGCGCGGAGATTTCGGCCGCCGCGAACCGGTACTGCAGGCCGAACGCCGTATAGACGCCGATCACCGAGGTCGCCACGCAAAAGAGCGCAAAGCTTCCGAGCCACAGCGCAAAAGCCGCGAGCACACTGCCGGCCATTCCGATGACGGACCCGGTCATGAACCCGCGCCGGCGCCCAACGCGTGCCATCCACAGCGAGGCCGGCATGGTCGCCGCGGCCGAGCCCAGAACGTACGTCGTCGCGCCGAGGCTCGCGAAAGCCTTGTTCGAGACGAGGCCGTACCCGATCAGGGCATTCATGGCGATGAGGCCCGAGGTGTTGACGAGCAACAGGGCCTGACAGCAGGAGAGCAGGAAAATGTCGCGGCGGGACGTGCGCATGGGTCGGGGAAATGCGGACATGGCACTATAGCAAGTCATGCAGGAAGCGATCCTTGCGTTCTGGTTCGGCCCCACCCCCGACGCCTCGCGCGAGGAGTGGTTTCGCAAGGACGACGCGTTCGATGCGGAGATTCGCACGCGCTTCGAAGCGGCGGTGATCGCCGCATTGGCCGGCCAACACGTGGACTGGGCCGCGACCGCACGTGGAAGCCTCGCGCTCGTGCTCCTGCTCGATCAGTTCACGCGCAACATCTACCGGGGTACGGCTCGCGCATTCGCCGGGGACCAGGCGGCATTGCACACGGCCGAGACAGCCATCGCCGGCGGACTGGACCTGTCCCTGCGTGCCGTCGAGCGCTGGTTCCTCTACATGCCGTTCCAGCATGCGGAGGATCGCGCAATGCAGCGGAGGTCGCTCGAGCTCTTCGGCAAACTCGCGCTGGAGACGGGTCTCGATTCACCGCTGGAATGGGCCGGAAAGCACGAGCGCGTGGTTGCACGCTTCGGCCGCTTTCCCCATCGCAATGCAGTGCTCGGCAGGCCGTCGACGCCGGAGGAGGAGGCCTTTCTGCGCGAGCCGGGTTCGCGGTTCTAGCCGATGGCGAGACCAACCAGGGCGCGGTCGGGGTGCGCCGCATGATCCTCGGCCCAGCCTCACCGCCAGTGCCCCGTCACGCACTCGCCTCAACCTCCAAGGTCCTCGGAATTCTCGGCGGCACTTTCGATCCGGTCCACTGCGGTCACGTCCAGATGGCCCAAGAAGTGCGCGAAGCGCTGCGTCTGCCGGAGGTGCTGCTGATGCCTGCCGGGGACCCGCCGCACCGGGCCCGACCCGGGGCGGGCGGAACGGATCGGGCCGCGATGGTCGCGCTCGCGATCGCGGGTCACCCGGGGCTCGGCCTCGACGATCGCGAGATTCGCCGGCAGGGGCCGAGCTACACGGTGCTCACACTGGAGGAACTCCGCAGCGAGCGGCCTTTCCAACCGCTTGCCCTCATCCTGGGCGCGGACGCTTTCCTGGGCCTTCCGGCCTGGCATCGATGGCGCGAGGTGTTGGCCCTGACTCATCTGATCGTGGTTGCGCGCCCCGGCCTGGATCTCGAGGCGGCGATCCAAGAGCCCCTTGCCGCCGCCTGTCGCGAACGCCTCACCGGTGACCCGCGAACGCTTGAAACCGTGAGCGGCGGCTCTATCTACCATCAGTCCATCACGCCGCATGCGATATCGGCATCGGCAATCCGCGACGCGCTCGCGCGCGGCGCAGTGAGCGAGGTCCGCGGAACGGTCCCTGCCGCGGTTTTGTCGTACATCCAGCACCATCACCTCTACGAACTCCCATCGGATGCCATCTAAAAGCCTGCAGAAAATCGCCCTGACTGCTCTCGAAGACATCAAGGCCCGCGACATCGTCGTCTTCGATGTACGCAAGCTCACGAGCCTGTACGACACCCTCGTCATTGCAAGTGCCGATTCCGCGCGCCAGGTCAACGCGCTCGCCCAGCATGTACGCGACGAGCTCAAGGCCGCCGGCGCAACGATCGTCGGCGTCGAAGGTGAAAGCGGCGGCGAATGGGTGCTGGTCGACGCGGGCGACATCGTGGTGCATGTCATGCAGCCAGCGGTGCGCACC
>JALYXY010000165.1 GCA_030946875.1 Pseudomonadota bacterium | reverse complement strand
GCTCGGCATCGCGCAGCGTCGGCGTACGGCTGAACACCACCGAGCGGCCGTCGGGCGGGTGAGCGATTACCACGCCACCATCACCGCGAGCGGCCACGGTCACGCCCTCAAGTCACTCACTTGCTGGGCTCAGGCGCCTTGACGGGCGCGCTCGTTGATTTCCTGCCCGCTCGGGCGCGCGCGGCGGCTGCGAGTGCATGAGCGGGGGCGGCGACGGATGTTGCTGCGGGTCGCTTGGCGATGTACTGCATGACCGCAGACAGGCGCGCCCCATAGCGGTGAGGGCCCATCTGAACCTTGAGCGCGGCGAACTCGGGGTCGTCGCGCTCGCGCCGCCAAGCGGTCGTGTCGGACATGTGAAGGTGGGCGCGGTATGCCTGCCTCCACGGGATAAGCTGGTCGATTTGCATAGCAAGGTCCCCTTCGGTAGCAGCCGCGTTTCAGGAACATTCGCGGCGTTCCGAAAGTATCCTTGTCTATTAGTGGTGTGTCAAATTTCTTCTTTGCATTCAATGAGATAGACAACAGTTGTTGTCAATCATGAGCAAACCGCACTGCACGAAGCGGTTGTAGATTCAGCGCGTTACCAGACCGCGTAACAACATGCGTTTATAGCGATCGCTCATTCAGGCCACAGCAGTCATGATGTCCACTCGGTTAAAATGTCATGGTGTCCCCGGACCGATCTCCGAAGCGCGTCGTGGGGGTAAGAAAAGGGGTAATCAGCCCGTCGTGAATCATCGCGCATGGGGTATGTGTCTCCCTGCGTCTCCGCCAGGTGCTTCCACCTAAGACATAGGTGACACCCGTGCGCCGAACGGGTTGTCCAGAGTTGCAGAGTTTTCTGCTCCAGGTCGATAGCCGGGATCGTACTGCATGAGGTTCACGATCCAGATGCCATCATCGATCCCCTCGATCCCGAGACGCTGACCAGCAAACACCTGTGAGAGGTTGTGCGTTTGCGGCGCATGCAGATGCGGCCGCAAGCGGTAACCATGAGCCTCGCGGTCGTGCAGTGGATAGCCGAGGTCTGACGAGCCTTGTACCGTTCGCGGCGAGATCGGCTAGAGCTCGGCCGATTTTCATTGCTAGTGCCTCGTGTGGGCGCTCGGTGCTGACTCGCGGGCGAATTCATCCCCCCGGGCTTACGCCGACGACTCTCACCACACCTCTTTCACGGACCTGCTGCTCGAGCACTATCTCGCTACGGCCGGCTTCAAGCTGCGACAGCTGAAGGTGCTCGATGAGTGGCTCTTCCATGCCACCGGTGAAAAGATCACGCATGTCGAGCCGACAGGCGAAGCCGAGCTCCGGCAGTTGATGCACATTCCGGACGATGATAAATTCATCGACGCTGTCAGAGGATACTTCGGCCCGACGTCCAAGAGCGATCCCTTCACTCAACCATAGCGCGCCTATATTGCGGCGCCCCCGGCTGGGGCCATCCAGGAGACGGAAATGGCGACACCGACGCTTCCGCTCAATCGCACTTCGGCCGAGCACCGGTTTTTCACGTGGATTGCCGTCGCAATTCTCGCCACCGTGCTGCTCGGCTTCGCGCGCAGCTTCTTCCTGCGGCCGTTGTTTCCGGACTGGCCGGCGCCACAAGAGGCCGTCTTCTACATCCACGGTGCTGCATTCACCGGCTGGATCGTGCTGTTGCTCGTGCAGGCGAGCCTCGTCGCTAACGGTCGAACCGATCTGCATCGCCGTATCGGCGTTCTGGGAGCCGTACTTGCAGCGCTGATGGTGGTGCTCGGCACCTTCGCGGCGTTGGTTGCCGCGCGCCGCGCGACGGGGTTCGTGGGCATTCCGATCCCGCCGCTGCAATTTCTCGCCGTGCCGCTCTTCGATACCGTGATCTTCGCGATATTCGTGTCGCTCGGCATCGCGCAACGTCGCAATCCGCAGAGTCACAAGCGTTGGATTCTGCTGGCAACCATCGAGATCATCACCGCCGCCATCGCCCGCTGGCCCGGAGTGGCAACACTCGGGCCGCCTGCCTTTTTCGGCATCACCGATCTCTTCGTCATTGCACTCGGCGTGTGGGATTGGCGAACGCGCGGGCGTTTGCATCGTGTGACGCTTTGGGGTGGGCTGGCGCTGATACTTTCCCAACCGCTGCGACTGATCGTGTCAGGTACCGAAGCATGGCTCGCCTTCGCGCGCTGGGCGACAGGCCTGCTCGGCTGAGCGGGCGTTCCGCTTGTTCCGCTTGCACATCGCTTGATCCGGCTGTTGACCCAGTACTCGCCCTGATCCTCCGCACCTGAGGACCCCCGCCGCGCGCGTGAGGCACCGAGTCGGTGTTAAGGCAAAGCCTCTTCGCGCAGGTGCCCCCCGTATGATCGACACGCGCAAGCGAGCGCCAACGGGAGAACGCAATGTTCGAGGATCTGACAGGCAAGGTGGTGCTCGTCACCGGCGCATCCACCGGCATCGGTGCTGCAGCCGCGCGTGCGTTTGCGCAGTGCGGCAGCAGGCTCGTCATCCATTTCAACGAGAGCAAGGCTCCTGCCGAGGATGTGGCACGCGACGTACGCGCTGCGGGTGCCGAGGCATTGCTCGTACAGGGCGATCTCACGCAGATGTCGAGCGTGGACGCCGTTGTCGCGCAGACTGTCGAGGCCTTCGGCCGGGTCGACGTGCTCATCAACAATGCCGGCGGGATGCTTGGCCGCGTGCGCATCGAGGACTACACCGAGGAGCACATCACTCGCGTTCTTGCTCTGAACGTCACACAGGTTTCGATGTTCATGCGGGCGGTGATCCCGATCATGCGGCAACAGAAATCGGGCAACGTCATCAATGTCACGTCGATCGCCGCGCGCAATGGCGGCGGCGGTGGCGCGGTTCTTTACGCTGCTGCCAAAGGCTTCGTCTCGACCGCGACGCGCGGATGGGCCAAGGAAGTCGTGGCGGATGGCATACGCGTCAACGCACTGTCGCCCGGCGTGATTGTCACGCCGTTCCACGAGCGCTACTCGACGGCCGAGCAGCTTTCGGCGATGCAGGCCACGGTGCCGATGAACAGGCTCGGCACGCCGCACGAATGCGCGGGCGCACTGCTGTATCTCGCGTCCGACAGCATGAGCAGCTACGTGACCGGCCAGATCATCGAGGTGAACGGCGGCCAGTACATGCCGTGACGCGACGCGCAGTTGGAACGGCCCTCAGGAGATCGTCTGGTAGTACAGGTTTTGCGGATGGTTGGCCTGGGCAAAGAAAAACCAGCGTTCGGCCAGTAACCCAACGTACTGAATGATGAACGTGGCGAGCAGGAGCGACCGCGACGGGTGATCGATCGCGAAGCTGAACAGCACCAGCGGCAGCACGAACGTGAGCAGAAGAAACATCCATTTCATGTGGCGCACGAACGCGAGCGTCTTGCCGTGAAAGAATTCGCGCGTGTTGAACGAGCTGCCCATGAAGCCCTGCGCCTTTTGCGCGATCTGCGGGTGGCGCACCCCGATCGCGGTCTGTAGCGTCGAGCGGGGTTTCAGTCGAGCATTGCGGTAGAGCGACATCGAGCGGGTCATGAATGCAGCGAGGGTGAGCGTGGTCGCTGCGATCACGTAGATGTCCACGAGGTCCGGTGCAACCCAGGCGCTGAAGGCCGCCGCCAGCGTTGCCCCCGACGCGAGGCCAAGCAGGAAGTAGTTCACCATCGTCAGCGGCGTGTGCCACTCCTGCAGGAAGCGGATGCAGATGTAGATCATCGCCGTGCAGACGAAGAGGGCGATGCACAGGACCATCGCAAGCGCACCTGCGGCCAGCGTGCCCCTTAACCCCGCGTAGTGGGCGCCGCCATACAGCGCCGTTGCGGCGATGAAGGCCGGCAGCACGATCACCTCGCGCGAGAGCCACGAGGTGCGCCAGCGGGCCGCCGCGCGCCACGCGCGCTCGGGGCGGCCGAGATGAAAGAACGAGGCGACGAGACCTGCGCTTGCGAGGGCGACCACGATGGCGTTGCCGAGCGCAAAGAAGAGCGTCGCGTCAGGCGGGGTCACCACGTCAACGGCTGACCACACCTCAACGGCGAAGATGGCGACGAACAGGCCCTGGGCGGCTCCAGCCAGCGTCGTGAAAAGGATGACCGAGATCGCCGGGTTCATCGCGCAACCGGGACGCTGCTCTTCAAGTCCACGTCACACTCGCAGCGGAGCGTCACCAAGACGTGACGTCATCGAGCGAAGGCGAATTGGTGTCCGGCTTCGGCAGCTTGCCGTCCCTGGCGGAAGGGTCGGCCGAGCGCGGCACTTCGTCATACGCGTGGTGGGGCTCGGTCTTCCTGCGCGGCAGATAGTGATTCGCCGGATGCGTTTCCCACTCCGGCATCAGCGGATAGCCGCCCCGGTCCTTGATCGCGCGTGCAACCTCCGAGGTCGGGTCGTGGATGTCGCCGAAGAGGCGCGCATTCGTCGGGCACGCCATGACGCACGCAGGGCGCCGGTCAGCCTCGGGCAATTGCTCGTTGTAAATGCGATCGACGCAAAGCGTGCACTTGGTCATTTCCTGGCGCTGCTCGTCGAGCTCGCGCACGCCGTACGGACAGGCCCATGCGCAGTACTTGCAACCGATGCACTTGTCGTAATCGACGAGCACGATGCCGTCTTCCTTGCGCTTGTAGCTCGCCCCGGTCGGACATACCGGCACGCACGGTGGATCTTCGCAATGCAGGCACGACTTGGGGAAATGCACGGTTTCGGTGTTGGGGAATTCGCCGACCTCGAATGTCTGCACGCGGTTGAAGAAGGTGCCCGTCGGATCCTTGCCATACGGCGCGATATCGACGAGGGGCCCTGCCTCGCCCGAGGTGTTCCATTCCTTGCAGCTTGTTACGCATGCATGACAGCCGACGCACACGTTGAGATCGATGACGAGCGCGAGCTGGGTCATGACACGTCCTCGGCGTTGGGCGTCGGCCGATACGCTTGCCAGACCTTGCGTAGCAGGCTCGTCCCCGGGAGCGCGCGCATGGGCGTGAAGGCCGGCTCCACCGTATGTGCTTCGTCCGCCGCGGCTGGATAGATGCGCACCCGAACGTCGTACCACGCCGCCTGGCCGGTGACCGGGTCGGCATTGGCGAGCCTGCTGCCGCTCGCTTGCGCGGGCAGCTCGTCCGAGATCAGATGATTGAGAATGAATCCGAGACGCGACTCGTTGGCGTCTGGCGCGAGATGCCAGGCACCGGCCGCCTTGCCGATGGCATTCCACGTCCATACCGTTCCCGGTTCCACGGCTTCGCTGTACCGCGCCATGCAACGCACCTTGCCCCACGGTGATTCGATCCACATCCATCCGCCGTCTCCGACTCCGCTTGCGCGCGCGGTGGAGGGATGCACGAAGAGATAGTTGTGCGCGTGAATCTGTCGCAGCCAGGCATTCTGCGAATCCCACGAATGATACTGCGCCATGGGCCGCTGAGTGATCGCGGCGAGCGGAAAGCGTTCGCGGTCGGTGATCGCCACCTCGAGCGGCGTGTAATAGAACGGAAGCGGATCGAAGTAGGTGGCGACGCGCTGCGCAAGGTGCTTCGGGGGCTTGCGTCCTGCACCCTTGCCGTTGGCAGCGAGGCGAAATTTCTGCATCACCTCCGAGTAGAGCTGGATGATGATGGGCTCGCCGAAGCGACGCACGCGCAGCCGTTGCGACCACTCGAGATAGCCCCGATTCCAGCCGCGCATGTAGCGGTATGACGGGGGCAGCGGACGCTGGAACACGCAATTGTTGGCCGCGTACATCTCCCACTGCCTGGGATTGGGCTCGCCCTTCATGAACTCGGTGCCGTCGCGACCGCGCCACCCGGAAAGAAAGCCGATGCCCGAGCCGGGTTCGGTTTCGTAATTGATGATGAAGTCGGGATAGTCGGCGAACTTGCGTGACCCGTCGGCGTGAACGAATGCCGGAAACTTGAGCCGCGTCGCAAGCTCGATCAGCACGTCCTGGAACGGCTTGCATTCGCCCTTCGGCGGGACCACGGGTACGCGCACGGAGTCCGCCGGGCCGTCGTAATCGGAGATCGGGCGATCCAGCATCGACATCACGTCGTGTCGCTCGAGGTACGTGGTGTCCGGCAGGATGAGATCGGCAAACGCCGTCATCTCGGATTGAAACGCATCGCACACGACGAGGAACGGGATGCGATAGTCGCCTTGCTCGTCCTTGTCATTGAGCATCTTGCGAACTTCGCCCGTGCTCATGGTGGAGTTCCACGCCATGTTGGCCATGAAGATGAGCAGCGTGTCGATGCGGTAAGGATCACCGCGCCAGGCGTTGGTGATCACCGTGTGCATGAGGCCGTGCACGGCGAGCGGGTACTCCCACGAGAAGGCCTTGTCGATGCGAACCGGCGTGCCGTCCGGCTCGATGAACAGATCTTCCGGCGACGCGGGCCAGCCGAGCACGAGTCCTGCAAGGGGCGTGTTCGGCTTGACCGCGTCGGGCGTGTTGGGGCACTTCGCACTGGGCGGGATCGCCCTCGGAAACGGCGACTTGTGGCGGAACCCTCCGGGGCGGTCGATGGTGCCCAGCAAGGACATCAGGATGGCCAGCGCGCGCGTCGTCTGGAAGCCATTTGAATGGGCAGCGAGACCCCGCATCGCGTGGAATGCGACGGGGTTGCCGATGACCGTCTCGTGCTTCACACCCCAAGCATCTGTCCACGGAATCGGCAGCTCGATTTTCTGATCGCGGGCGGTGATTCCGATCTCGTGCGCAAGGCGTCGGATCGTGCTGGCCGCGATTCCGGTGATCTCGGCCGCCCATTCGGGTGTGGAGGGCGCGACGCGCTCGGCAAGAAGCTGAAACGCCGGCTTCACTGGAACGCCGTCCAGCACGAACTCGCCGAAGAGATGCGGGTCCGCGCCGGGCGTGTGCGTTGCGACGGCACGATCGGAGTGCCGATCCCACCAGAGCTTGTTCTGCGGGTACTGCGGGTTCACCTCGGGCGCGTTGAGGTCGGGAACAAAGAGGCCGTCCTCATCGCTCGCGCTGTCGCAATTCACGAGATGTCCTGCGTTGGAGTAACGCACGACGAACTCGCGATCGTAGAGCTCGGTCCTGATGATCTCGTGGATCAGTGCAAGCAGCAGCGCGCCGTCTGTGCCCGGGCGAATCGGCACCCACTCGTCGGCGATGGCCGAATAGCCCGTGCGCACCGGATTGATGGAGATGAAGCGTCCGCCGTTGCGCTTGAACTTGGAGATGCCGATCTTGAGGGGATTGGAGTGATGATCCTCCGCTGTCCCCATCATGATGAAAAGACGCGCGTGATCGAGATCGGGGCCGCCGAATTCCCAGAACGATCCGCCGATGGTGTAGATCATGCCCGCGGCCATGTTGACCGAGCAGAAGCCGCCGTGCGCCGCGTAGTTGGGCGTTCCGAACTGGCGCGCGAAAAGTCCCGTGAGCGCCTGCATCTGATCGCGGCCGGTGAAGAACGCGAACTTCTTCGGATCCGTCGCGCGGATGTGCCCGAGCCTCTCCTCGAGGATCGCGTAGGCGCGCTCCCAGCTGATCGGCTCGAAGCTTGCGCTGCCCCGCTCGGCGCCGCTCTTGCGCAGGAGTGGCTGCGTGAGGCGCGCGGGCGAATGCTGCTTCATGATCCCCGACGCGCCCTTGGCGCAGATCACGCCGTGATTGACCGGGTGGTCGGGATTGCCATCGATGTAACGGATCTCGCCATCGCGCAGGTGCACGCGAATGCCGCAGCGACATGCGCACATGTAGCACGTCGTCGTCTTCATATCGACGATGGGAGGCTTAACGGCGGACATGCAGCAGGGCGTACCGAAAACGTGGGAATAGGTTCAAGTGCCGCGCTCTCATCGGCCGCCAATCCGAACGGCCGCCGAGCCAAGATCGTCGAAATGGGCTTCGACCACATCGCCACGTTGCGCTTCAGCGACGATCCACGAGCCTGTCATGATGAAATCGTTGGCCTCAAGGGGCCGAGCGCGCGCCGCGGCGTGCTGCATGAGCCACGCGAGCGGAAAGGCCGGATCACCGTTGGGATGGCTGCCGGCAAATTCGGTTGCGCGGCCGCTGATGACGATGCGCCCACGCTGCGCCGCCCACGAGCGCGCGACGTATGGAATCTCTTTGCCGGCAATCGACACCCCGTGCAGCTGATGGTCGGCAAGCTTCCAGTGCGCGGGCGCTTGCAAGCCGTTCACCATGCGCGTGCTGACGATTTCGATCGACGCGCACATCGTCGCGATGCATGCGGGCAACTCGTCCGGCCGCGAAGGCGCCTTGCTCAAGCGCAATGAAACTTCGGCTTCGACCAGAAGCGGAGCCTCCGTGCAAGGCACCCACTCAGAACCGCTCGCGAGCACGCGTGGCAGGGGGGCTGCAGTGAGATGATCCCTGCCGCCGGCTTTCCACGCTCGCGCGCCTGCCTTGGCTGCATGGGCGAGCCCTGCCTCGACCGCCTCCTGAATGGCGTAGGCATCAGCCTCCGACAGTTGCCGCGTGAAATCCGCCGGGTACAGCGGACCACCGTGCCATGCGGCAAGGAGGCCCCTCACGATCTCGTTCATGGAGCGGTGCCCTTTGTGATCGGCCGAGCTGGGTCGCTGCACCATTCGCTCCATGAGCCGGGGTAAAGCTTCGCGGGTTCGAGACCGGCGATGCGCATCGCCAGGATGTTGTGACACGCCGTCACGCCCGATCCGCATTGGCTCACGACCGTGCTCGACGCAGGTTCGAGCATCGCGAGCAGCTCGCCACGAAGGAGCTCCGGGGACTTGAACAACCCTTGGCTGTCGAGGTTGGCGGTATACGGCCGGTTGCGCGCGCCCGGAATGTGTCCCGCCACCGGATCGAGCGGCTCCTCATCGCCCGAGTACCGCGCTTCGGCGCGAGCATCGATCACGACCGACCGCCCAGCGCCGAGCGCTTTCGCGACGAAGGTCGAATCGACCCACAGGCTGTCGTCGGGTCGCGTGTCGAATACAGCGGGTTCGAACGCGGGAACCTGCGTCGTGACAGGGCGGCCGTCGCGCAGCCACTTGTCCCACCCTCCATCGAGCACCGCGACGGCAGGATGGCCGATCCATCCAAGCAGCCACCACAGCCGCGCGGCATAGCTCGTACCCGCGCTGTCATACGCGACCACCTGATCGTCCGCCTTGAGACCTTGCGCACCGAGCCAGGCGGCGAAATGACGAGGATCCGGCAGCGGATGCCGTCCGTTGGTGCCGGTCTTGGCGCCCGAGAGGTGATGCTCGAGGTGCGCGTGCACGGCACCCGGAATGTGACCCTGCCCATACAGCTCGGGGCCGCGCTCCGGATGCCCAAGATCATTGCGACAATCGAAGACACGCCATTCGGGATGGGCGGCAAGCTCGGCGGTGGTGACAATCGTGGTCTGCATCTTTCGCGGCGCGGTATGTGCCGCTCAATCGGTGTGCATCATACCTGCAGAGCTTGGTCCCACTCATCGGCGCGGCTGTTTGACAACCTTGAAATGGGCTGATAAAGCTTCGACGCCTGTGCCACGGAGAGCGCAACCATGCGGCAACGATGGACCCGACTGCGGTGACCCAAGCATTGCGTCTGGCGGTGGTCGGCGCGGGCAGTATCGGCCGCCGCCACGTCGACTACCTCCTGCAAGAGCCTGGCGTATCGGTGGCAGCGCTCGCCGATCCCTCGGCCGCGGCGCGCACGTTCGCCAATGAGCGCGGGGTTCGCCACTTCGAGGATCATCGTGCGATGCTCGATGCGACGCCGCTCGATGGCGTCATCGTCGCAACGCCCAATGCCTTGCACGAGGAAGTCGCCATCGCGTGCATGGAACGCGGCATCGCGGTGCTGATCGAGAAGCCGATCGCGCACTCGCTGGCGTCCGCCTCGCGCATCGTCGATGCCGTTGCGCGCACCCGGGTACCGGTCCTCGTCGGGCACCATCGGCGTCACAATCCGCTGCTGGCCGCTGCACGCGAGTTCATCGCGAGCGGTGCCATAGGGGGCATCGTGACGATCGCCGCGATCGATCTGCGCCGCAAGCCCGACGCCTACTACGACATGGCGTGGCGCCGCGAGCCCGGCGGCGGGCCGCTTCTCATCAACGGCATTCACGACCTCGATTGCCTGCGATGGCTGTGCGGGGACATCGAGTCCGTGTACGCGATCACCAGCACGCACACTCGAGGGTTCGCGGTCGAAGACACTGCGGCCGTGACCTTCAAGTTCCAAGGCGGCGCGATCGGCAACCTGACGATCTCCGATGCGGTCGAGGCACCGTGGGCGTGGGAGATCGCAGCGGGGGAGGAGCCCGATTATCCGCACGAGCACGAGGACACCTATCTTGTGTGCGGCACCACCGGATCGCTTGCCATCCCTACGCTCACTCACTGGCGCAACGAACGCGGAGGCGGGCGGCGTGACCCGTTCGTTCGCACACGCCTCTTTTACGTCCCCGCCGATCCGTGGCTCGAGGAGCTGCGGCATTTCGTGCAGATCATTCGAGGCGAGGCGCGACCGTTGACCGATGTGGTCGACGCGACGCGGACACTCGCCACGGCACTCGCGATTACACGCTCCGCGCAAAGCGGCGTGCCCGTCGACGTCGAGTCGATGTATCGGGGTGCGTGAGTGCCCTCACGCTGAGCCGATCAGGATGCCCGTGGCGAACACCAGCAGGCCACCCAGCACCACCTGCATCGCTGCGGAGATGAGCGGGGTCTCCATGAACCGTTTGCGGATCCACGCAATCACGCCGAGCTCGACGATGACGACGGCAATCGAGATCACCGTGGCCGTGCGGAAGTTCGGAATCAGATACGGCAGTGTGTGACCGAGTCCGCCGATCGCCGTCATCGCGCCGCAGATGGTGCCGCGCAGCCACGGGCTGCCGCGGCCCGTCAACGATCCATTGTCTGATAGACCCTCGGCGAATCCCATGCTGATGCCCGCGCCGATGGCGGCCGCCAGGCCCACGAGGAAAGTCTCCCACGTGTTGTGAGTGGCGAACGCAGCGGCAAAGAGCGGCGCGAGCGTTGAAATCGAGCCGTCCATGAGCCCTGCGAGCCCGGGCTGCACGACCTGCAGCACGAAAAGCCGGCGCTCGGCCTCGGTCTCGTTCTCGCGCACGTCCGCCGGGATGTATTTCTCCTCGAGCGCGCCGGCCTTAGCCTCGTGGCGGCGCTCTTCTGCCGCGAGATCGCCGAGCAGCTGACGTATCGCCGCGTCGCTCGAGCGGCGCGCCGCGCGGGTGTAGAACCGCTTGGTCTCCGCCTCCATGAGCTCGGCCTGCTCGCGCACGGTATCGAGGCCCAAGGGACGCGCAAGCCATACCGGTTGGCGTTGCACGAACCCGCGAATGTCCTGCCGGCGGATGAGAGGGATTCGATCGCCGAACCTCGCCCGATACGCATCGAGCAGGCGGTGCCGGTGCTGGCTTTCCTCTTCGGACATGCCGCTGAATATGCGGGCCGTCTCGGGATACGTGTCGCGCAGCCCCTGCGCGAATTCGTCGTAAATGCGCGCGTCCTCCTCCTCGAGCGAGATCGCCAGCGCGAGGAGCTCCTGCTCCGAAAGGTCGGAAAAGTTCTTCATGGTGGGAGAGGCCTTCGCCTTGCCCATTATCTCATCGGCAAAGGGCGCGTTATCGCCGGGTGCTGTTCCCGCAATGGGCGGCCACCCCAAACGCACATCTGCCGGGTTCGTACGCCTGTAAGCGGCGCGGCGCATTTCCGTGACAGGCGGATGGGTCTTCGGCATCATGGCAGGTCTGCCCGGAGCTCGGGACAGTTGGGACAAACGATGAAGCCAATCTGTGGCCCGGT
Source organism: Pseudomonadota bacterium (assembly GCA_030946875.1). Lineage (GTDB taxonomy): Bacteria > Pseudomonadota > Gammaproteobacteria > Burkholderiales > Casimicrobiaceae > CAIWHR01. The sequence goes on along the minus strand of JALYXY010000165.1, from coordinate 8,277 downwards.
GTGCGCCCGCCTTGCGGTGGCTGCCGCAATCGGCGCGCTCGTCGCGTCCTGTGCCACGCCTCCGCCTGCGCCGGGGCCACAGGCAACGAGCCCGGTCGCGCCAGGCACTGCCGCGCAGGCACCCGCCCCGCAACCGCAGCGGCCGGCGCAGCCCGAGCTCACGCCGCAGCAGGCCAGGGCTCAGGCGCAAACGAAGGTCATGGAAGCCGTGGATCAGCTCCAGAACGGGGACGAGTCGAGCGCTCGTGACACCCTCGAACAGGCGCTGGCGCTCGATCCCTCGAACGAGCTTGGCCGCAAGCTCCGCGATCAGATCGGCGGCGATCCTGAAAAAGAGCTCGGCACCACCTTCTTTCGATACACCGTGCAGCCAGGCGACTCCCTGTCGAAGCTCGCCCAGCAGTACCTCGGTGATCGTTTTCGCTTTCACATCCTGGCGCGATACAACGATATCCCGAATCCCAGCAGGCTTGCGGCGGGACAGGTGATCAGAATCCCGGGCCGCCCGCCGCTCGCCGCTGCGACCCCGCGGCCGCGAGCCGCGCCCGCGGACCCGGTGGCGAGACCCGCGCCGACCGAGCCCGTCGCGGCGCGACCCGGGCCCGAGGTGGAAATAGCGCCCCAGCAGAACGACGTGCGCACGCTCGTTCAGCGAGGCACCGAGCTTCAGAAGGGCGGCGATCTCGAAGGCGCGTACGCAGCGTATAGCGAGGCAGTGCGCCGCGACAGCGGCAATCGCGAAGCCGCCACCGGGCGTGAGACGGTCAGGCAGGCATTGATACGTCGCTATGAACGCGAGGCGGTGCAGGCCTTCCAGCGGCAGAATCTCGACATGGCGATTGCGCGCTGGAACAACGTGCTGGATCTCGATCCATCGAACCAGAAGGCGCGTCTGGAACGTGAGCGTGCATCCGACTTGAAGAAGCGCATGGTCGAGAAGTTCGGCGGCTGACCTGACGCGCCGCTGCCGGGTCACTTGCGTTGTGAGCCTTCGATCTCCCTGAAGCGCGCGAGCGCCGTCTTCGCCTGCGCCAGCCGCGCAGAGGCTTTGACGTTCGAGGGGTCATAGCGCACGCTCGTTTCCAACGCCTTCACTGCGCCTTCCAGATCAGTGTGCAGCGCGCGCGTGCCGCGATCGAAGTACTCATTGGACAGCGTCTTGCGCAAACCCTGCACGCGTGCCGGCCAGCCCGTTGCAGGATCGCCGCGCAAGCGAATGGCTGCTTCGTACAAAGGCAGCGCTTCCTCGCGCGCACCGCGCCTCTCGAGATCGGCACCGCGGTCGAACACCACTGCTGCCACACGTTGCCGGCCGGCGCGGTCTTGCGGATGCGCATCCACCCACGAGCGCAACTCACGCAGGCCGCTGTTCGTATCGCCTGCATTGAAGAGCTCCAGCCGCTGTTCCAGATCGTAATCTGCGATGCTGCTCGTTTCCGCGGCCGCTGCACGTTGCGCACGAGCGGTGAGTGGAGGGTCATCGGCCCGCGACCGTGCCGTGCGAGTGGCCTGGCTGCGCGCCAGTCTGCGCCGGTCGAGCTCGCGCAGCGCGCGTGCGGCGTCGGTGTTTTCCGGGTCGAGTGCAAGCGCGCGCAGGAAAAGGGCCGACGCTCGATCCGCATCGTTGGCACGCAGTGCGGCACGTGCCGCCTGCAGGGTGTCGTCGAGCTCGCGACGGAGCGCTGCCCGTGTGTCGGCGAGCTCCCGGCGATAGCTTGGATCTTCCGGTGCCAGCAAGGTCAGCACGTGCCAGCTGATTTCAGCACTCGCGAGATCACCGCTCGACTGCGCAACCTGCGCGCGCTGGCGCCACCCATCGATCACACCCGCGAGCGGACTCCACGAGCTCGGGCGCTGAAGTGGTGGTGGCTCCGAATCAGGAGCGATGCTTGCTGCAGGCGGAACCTCGGCACAACCCGCGAAGAAGGCGAGCACCAGAGCGCTCACACCAAGACGCACGATCATCGCGTCATCGGTTGCCAACGCGCGTGAACGTCGCGAGCTTGGCCTTGAATGCAGCCAGGTCTTCGTTGCCGAAGATCATGCTGCGGCGAAGCATGTACGGATGCGCGAAAAAGCCGTTGCCCCCTGGGGTTACCGTGACACCAACAGGCACACCGCTGCGTTCGAGCTCGCTGACCACGGTCTCATTCACGTCGCCGTACGGATACGCGAAGGTCGCGCTCGAAAGATCGAGCCGATCGCGAATGAGGTTGACGGGTGTCTCCACCTCGCGCCGGATGCGCTCGCGATACCGCGCGTCGCTTTCGTCGGGCTGCTTTTGCGTGAGCTTCGAGTGGCTCTTCGAATGCGGTTGCACTTCGACGAGTCCCGACGCAATCATCTCCTTCATCTGCGGCCACGTCAGCGCGTCAGGAGCACCAACGAAATCACTGTACAGGAACACCGTCGCCGGAAACCCGTGCTTGCGCAGCACCGGGTACGCCACTTCAAAAGCCGACCGATACCCGTCGTCGATGCTGATGGCGACCGTCTTGCGGGGCAGGGGCTCCTTGGCCTGGAGGAAGCGGCGCAGTTGCGCGAGCGGCACCACGTGATATCCGTTGCGGGCGAGGTATTCCATCTGCGCTTCGAAAGCCGCCTTCGTTACCGTGAGCTTGGTGGCCTTGGGGCCAAACCGGTGGTAGCAGAGGATCGGCACCGTCTGGTAGCCGTTGGCGTGCACGCCGACCGCGTTGCGCTCGCGTAGCGGAATCACCACGGTCTGCCCGCGTTGCACACGTTCGATGTCGTTCAATTCGGCGATGCGCCACGCAAGATCCGCGCTGCCGAGATAATGGTGTGCGAGCGCCTGAAGGTCATCACCCTCGCCGACGGCGACGATCGCGAACTCATCGTCGCGGGCGATGAGCGGGGCGCGCGCCGGCGCGGGCGTGTCCTTGTGCACGCGCGTGGTCGCTGCGGGTGCAGGCGGCAACTCGGGGCTCGTTGCGCAACCTGCCGCCAGCAGCGCGGTCAGACATAGCGCGGTCAGCCGCACGTTACGACTGAGCAGACGACCGCGGCGCCTGCTCGAGCGGTTGAGGGTCATACCGGGTCTCGAGAGCGGCGGCGGTGGCGTCGAATGTCCGGTAGAGCTCTCCGAATTCGTCCATGCGAGTCTCGGCGATGCGATAGTCGTAGCGCCCCTTGCCGAGCTCCTCGAGCGAGCTACGCAACACGCGAATCGGTCCCGACAGCCTTTGCGCGAGAAAGTAGCTGCCCGCTGCGACGGCTGCCGTCGTCACAACCGTGAGGATCGCGAGGAGCACGAGCATCAGGTTGGCGACGTGCGTGAGAGGCGCCTCGAAAAGTCCGAGGTGGACTTCACCGATGTGCTTCGTTTGAAAGAGCACGGGCGCAGTGAAATACAGTACGCCGGACCCACTCTCCCCACGCGTACGGACGACATTGACTCCGCTGTCGCGCGACACGGGCGTGTCGATTGGCTGCGGGGCCACATACTTGGTGCCGATTTGTGCGGCATTCTTGCTGCCACGAACCACACCGTCGTTGTCCACGACCAGAAGGTTGTCGAAGTCCTGCCCCGTGGCAGTCTCCTGCACGAATACCTCGATGGCCGCCCAGTCTTCGGATAGAAGAGGGACGGCGTTCTGTGCGGCCATGAACTTGGCGAGCGATCCGCCATAACCGCGCACCTGGTCCGTCATCGCCGCGTACTGCTGCTTGTAGAGGACCAGCGCCGTCACGCTCATGGTGATTGCGACCAGTGCGCCCATCATCAACGCCCAGCGCAGGCCCATGGATAGCGTGCGCCCGCGCCCCTTGGATTTTCCTTCCTCGGCGAGCTCAGTGGCTACACCCGAGAGCGCCGCCGCGAACTCCTGGCCGGACTGGAACCGCTTCTCCGGCTGTTTCTTGAGCGCGCGCTCGATGATTCGTCGCAGGCTGTGCGGCAGGTCGGGCCGCAGCTTGTCGATCGGCGCAGGCTCCGCCTTGGTGATCTTGTACGCAACGCTGATCAGGGTGTCGCCTTCGAAGGGCAAGGCACCCGTGAGCAGCTGGTAAAGCACGACGCCTGCTGAAAAGAGATCCGAGCGCGCATCGACTTTTTCCCCGACGACCTGCTCGGGTGACATGTAATGCGGCGTGCCGACCAGGTTGCCCACTTGCGTCTGCTGCGTCGCCTCGTTGTCCTCGATGCGGCAGATGCCGAAGTCCGCGACCTTGACGGTGTGACTCTCGCCGGCAAGCATGATGTTGCCGGGCTTCACGTCGCGATGGATGATGCCCTTGCGATGCGCGTAATCGAGTGCGCGGGTGAGCTCGATGCCGATCTGCACGATCTCAGCCGTCGACAGCGCTCTGCGCTCGCGCAGGAAATTGGCGAGGGTAGGGCCTTCGACCAGCTCCATCGCGATGTACGGATGGTTGTTGTCCTCGCCGACATCGAAGACCGTGACGATGTTGGGGTGCGAGAGAATGCCCGCGCCCTTGGCTTCGCGCACGAACCGCGTGTGGTACTCATCATCGCCGCGAAGCTGCGCCTTGAGGAGCTTGACCGCGAGCGTACGATTGATGTCGGGGTCGTAGGCCTTGTAGACCGTGGCCATTGCGCCTTCGCCGACGACCTCGCGAATCTGGTAGCGTCCCAGGCGTTGGACCGGTTCGGTGGCCTCTTGTACCTGCATGCGCTGGACAACCTCCGCCGCTTGCCCGCAACCGGGACCGGGCTTCATCGACTTGCGCTGCCCGCGTACCAAACCGGCACGGAGCTCTTGCGTTCACTGCGCGCGCCGCTCATGTGCGGACGGTCGTGAATTCGCGTGTTCGGAAGCGCGCGAGTATGCCAGAAACGGGCGCAAGATGCCTCGGGCGCGCGGTAAGGTCGCTCGACGCTTTCCTCCATGATCGCCTAAGCTACCGGCTTTGATCCGCTGGACGAACCGCAATGCCCATCCTCGAAGAGGCTGTGATCTTTCTGGGCACGGCCGTGTTTCTGGTGCCGCTCTTCCGTCGCCTGAAGCTCGGTGCAGTGCTCGGCTATCTCGCTGCGGGCGCGCTCATCGGCCCGTGGGGTTTGCGCCTGATCGCAGATGTTGCGACGACCTTGCAATTCGCCGAGCTCGGTGTTGTGCTGCTGCTGTTCCTGGTGGGGCTCGAGCTCGAGCCGTCGCGGTTGTGGGCTCTGCGGCGGCCGGTATTCGGCTTTGGCGGCGCGCAGGTGCTGGTGACCGGCGTCGTGCTTGGATTGCTCGGCAAGGCTTTCGGGCTCTCGTGGCAGGCAAGCATCATTGCAGGCGCAGGACTCGCCATGTCCTCGACGGCGCTCGTCCTGTCGTCGCTGGGGGAGCGCGGTGAGCTCGAGACGCCGCACGGCAGGGCCTCGTTCGCAATCCTGCTCTTTCAGGATCTCTCCGTCATACCGCTTCTGGCCTTGTTGCCCTTGCTTTCCGGCGAGGGCGCGCAAGGCTCTGGTGGATGGATTGCCGCGGCGAAGGGCCTTGCGGCAATCGTAACCGTCATCGTCGCGAGCCGCGTCATCGTGCGGCCGGTGTTGAAGCAGGTGGCGCGGTGGGGAGGTCAGGAAGTTTTCACGGCTGCCGCGTTGCTGGTCGTAATCGGTTCAGCGGTGCTCATGGAGGCGATCGGTCTCTCCATGTCGCTCGGCGCATTTCTGGCGGGTGTGCTGCTGGCCGACTCCGAGTTCCGCCACGAGCTGTCTGCGGACGTCGAGCCGTTCAAGGGCCTGCTGCTCGGACTCTTTTTCATCGCCGTGGGCATGAGTGCGAACCTGAGCCTGCTGCTCGTGAAGCCGGTGCTCGTGGTCGGGCTTGCGGTGGGCCTGATGGCGACCAAGGCAGCGTTGCTGACCGTGATCCTGCGGTTCGGGCGACTGTCGGCTGAAACGGCGCAGAGGGTGGGCGTATTGCTCGCGCAGGGCGGCGAATTTGCGTTCGTGCTGTTTGCCGCTGCGGGCGCGTCGGAGGTGTTCACCGCGCAAACGTCACAGCTGCTGGTGCTCGTGGTGACGGTATCGATGCTCCTGGCACCGCTCACGTTTGCGATCCACGAGCGTCTCCTCGCGCGCTGGCTCGAACGCACGCGCGAGCCCGAGTTCGACGTGATCGACGGGCCCGGCAATCCGGTGATCATTGCCGGATACGGCCGCTTCGGACAGATCATCTCCCGTGTGCTGCGCATGAGCGGCATCGGATTCACCGTGCTCGAGGCAAGCTATCAGCAGGTGGATTTCGTGCGGAAGTTCGGTGCGAAGGTGTACTACGGCGACGCATCGCGACTCGATCTTTTGCAGTCCGCGCGTGCAGCGCAAGCGAAACTTTTCGTGCTCGCGATCGATGATGTCGAGGCATCGATGCGTGCCGCGAACGTGATGCGACGGCACTTTCCCCATGTGCCGATCCTGGCTCGCGCGCGCAATCGGGTGCACTACTTTGCTCTACGCGACCTCGGCGCCGAGGTGATCGAGCGGGAGACCTTTGCGGCGAGCCTGCTGATCGCACGTGAAGCGCTGATGCGCACGGGGTTCGATCGCGCGAATGCCGAGCGGACCGTGGCCATGTTCGAGCAACACGATCGCGAGCAATTGGATGTCCAGTATGCAGTGCACCACGACGAGGAAAAAGTGATCCAGACGTCGATGGAAGCGGCGGCCCAGCTGCGCGAGCTGTTCGAAGCCGATGCAGCCAGTCGTGCGGCCGACAATGTCGCGGCAGCGAGCGTCCGGGCCGCGTGAGTTTTCATGATGAGAGAGCTTCGGTGCAGTCCGTAAAAGGTGCCAGCGGCGTGCGCGTGGCACGCAACCCCGATGCGCCGGCAAGCGGGCTCGCACTGGTCGACCATGCACTCGCCCGGGCCACCGGCGCTCCGCGCATCGATGGCAACGCGGTGCGTGTGCTGCGCGATGCCGCTGAAAACTTCCCTGCGTGGCTCGAGGCGATCGCTGGAGCGGAGCGCACCATCTTCATCGAGCAGTACATCTTCAGCAATGACGCCTTCGGTCGCCAGCTTGCAGATCTCCTCATGCAGAAGGCGCGGCAAGGTGTGGTCGTCTGCGTTCTGTACGACTGGCTCGGCACCTGGCACGCGCAGCCGCTATGGAATGCCCTTACGGCCGCTGGCGTGAAGGTGCAGTGCTTCAACCCGTTTCGCTTCCGTGCGCCCTTCGAGTGGCTGTCGCGCGACCACCGCAAGCAGATCATCGTCGACGGCCGGATCGGGTTCGTGTCGGGCCTCTGCATCTCGTCGCGTTGGCAGGGTGACACGCGGCGGCGCATCGAGCCGTGGCGCGATACCGGGCTGGAGATCGTCGGCCCCGCGGTTGCAGCGCTCGAGCGAGCGTTTGCCCAGACATGGCTAGCGGCGGCGAACACTCCGCTCGCAGCGCATGAGCTCGTGGCGCCGGACAGCATCTCGCGCGCTGGAACCACGAGCATGCGGGTGATCGCCGGCGTGCCGTACAACGCGGGCGTTTTCCGGCTGGACCAGGTGGTCGCTTCTGCCGCCGAGCACTATCTGTGGCTCACCGACGCGTACTTCGTCGGCGTCTCGCCTTATGTGCAGGCACTTTGCGCGGCGGCCCAGGACGGCGTCGATGTGCGGCTGCTCGTGCCCGGCGCGAGTGACATCCCTGCCTTGGGCCCGCTGTCCCGCGCAGGCTATCGGCCACTCCTCGCCGGCGGTGTTCGCGTGTTCGAGTGGAATGGATCAATGCTGCATGCCAAATCCGCCGTAGCCGACGGATTGTGGGCGCGAGTCGGCTCGACAAATCTCAACTTCGCGAGCTGGATGCACAACTGGGAGCTCGATGTCGCGATCGAAGATCCCCACGTTGCGGACATGATCGCGGACATGTACGAGGAAGATCTTCGGCACTCCACCGAAATCGTGCTGACCCGACGCAATCGGCTGAGCGTTGCCGGCTCGGGAGGGCGGCGCACCCGTGGACAATCGCCACGCCGACCTCGCGCTGTCACCGCGGTACGCGCCGCAGCAGGTGCGATGAGTGTGGGCAGCGCACTCGGCGCAGCACTCAGCAATCGACGGCTGTTAGGGCCTGCAGAGGCGGGCTTGCTGTTTCATCTTTCGTGGATAGCGATCGTGATCGCCGTCATTGCGGTCGCCTGGCCGAAGGTGCTCGCCTATCCGGTGGCCCTGGTCGCGCTGTGGCTCGGGCTCGTGATGTTGGCCCGCGCGTGGAAACTTCTCCGGCGTGCGCAACAGAAAGCTGCGCAAGATATGGAGCAAAGACCAGCGCACGCGACCCAGGTTACTGCGCGCCAGCCGCCCAGCATT
>JALYXY010000157.1 GCA_030946875.1 Pseudomonadota bacterium | reverse complement strand
CGCCTGTCCCGCTGGCTGGGTTGTCGAAGCGATACCGAGCCGAGGAAGCCCGGGAACAAACGCCCGCCATCACACCTGCATTTCCAGGCTCCAGGTCGCGCGGACCGTTCGGGCATTCCTGGAAACGCGCAGTAGACTGACGGGGTTGCGTGCTGCAGCGACCGGCACTGGGGTGCCTGCCAGTCTTCGGGCTCATGCCCTGCAGCCATGTCCCGCACGCTTTCGAAACTTCGACTCGACGCCGTGACAACCATCGCCCATCTGCGCAGTGACGCATACCGCGTACCGCTCGAGGTGACACTTACGGACAGCACGCACGGCGCAATGCAGTCGTTCGAGCTCGTCACGGTGCGCATCACCGATGACGAAGGCGCAGAAGGGCTTGGCTACACCTACACCGTGGGTGCGGGGGGCCGAGCGATTCACAGTCTGATCGAGTGCGAGCTCGCGCCACTTTTGCACGGTCAGGCGGCACACAACATCGAGTTCCTCTGGCAGCGCATGTGGTGGGCGCTGCATTACTCCGGGCGCGGCGGGCAGGCGAGCCTGGCCATCTCGGCGGTCGACATCGCGCTGTGGGACCTCAAGGCAAGGCGTGCGGGGCAGCCGCTGTACCAGGCGCTGGGCGGATACGAGCTCCACGTGCCCTGCTACGCGGGCGGCATCGACCTCGAGCTCGACACCGACGCGCTCATCGCGCAGACCGAGCGCAACCTCGAGCGGGGATTTCGCGCGATCAAGATGAAGGTCGGACGAGCACGCCTCCACGAAGACATCGAGCGCGTTGGCGCCATGCGCGCATTCCTCGGGCCGGATTTTCCGCTCATGGTCGACGCCAACATGCGCTGGAGCGCCGACCGGGCCATCCAGGCCGCCCGCGCGCTGCAGCCCTTTTCACCCGTGTGGCTCGAGGAGCCGACGATTCCCGAAGACATTCAGGGCCACGCTCGCATCGTGCGCGAGGGTGGCATGCCGATCGCGGCTGGCGAAAATCTGCACACGCTGCACGAGTTCGCCCACTACATGCGTGCCGGGGCTGTCACCTATCCGGAGCCGGACGTCACCAACTGCGGGGGCGTCACAGTCTTCATGAAGGTTGCTCATCTCGCCGAAGCCTTCAACCTGCCCGTGACCTCGCATGGGGCACACGACATCACGGTGCATCTCCTCGCGGCCGTGCCCAACCGCTCCTACCTGGAAGCGCACGGCTTCGGGCTCGATCGATACCTGCGCACGCCTCTTCAGCTCGTCGACGGCAAGGCGGTCGCGCCTGATCGCCCCGGTCATGGAGTGGAGTTCGACTGGCGCGGGCTCGACCCGCTGCGCGAGTGAAGGCGCAGGGGCCCGCAGCCGTGCGACGCTTAAGCACGACGTCCGCGTGACCGGGCGTGTCGCGGTGATCGGTGCCGGTGTGGTGGGCCTCGCCTGCGCGAGCTACCTGCAGATGCGCGGCCGCGCCGTCACGCTGATCGATCCGGGCGCTCCCGGCGAATATTGCTCATCGGGCAACGCGGGCTGTTTCAGTCGCGCGTCCTGCGTCCCGCTGGGTCTCCCCGGCAGCTGGCGCAACGTCCCGGGATGGCTCGTGCATCCCGACGGTCCGCTCGCGATTGCGCCGCAGTACGCGTTGCGCGTAGCCCCGTGGCTGTGGCGACTGCACCGTGCGACTTCGCTCGCGCGGGTTAATGCGATCGCCGATGCGCTCCATGCCCTGCTCACCGTCACGCTCGACAAGTGGCGGCCACTCGCCGCGCGCGCCGACGCAAGCCACCTTATTGTGCAGCGGGGGTATGCCTTCGCCTACTCCACGGAAAGGGCCTTTGCCGGCGATGCGCTCGGGCGCGCGTTGCGTGAGGCGCGCGGAGTGCGCATCGAAATTCTCACTGGCGCGGCCATTCGGGACTACGAACCCGCCCTCTCCGAGCGCACGCGGCGGCTCGTCGTGCTGCCGGAGCAGGGCCATTGCACCGATCCGCTTGCGCTGTCGCGCGCGCTTGCCGAGCGGTTGCGGGCCGGCGGCGCGCAGTTCATCAGCGGTGCGGCGACACGCTTCGAATGCAACGATGGTCATGTGCGCGCCGTCGTCACGGACCGGGACACCGTCGCCACGGACGCCGTGGTGCTCGCCGCCGGGGCCCACTCGAAGCCACTCGCGGCGGCACTCGGAAGCGCGGTACCGCTCGAAACCGAACGCGGCTACCACGTGACGCTGAGTGCGCCGAGCGTGATGCCGCGGGCGCCGCTCATGTCGGGTGAAGGAAAGTTCTTCGCCACTCCCATGGACAGCGGCCTGCGCATCGCCGGGACGGTCGAGCTCGCCGGGCTGGACGCGGCTCCCAATTTCGCCCGCGCCGACGCGCTGCTGCAAGGTGGCAAGCGACTCCTGCCGGCGCTACGATATTCCGCAGTCGAGCGGTGGATGGGCCACCGCCCTTCGCTGCCCGATTCGATGCCGGTGCTCGGCCGCTCACCGCGCTACGCCAATGCGTTCTTCGCCTTCGGTCATGGCCACGTCGGGCTTACGGCCGCCGCGCCTACGGGCGAAATCATCGCTGACCTGGTTTGTGGTCGCGAACCGTACATGAACGTGGCGCCATTTGCCGCCGAGCGCTTCGAGCAGGGAGGACGCCTCAATGGATGACGGAGGTGAAGGCTGGGTCGTGTTCGATGCCAGGAAACCGATCCTGACCTATTCGTATTCGTTCGGGCCCGCGCACGCGGTCGCGCTGGCGGTCGGCGGTGCCGATGGCCTGGTGGTAGTCAGCCCACCGCGCCGCGTCCCGGCGGCAGGGTATGACCAGCTGGCACAGTACGGCCCGGTGCGTGCGCTCGTCGCGTCCAACGCGTTCCACCACCTCGGCATTGCACCGTGGAGCGCACGCTTTCCCGACGCGCGCGTCTTTGCGCCCATGCAGTCGGTCGCTCGCGTCGAGCGCAAAAGCGGCGTCAAGGGGATCCGTCCGCTATCCGAGGCGAGCGCAATCGCCGGACCCGAGCTCGAACTCGTCGACCTGCCGCACTACCGCAGCGGTGAGGTGCTGGTGCGCATGACGAGTGAGCGTGGTCCCGTGTGGTACGTCACCGACGTGATACTCAACCTGCCGGAGCTTCCCCGGCATCCGGTCGCGAAAGTCCTATTCGGACTGAGCAACAGCGCCCCCGGCCTGCGCATGAACAACATCGCGCCACTCTTCATGGTCAAAGACAGGGCGGCGCAGAAGCGGTGGTTCGCCGCCGAGTTCGGCAAGGCTGCGCCGCGCTGGCTCATTCCTGCTCACGGCGATGCCGTCGAGATCCAATCACCCGCGACGATCTCGCGAGAGCTCTTCGGGAAGGCTTGAACCCGTTGCAAAGCGCAGCTCTGAGAACCCGTTGCGTCCGCAGAGTGTGCGGGTTGCCTGCACGCCACGCATGGGTTGAGGCATGATCCAGGTTGTGAAACGCTCGGGAAGCCGCCGGTGAAGAACGGAGTGATCGATGGAATGCTGCACTCGCTCGTGCAAGGCGGGCGTGCGCTCGCGGGTCGGTCGCCGCAGCGTGCAGCCGCAAGCCTCTGCGGGCTGTGCGAAGTCCTGCTGTCCTCTCGCGGCGAAGCCTCGGGGGTCGCGCTCGCGCAGGAAATTCTCGACCGGTGGAAGCTCCTGCCGCTGCAGGCCCGCCATGCCTTCCTGCTCATGCTCGCGCAGCAATTCGGCCCCGACCCCGATCGGCTCCACCAGGCGATCCATCAGTTCCGCAAGCGCCCCGGACCGCTGACCGGCGTCGAGCTGCACGCCGCGGCGGAGCCCCGGCGGCAGGAGCTCTTTCGGCGCTTCAACCTTGCCCCAGGCGGCACGGCAACGCTCGTGGCGCTGCGCCAGGAGCTCCTGGCGATCATGGAGGAGAACCCCGACCTGGAGGCGCTCGACCACGACCTGCAGCATCTCCTCGCGTCGTGGTTCAACCGCGGGTTCCTGACGTTGCGTCGCATCGACTGGTCGACGCCCGCGAACGTGCTCGACAAGGTCATCCGGTACGAGGCCGTCCATACCATCCGCGACTGGCACGATCTGCGGCGGCGCCTCCAGCCTGCCGATCGCCGGTGCTTTGCCTTCTTCCATCCGCAGCTCGTCGACGAGCCGCTCATATTCGTCGAGATCGCGCTCACCGACCACATCCCCGCGTCGATCGACGCCGTGCTGGCGGAGGAGCGCTCGCCCATTGCGCCGGAGCGCGCGACGACGGCCGTTTTCTACTCCATCTCCAACTGCCAGGAAGGCCTGCGCGGCATATCGTTCGGCAACTTCCTCATCAAGCAGGTCGTGGAGGATCTGAAGCGCGAGTTGCCGAAGCTCGACACCTTCGTCACGCTCTCGCCGATGCCCGGCTTCGCCGCGTGGCTCAAGGCCGCCCGGGGCAAGAGCTCCGGCGAGGTGCTCGATGACGAAAAGCGCGCCGCGCTGGGCGCGATCGATCCCGCCGGCTGGCAGCAGGATGCGCGGGTGGCCGAGCAGATCAAGAAGACGCTCCTCGCCGCAGGTGCCACGTACCTCGTTCGCGCAAAGGGCTCGTCAGGCAAGCCGGTGGATCCCGTGGCGCGGTTCCATCTCGGCAACGGTGCGCGGCTGGAGCGCATCAACTTTCTCGGCGATCTCTCGCCCAAGGGCCTCGCGCAAAGCCATGGCCTCATGGTGAATTATCTGTACCGGATCGAGGATATTGAGGAGAACCACGAGGCGTACGCGAGCAAGGGCACCGTGGTCGCCGCCAAGACGGTGCTGCGGCTCGCGCGTGCCGTGCCGTCGTGAAGCCCAGCAACACTGACCCCGGGTGGATATGCCACATTCGCCTTTTGCCCGTAAGACTTCGATCCCGCGGGCGACCAATGCGGATCACACCCAAATCACACGGAGATACACCATGCGCGTCAAGACTTTGGCCTTGGGCCTGCTGGCCCTGATCTGGGGCACCGCCCACGCGGCACTTCCCGACTATGCAGGTCCCCAGCCGAGCTCGAAGGCGAAGGAGGCCGTCGCAGTGTTTGCCGGCGGCTGCTTCTGGGGCGTCGATGCAGTATTCAAGCACGTGAAAGGCGTGAGCGACGTCGTCTCGGGATATGCCGGAGGATCGGCCACCACCGCCAAGTACCTCGTGGTCAGCACCGGGGCTACCGGTCACGCCGAAGCGGTCAAGGTGACGTACGACCCGGCGCAGGTCTCCTACCCCGAGCTCCTGAAAATCTTCTTCTCGGTCGCCCATGACCCGACGCAGCTCAATCGCCAGGGCCCCGACAGTGGAACCCAATACCGCTCGGCCATCTTTTTCGCCGACGAGCAGCAACGCGACATGGCGCAGCGTTACATCCAGCAGCTCAATGCGGCCAAGGTGTTTCCAAAGCCCGTCGTGACGCAGGTGAACGCACTGGAGCAATTCTATGCTGCCGAGCCGTATCACCAGAACTACCTCGCTCTGCACCCGAGCGAGGCCTACATCGTCTACAACGATCTGCCGAAGATCGAGGCGCTGAAGAAGGAGTTCCCCGCGCGCTATCGCTGAAGTGGTTTTCAGCGGGCCCCGAACGGATCCGCATGGTGGCTTCAGAGGGTCTGGGCAGCGGCATTCGCCGAGGCCCACGCCCACTGGAAGTTGTAGCCGCCCAGCCAGCCGGTCACGTCGACCACTTCGCCGATGAAGTAAAGGGCGGGGACAGCAAGTGCCGCCATGGTGCGCGATGAGAGGTCGCGCGTATCGACCCCGCCCAGCGTGACCTCGGCCCTGTTGTAGCCGAGCGTCCCGGACGGCATGACCTGCCAGCCTTGCAGCTGTGCAGCGATCCCACCCAGTCGTTCATCGTCGAAGGAATGCATCGGCAACGCGAGCTCGTGGGCTGCACACCATTGCTGCGCGAATCTACGCGGCAGGCGCTCAGTGAGCACGGTGTCCAGCCGCGCCGCCGATCTCGCACTCGAGCGGAGCCGGGTGAGGATCTCGCCGTCTGGCAAGAGGTCGACGGTGAGCGGTCCGCGTCCGTCCCAGTACGACGAGATCTGCAGAATCGCCGGGCCGGAGAGGCCACGGTGGGTGAACAGGAGATTCTCGCGAAACGAGGCGCCGGCATAGCTCACCTCGGCATCGACGGACACTCCCGAGAGATCACCGAAGCGCGCGAGCAGGTCCGGTCCGAACGCGAGGGGCACGAGCGCAGGCCGCGGCGGCACGATGCGCAATCCGAACTGCTCCGCGATCTGGTAGCCGAATGGCGTGGCGCCGATCTTCGGCACGGTCAGACCGCCCGTCGCGATGACCAGCGACGAGCACTCGAGGGGGCCTTCGGTGGTGGCAAGCTCGAAGTTCGAACCGCGTCCAATGATTCGCTGGACCGCGCACGGCATGCGCCACTCCACGCCCCCGCGGTCGCATTCGGCGCGCAGCATGCGGATCACGTGCTCTGCCGTCTCGTCGCAGAAGAGTTGTCCGAGCTTCTTCTCGTGATACCCGATGCAGTGGCTCTCGAGGAGGCGAACGAAATGCGCCGGGGTATAGCGCGCGAGCGCCGACCGGCAGAAGTCCGGGTTCTGCGACAGATAGTTGTCCGGCCCCGCACCCACGTTGGTGAAGTTGCAGCGGCCACCGCCCGAGATGCGGATCTTCTCGCCGAGCTTGTGATAATGCTCGACGAGCACGACGCGGCGCCCGCGTTGACCCGCCATGGCAGCGCACATCATGCCGGCCGCACCCGCGCCGACGACAGCGACGTCGCACTTCATCAGGGAATGTTCTGTTCGGTGCGTGACAATGGCGTGAGAATGCGCGAAACAATCGGCGAGCGCCCTTCAGCCGCGCCCCGGCCGTGTTCACGAGGCCCGCGGCAACCGTGTTCGAGTGCTGCGCTCCTGCAAGCGGATCCGCTGCATCCTAGCCTCCGTGCGCTAGGTTGACGACATCCCCGTTGACCACGCACGCGTAACCTGACGGGAGTTGGCCGTGTTTCTCGATCGCTTCAAGCTCGACGGATGCAGCGCGGTGGTCACGGGAGGCGGCCGCGCGATCGGCCTCGCCTGCGCCGAAGCGCTCGCGGAAGCAGGTGCCGCGATCACGATCATTGATGGCGACGAGGTCACGTGCGAAACGGGCGTCTCGCATCTTGCGCGCCCAGGGTTATGCCGCAGAAGGAAGGGTGATCGACGTCACCGATTCGGCCGGCATCGAGGCTGCGGCCGACGAGCTCACCGCGTCCAAGGGCTTGCTCGACATTCTGGTGTGCAACGCCGGAATCGCGCGCAGCGGCACGCCGGCCGAGGACGTGACGGACGAGCACTGGAACGACGTGCTGAACGTCAACCTCAATGGCGCCTTCTGGTGCTGCCGCTCCTTCGGCAGGCGAATGCTGGCGGCCGGCCGCGGCAGCATCGTCAACGTGGGGTCGATGTCGGGCTTTATCGTCAACAGGCCCCAGGCGCAGAGCTATTACAACGCGTCCAAAGCGGCCGTGCACCAACTCACCCGCTCGCTCGCCGCCGAATGGGCATCGCGTGGCGTACGCGTCAATGCCGTCGCGCCGACCTACATCAACACGCCGCTCAACCGTTTCGTGGAAGACGATCCGCAGATGCATGCCGCCTGGATTGGCGGTACGCCGATGGCACGCATGGGCGAGCCCGATGAAGTCGCATCCGCCGTGCTCTTTCTGGCTTCACCCGCGGCGAGCCTCATCACCGGCACCGTGCTCATGGTGGACGGCGGCTATACGTGCTGGTGAAACTCGCTGCGCGACGTGCGGCGAAATATCAATGCCCCATGTCGGTGGTGACGCCGAGGCTGGAATTCATTGCACACCTCCTCAGGATTGTATGGCTGCTTTTGTCGTACGGTGCTCGTCTGCGCTGGGCAGACTGCGGCGTGCCGCGGCCTCGTCGTGCAGATCGTGCATCGTCTTTTTCAGTGCCGGATAGAGCGCCTTGTAGGCATCGAACAGCGCGTCGTACATGGCCACCGCTTGCGGCCGGGGCGTTGCACGCGGCACCAGCGTCACCCAGCCGCGCTGTGCCTCCTCGGCGCTCACCAGGCCGACGCCATAGGCGGCGAGTAGCGCCGACCCCATGGCGGCCTCCACTTCCTGTGCGATGGTGAGCACCGGGCGCCCGGTCACATCGGCGATGATCTGCATCCACAGATCGGAGTGCGCAGCACCGCCGACCACGATCACCGCCTTGTCGAGTGCCGCAGCACCGCGCGCACCCGCTTCGATGTTGTGGCGCAACGCGAAGGTCACCCCTTCGAGCACCGCGCGATAGAGATGATCGCGGCGGTGAAACAGCGTGAGACCCACGAAGGCACCGCTCGCCTTGCCGTCCCAGACGGGACTTCGCTCGCCCATGAGGTACGGCAGAAAGAGCAAGCCTTCGGCGCCTTCCGGCACTCGGCTCGCCCCGGCTTCGAGCACGTCGTGCACGTCGAGGCCGCTCGTCAGCGCGGATGCAGCGTCCTCCTGGCAGAACTGTTCGCGAAACCAGGTCACGGCCGCGCCGGCCGTGATTGCGCCGCCGAAGACGTAGGTGTCGCGCGCGCCCCCGAACACGTGCGGCATGCTGACAAGACCATGTCGCGCGTCGACCTGGTGGCTGATGAATCCCCAGCACATGCTCGACCCGATCATCGCCACGTGCTGGCCCGGACGCGTGACGCCGGCGGCGAAGGTCGCCATCGCCGCGTCGACGCCACCCGCGATCACCGGCGTCCCTTGCGCGAGTCCAAGGCGTGTCGCGGCATCGCCTGTGAGTCCGCCCACGATGGCGCTACAGGCCACGAGGCGCTCCGGCATCATCGAGCGCGGGATGCCGAGCGCATCGAGCATTTCACCCGACCATGTTCCAGTCTCGAGATCGAAGACACCTCCGATATTGCCGGCAGACGAGCGATCGACGGCGATGACACCGGTCAGTCGCTGAATGACGAACGCATTAGGCGGCAGGAAATGCGACGTGCGACTCCACACTTCGGGACGGTGGTACTTGAGCCACAGCATCTTGGTGAAGCCGTAGTAGCTGTCGACCCCATTGCCCGTGATCCGCGTCAGGCGATCCATGTCGACGTTCGCGCCTACCCACTCGACTTCGTCAGTCGCCCGGCGATCCATCCAGATGAGGCACGGGTGCAACGGCTGAACGTCGGCATCGACCGGAATGCCGGAACCGCCATAGAGGCCGCTGATGCAGATCGCCCGCACGTGCGCGGCGCTGAATGCCGATGATGCGGCACCTGCGTCCGTTACGCAGCCCGCGATGCACTCCATCACGGCATCGACCCACACCTGTGGCCACTGCTCGGCCCAGAGTGGTTGCGGCGTGTCCGGGCGGTAGCTCCTGACCTGCTGCGCGACGATCGCACCGGTGGCATCGCACAGCAGCGCCTTGGTGCTCTGGGTGCCGATGTCGACGCCGATGACGTAGTTCATGCCCGGCTCTAGGGTGCGGGCTTCAGCAGCACTTTGATCGAATCCAGCGAATAGGCCACCGCGATCGCTTCGTCCCACTGCTCGAGCGTGTAGCCGTGCGTGACGATGCCCTTCGAGGTCACGAGTCCGCGCGACAGGAGATCGATCGCGATGGGATAGCAATACGGGCCCAGATGCGCGCCGCGCACGTCGAGCTCCTTGCGGTCGCCGATGATCGACCAGTCGACGCTCGCCTCGGCGCCGAACACCGAGAACTCGACGAAGCGACCGAGCTTGCGTATGAGATCGAGTCCCTGCCCCACGCCCGCCGGCGAACCCGTTGCCTCGATGTACACGTCGCAGCCGTAGCCGTTGGTGAGACCGCGAACGATCGCTGCGGCATCCTCTTGCCCGGGATTGATGACCACGTCGGCGCCGTACGTTGTGGCCAGATCGAGCCGCTCGGGAACCATGTCGATCACGACGAGCTTGCGCGGCGTCTTGAGATGCGCGACCTGCACCATCATCAGTCCGATCGGGCCCGCGCCGGCAATCACCACCACGTCGTCGAGCTGGATATCGCCGCGGCTGACGGCATGGATGGCGCATGAGAGCGGCTCGATGATTGCGGCGTCGTCGAGCGGCATCTCGTGTGGAATCCTGTGCACGCGTGCGGTCGGTGGAATGCGCATGTACTGCGCCATTCCGCCATCGGCCACCTCGCGCTGGAACCCGAAGATGTTGTGCACCTCGCACATCCAGTACTGACCCGAGCGGCAATAGCGGCAGCGATCGCAGGGCACGATCTGCTCGGCGATCACCCTATCACCCAATGCAACCTCGAAATGCTCGCCAGCACCTTCGCCGAGCGCCTCCACCGTGCCAAAGAATTCGTGGCCGGGTATCACCGGCGCCTTGACCCATGGATTGGCGCCCCAGAACATCTTCGCGCCCGACCAGCACTTGCAATCGCTTGCACAGATGCCGCAGGCCGTGATGCGGATCACCATCTCGCGGGCTCGCGGCACGGGCCGCGCGACCTTCTCCACGCGGTAGTCCTTGGGCGCGTGGCAGACGATCGCGGTCATGTGCTCGGCGGTACTCATTGCGTGCCCTCAAGCCAAAGGTCCCAGTCCGCATTGCTCAGATGCCGATCCGCGAAGACGGGCTTGCCGGGCGAATGGTCCTCGACGCGTGCGAGCGGTCCGCAACCGGTCACGCCCTTGTCGACGCCGTCACGGCGAGGATCGACGTAGGTTTCGAACCAGCGCTCGAGCCGCTCGCGCAGCATGCTGACGACGCGTGCATGGGTTGGGTCGCCGACGCGGTTGTCGCGCTCACCGGGATCGGCCGCAAGATCGAACAATTCGTGCGGACCGGCGGGATAGCGATGCACGTACTTCCAGGCGGCGGTCCGCACCATGCGCACCGGCCCGTACTCGTCATAGACCACGACTTCGCGCCCGTTGTCGGCAGAGCCGCCCTCGAGCAGCGCGCGAAAGCTGCGCCCGGGCTTCGGCCGCTCGGGGACGTAGCGCACGCCGAGATAATCCACGAGCAGAACGGCTCGGCTGACTCGGCCTCGTTGCGCACGAACGATACCGCCCGATCGGCGAGCACGTCCGTGATGTAACCCGACGCATCGAACGCGCGATCGTGCTCGACCATGGGCGCTTCGTAGTAGGGCCCCATTGCCCGACTGGTGCCCGAACCATTCGACGAAGCTCGACCGCGGCACGTCGCTTGCGCCGAGATGCCACTTGCCGACCAGCGCGCAACGATAGCTGTGCCCTGCCAGCACGTCCGTCACGAGCGTTTGTCCCGCGAGATAGTCGATGCGAGTCGGCGGCATGCTTCCGACGCGCACCCAGTCGTGCACGCCATGGCGCGAGGGAACGTCGCCGGTGAGCAGCGACGCTCGCGCCGGCGAGCACACGGGCGAGGTACAGAAGAAATTGTCGAAGCGCATTCCGGCGGCGGCGAGGCGGTCCAGCACCGGAGTGCTGATCTCGGGATTGCCGCCGCATCCGAGCGCGTATGCACGCTGATCGTCGCTCAGAACGAAGAGCACGTTGGGCCGTGCCGGGTCCCTGCTGGCCATGCGAAGAAGCTCCTCGTGGTGCGCGTGCGGGGCCGCTCACGCCATCCTGTGCTGCGCCGTGGATGCCCTCACGCCGGTCGCTTGCGCGGGCCGGGCCTCTGGTGTACCGTTGCTGCGCAATCGATTGTGCCACCGGAAGCTGCATGGGCGCAAGCACGCATCGTTGTCGAGTTGTTTCCGTGGCGAGCCCGTGCCGCCAGGCTGGTGTGGCGGCTTCATTGCGAAGCGTCGCAGCCCGACATGCCGAAACGAAAATCCACCATCTACGATCTTGCCGAACTGGCCGAGGTCTCCGCGTCGACCGTGAGTGCCGTCCTCAACGGCAACTGGCGCGAACGTCGCATCGCCGAGGTCACCGCGAAGAAGGTAGAACGGCTCGCGGTCAAGCACGCGTACAGCGTCAATCGCCAGGCAAGCGGCTTGCGCAAGAGCAAGTCGGGGCTCGTCGGAATGATCATTCCGCTGCATGACAACCGCTTCTTCAGCGGCATGGCGCAGGTGTTCGAGCGTCGCGCGCGCGAGCGGCACTGGCACCCGCTGGTCGTGAGCACGCTGCGTGACCCGGCACTCGAGCTCGAGACCGTGAAGACGCTCATCTCCTACCGCGTCGAATACCTCTTCGTGACAGGCGCCACCGACCCTGACTCGGTGAGCCAGGCCTGCAGGAAGCACGGCGTGGCGCACGTCAACGTCGATCTTCCGGGGCGCATGGCCGCCTCCGTGATCAGCGACAACTACTGGGGCGCGCAACGGCTGACTCAGGCACTGATCGATCGCTCGACCCCGATGCGTCCCGTCCTTCGCAACAAGGCGTACTTCGTCGGCGGCCTTGCGTCGGACTACGCGACGGCGCGCCGGGTCGAGGGCTTTGCCGATGTCATCCGCACGCGCTTCGGAGCGCTCGATCCGAGACAGGTCGACGTCTGCGGGTATGAAGGTGATCTCGCGGAAGCAGCCGTCAGCCGGCTCTACGACCGCATCGGCGGACTCCCTCGCGCACTGCTGATCAATTCCACCATCGCGCTCGAAGGCGTGGTGCGCTTCCTCAAGACCTTGCCTGCCGAGGAGCTCCGCGCGTGCACGTTCGGCTGCTACGACTGGGACCCGTTCGCGAGCGTGCTCAGCTTTCCCTTGCTCATGGTGCGGCAGAATGTCGAGAAGCTCATCGACCAGGCTTTCAGCATCATCGACTCGGGTTCGTTCCGGCAGACGCGCGTGATCGAGATCAAGCCGGAGCTTCTCTTTGGGTAGCGCGTGGAGGCGCGGGCGAGATCGGGCGCGTCGCGTCCATGACGCATTCGGCCACGAGGCAGAGCGCGGCAGCGACGTCGCCCACGTGCCGCACGCCTTCCACTTGCGCGGCACCTTCGAGGCCGATCACGAGCTTGCCGAAATGACGCCCGAGCGCCACCTCGGACAATGTGCCGTGGCTGTTGCCGATGGCGACGAGGCACAGCGAGGCGCGGGCGATCAGCGCATTGCGCGCCTCGCCGATGCCTGTTGCGATGACCACCGCCATGTACGGATTGGCCAAGCGCGGATCCGTGTCCGGCAAAAGCCCGATGGTCAGTCCGCCGGCGTCTACCGCGCCCCGACCGGCAGCGCTCATGACACCCTCCCTGCCACCGCACAGGAGCGTGAGGCCCATCGCACCGATCCCGCGGCCGACGGCCTCCGCGATCTGCAGCTGCGACGATGTGGCCTCACGCGGACCGATGACACCGATGGGCATGCGACACGGCGCCCCGCTTTCACGCTGCATCCAGGTGGTGGCGGCGATCGCGTCGACGAGCTCCCCCGCCGGGTGCGTGAGGCCCTCCATCCACGATCGTGTCGGCGGATCGAAGCGTTGATCGCGATCGTCCGTCAGCACGCGGCCCGGTCGATCGAGCGTGTAGAACCTGCCCATGGTCAGTGTCGTCGCGCGGCGGATTGTGGTGAGCGGATCGAACGAATAACCGAGTATAGATAAATCATTCCGCAAGGAGGAGACTCGCACCTTCGGTCGCGGCATCGGATGAGCGCGACGAGGGCACGGGAGACGCAATGCTGCTGGCACATATCACCGACCTGCACGTGATGGCCAAGGGTGAGCTCGCCTATGGACGAGTGGACACCGCGTCCATGCTGCGCAATGCCGTGCGGCATCTAAACCGCCTGGATTCAAAACCGGATGCGGTGCTCATCACCGGCGATCTCGCCGACAAGGGGGAGCCGCGCGCGTACGAGCACTTGCGGGAGATCCTGGCCGATCTGCAGTACCGGTTCTACGTGATCCCCGGCAACCACGATCGCATCGACGCATTTCGCGCGGCGTTTGCCGATCAGACGTACTTGCCCACCTCGGGCGAGTTCATCCAGTACGTGATCGACGATCTGCCGATGCGCATCGTTGCACTCCACTCCGTTGTGCCCGGACAGGTACGCGGCGCGGTTTGCGAGGAGAGGCTGGCGTGGCTCGATCGCACGCTCGCCGAGCAACCCAACCGACCGACGCTGGTGATGATGCATCACGCCCCATTCCTCACGGGCTTGCCGCACTTCGACGCCGTGGGCATGGATGGCGTGCCCGAGCTCGAGCGCGTGATCGCCAGGCATTCGCACGTCGAGCGGATTCTCTGCGGTCATGTGCATCGTGCCATTCAGGTCCGCTTCGGCGGCACCATCGCGTCCGCCTGCCCGAGCACCGCCCACCAGGTGGCGGTCGACTTCCGTCCCGGCGGCATCGACTCGTTCACGCTCGAGCCGCCCGGCTTCCAGCTGCATCGGTGGAATGGCCGTGCGCTTTACACGTACACCGTCAACGTGGGCGAGTTTCCCGGGCCCTTTCCCTTTCATTGAACGGAGTCTCGCCGGTGGACGTCGATTCCAGCTTTTTCGCACAGGGTGATCGCGACAGCTTCCTCGAGGCGGCGATCGATGCCGCACAAGCCGGAGGTCAGGTCATCCGCGAAGGCGCGCCGACGAGCGCGCAGCTTGCTGTCGAGCGCAAGAACCTAAACGACTTCGTCAGTGCGATCGACAAGGGCTCCGAGCGCGCGATCATCGACGTGCTCTCCGCGCGCTTTCCATCGCATGCGTTTCACGGCGAAGAGTCGGGGCATTCCGGAGTCGCCGAGGCGCCCGAATTCGTCTGGCTCATCGATCCTCTCGACGGTACCACCAACTTCCTGCACGGCTTCCCGCATTACTGCGTCTCGATCGCGCTCAAGGTCGGCGCCGAAATCGAAGTGGGCGTCGTCTTCGATCCGCTCCAGGGACGTCTCTTCACCGCCAAGCGCGGTGCTGGTGCGTATCTGAACGGCGAACGCATCGGCGTCTCCAGTCGCTCCGGCCTCACGGAGGCGCTCATCTGCACCGGCCTCCCCTTTACCGACTGGTCGTTCCTCGATGATTACCTCGCCTCGTTGCGGGTGATCATGCAGCGCTGCGGCGGTGTGCGCCGCGCCGGTGCGGCGGCGCTCGACCTCGCCTTCGTCGCCGCGGGATGGCTCGATGGTTTCTGGGAAAAGAATCTCAATGCGTGGGACGTGGGCGCAGGCAGCCTGCTGGTGCAGGAGGCCGGCGGCGCGGTGAGCGATTTCTCCGGCGCCGAGGGTTTCCTCGATGGCGGGCAGATGATCGCGGGACCAACGGGCGTGCATCGCGAGCTCGTCGAGGTCCTCCGCGGCTATCCGGCCATGTGCGCGCCACGCCGGTGAAAGTACGCGCGCGCAACGACACCTCACTGACATGAAATTGTTCCCACGCCCGCTTCGTGCGGCCCTTCGTTACTGAGATGAAACTGCCCCCACGCTCGCGTTGCTCGCTGCCCCCCGAGGGGGTCTCGTTACGCAAGAACGCACGCTCCGTCTTCGGGCGGCCGGGCGGCGGATCGTTGTCCCTCGTGGCGGCCCTTCGGTACTGACATGGCCGCACTCACGCTCAAGGGTATCTCGAAAGGCTTCTCGAACACGCCGGTGCTCGGCAGCATCGATCTCGACATTGCCGACGGCGAGTTCCTGACTTTGGTAGGTCCCTCCGGATGCGGCAAGTCGACGCTGCTGCGCATCATCGCCGGCCTCGAGCGCCAGGATGCGGGCACGGTCTCGATCGGCGGTTTCCCGGTCGATCACCTGCGGCCGCATGAGCGCCGGGTGGCGATGGTCTTCCAGAACTACGCGCTGTATCCGCACATGTCGGTGTTCGAGAACATCGCGCTGCCGCTCACCATGGCGCGCCTCAACGTGTTCGAGCGCATACCGCTCCTGCGCCTTCTTTCGCGCCGACGCCGCAGCGTGATGAAGGAGATCGCGCAGCAGGTGCATGTCGTCGCGGAGCAGCTTCGCATCGAGTCGTACTTCTCACGTCGGCCGGGACAGCTTTCGGGCGGGCAACGTCAGCGTGTTGCGCTGGGCCGGGCGATGGTGCGCGATCCCGACGTGTTCCTGATGGACGAGCCGCTGTCGAACCTCGACGCCAAGTTGCGGGTGCACATGCGCAGCGAGCTCGCCGAGTTGCACGCGCGCCTCGGCGTCACGATGGTGTATGTCACGCACGACCAGGTGGAGGCGATGACCATGGCGGATCGTCTCGCCGTCATGGACCAGGGCGAGATCCTGCAGCTCGGCACGCCGAGCGAAGTGTATGACCGACCAGCGTCCATCACGGTCGCGCAGTTCATCGGAAGTCCGACGATCAATCTTCTGCCCGGCGAAGTCGATGCAAGCGGACAGGTCGCACTGCTCGGTACCATCCTGCCGACGCGCGTCTCGAACACCCCCGGCGCGCGCATCACGGTCGGTGCGCGCCCCGAGGCGCTGCGCTTGCGGGCAGCACCCCATGACGTGCGTATTGCGTGTCGCTTCAGGCGCCGCGAGAATCTCGGCTCGGAAAGCATCCTGCATTTCGACCTCATCGCAACCGATCCCGTATCCGTCGTCTGCAAGGTCGCCAACGACGAGGGTGGCATCGGCCTGCGTAGCGGCGCCGATACCATGCTCGCGCTCGCCCCTGGCGCGTGCCATTACTTCGATGAGCAGGGTCGCCGCATCACACCCACCGATGTTCCCGTGGCACATGCGAATGTGCGCGGCCGCGCTGCCATCGGAGAGTCGTGATGGCTTCCAGCCTCGCCATTCCTGTGCCGCGCCCTCCCCGGCGCAAGGACCAGCACTGGATCGAAGCGTTCGCCGGCCTGGGATTTTCCACGCCGGCGTTCGTGCTGCTGCTTCTCACGAATCTCGCGCCCCTTCTGGCGCTGGGCGTTCTCAGCTTCACCAACTACGAGATGGGTGCGGTCGATTTTTCATCGGTCGGCGGCAAGAACTTCGCTCATGCGCTGAATGATCCATCGATTCGTCGCTCGCTCTCCAACACCTTCGTCTACGTCGCCATCGTGGTACCGGGAGCCGTGCTCCTGTCGCTCCTTGTCGCGATCCTCGTGCACCGCCGAACACGCTCGCGAGGCATTTACGAAGTGATCTACTTTCTGCCGGTCACCTCGACACTGATCGCCATGGCGACCATGTGGTCCTTCCTGCTGCACCCGAGCCTCGGCCCCATCAACGCGGCGCTCAGGATGCTCGGCGTTACCCCGATTGCGTTCCTGAGCGACCCCCGTTACGTGCTGCCCACGCTTGCAGCCATCGGCATCTGGCAGCTGATCGGCTTCAACATGGTGCTGTTTCTAGCCGGGCTGTCGGCGATTCCACGCGAGCTGTACGAGGCCGCCGATGTCGACGGCGCCAGCAATCCGATCGATCGCTTCCTCGGCGTGACATGGCCGCTGCTCGGTCCCACGACGATGTTCGTGACGGTGACCACGTTCATCACCGCCTTCAAGGTTTTCGATACGGTCGCCGTGCTCACGCGCGGAGGGCCGATGGGCTCGACGGAGGTTCTGCTCTACACCGTCTACCTCGAGGGCTTTCAGTATTTCCATCTGAGCTACGCCGCCACGCTCACGCTCATCTTTCTTGCATTCACGCTCACCTTCTCCGTGCTGCAGACCTTCGTTCTCGACCGCCGGGTGCATTACTGATGGCCACCGCCGCCGCACCCTTCGCTCCCAGGGTTGCCCGCCGCAGCCTCACACCGCGGGCCACGCTCGTGCGGCGATGGATCTCGCTCATCCTCGTGCACATGGTGCTCATCGCAGGCGCCGTGTTCATGCTGCTGCCGTTCGTGTTCATGCTGGCGAGCTCGATCAAGCCTCCGGCTGAAATCTTCGAGGCGACATTCCGCCTGTGGCCGCGCACGTTCTATGGCCTGCAGAACTTCCACAGCGCGCTTGCCGTCGCGCCGATCCTGCGCTTCCTGGTCAACGGCGTGATCGTCTGCGGAGGCATCCTGATCGTGCAGCTGCTGGTAGCGATCCCTTGTGCCTACGCGCTTGCCAAGCTGCGGTTTCCCGGGCGGCCGATTCTGTTCGCGCTGGTGGTGCTCGGCTTGTGCATCCCGGTGCAGGCGCCTGCGCTTCCGCTTTACATCGCGCTGGCGCAAGTGGGATTGCTGAACACCTATTTCGCGATGATGGTGCCGTTCTTTCTGTCGGTGTTCGCGATCTTCCTCTTCCGTCAATTCTTCAAGAGCTACCCCGACGAGATCCTGCAGGCCGCACGTCTGGACGGTGTGGGTGAGCTCGAGATCGTCTGGCGCATCGTCGTACCCAGCGCCTGGCCGGCGATCGCGGCGTTTGCGGTGTTTTCGATCGTCGCGCATTGGAACGATCTGTACTGGCCGCTGATCGTCGTCTCCGATACCAGGCTCGCCACGCCGCCGCTGGGCATGATGTTCTTCGCCGACTCGGAGGTCGGGTCGAACTACGGAGCGCTCGCCGCGGGCGCAACGCTCATCACCGCACCGCTGGTCGTCGCATTCCTGTTGGCGCGACGACGCTTCATCGCCGGCATCACCATGACCGGCATCAAGTAGTCCACTGCCCACACGAGGAGGAGACACATGTTGAATCGGAGAAAGCTGTTGAAATGGATGGCTGCGAGCAGCACGGCCGCGGCGACGGGTCCGTTGCTGCCGAGCCTCGCGCGTGCCGCCGAGCCGATCACGCTCGACGTGCTGTATGCGTTTCCGGCATTCGCGAAGTTTCACGAGCCGATCGCGCAGGAGTTCATGAAGCGTCAGTCGGACATCAAGATCCAGTTTCGTGCACCGGCCGCCTCGTACGACGAAGGGCACCAGACGATGTTGCGCCAGGCCGTGACCAATCAGCTGCCGGACGTCTACTACTCGGGCTATCACCTCCTCGGCGAGCTGGTACGTACGCTGGTCAAGCGCAAGCAGATTACCGAAGTTGCGCCGATGCTCGACAAGGAAGACGCCGCATGGCGCAAGGCCAACTATGCCGACGCTATCCTCGCGCTGGGCAAGGTCGACGGAAAGATCTACGGCCTTGCGTTCAATGCATCGTTGCCGATCATCTATTACAACGAGCAGCTCGTGCGTTCCGGCGGAGGTGATCCCAACAAGATGCCGGACACATGGGAAGGCATGATCGCGCTGGCCGCACAGATCAAGGCCAAGAACACCGATACCGCAGGCCTCGCCTACAACATCCACGACTGGCCGGATGATTGGCTCTTCCGTTCCATGGTGCTGCAATCCGGCGGTCAGATGCTCAATGCGTCCGAGACGGAGTGCGGTTTCGCGGGTCCGGTCGGCCTCAAGGTGATGCGCTATGTGCGCCGGTTCGTCACCGAGGCCAACATGCCCCTCATCGATTGGGACCAGTCGCGCCAGCAGTTCATTGCCGGCAAGATCGGGATCTTTGCCGATACCCCCGCACGCCTGCGTCAGGTCACCGATCTGATCGGCACCAAGTTCACGCTGCGCACGGCGGTATTTCCGATCGATGACAAGGCCAACGGCGGGCTGCCGACGGGTGGCAATGCCGCAATCATCACGGCCCGCGACGCAGCGAAGCAGCGCGCGGCGTGGGAGTTCCTGAAGTTCGTCACCGGCCCTGAAGCGCAGAAGATCGTGGTCGAAGGCACGGGGTACATGCCGACCAATCTTCGCGCCTTGGCGCCGGAGCTGCTCGGCAACTTCTATGACCAGAATCCTAATTTCCGCACGGTGTATGCCGAGTCCAATCGCGCCAAGCCGTGGCAAGGCTATCCCGCCAACTCGGTACGTATCTGGCGTGCGCAACGCGACATCATCAACGCGGTCATGCGCGGTACGGAGTCACCGGAGGCCGGCCTCGATCGGCTGGTGAAAGAAAGCAACACGCTGATGAAGGCGTGACCGGACGGCGCTCTGGTTACGTTGACTTGCAGGGGGCGTTCCGCACGCGCTTCGTGCAGCACATGCGCCCCCCCATCAATATCGTGCCCCGCGGGCACGCTTGACCACTGGACCATGACTGATCTGATGCTTCTTCTCACCGGCGCCGAGGCCGTCGTCGCCGAGGCCGCCGCGAAGCTCGCGCTCACGCAGGGGAGCGCGCTTCGAACCGAGCGCAAGGACCTGCTCGATATTGTCACCGAGGCCGATCTCGCCGCCGAGGAGATCGTGGTCTCGGGACTGAAACGGCTCACGCCCGATGCGGGGATTCTCGCCGAAGAGCGCGGATCCACGGGTGAAGGGAGCGGTGAGCGCTGGATCATCGACCCGCTCGACGGCACCGTGAACTATGCGCGCGGCCTGCCGTGGTTCTCGGTGACCGTGGCGTACGAGGTCGACGGCGAGGTGCGCCTCGGGCTCGTCAATGCGCCCAAGGCGGGATTGATCGGCCGATACGTGCGCGGTCAGCTTGCGCTGATCGACGACAAGCCGGCGCGGGTGACCGAAACGCGCACGCTCGCCGATGCCGTGGTCTCCGTCACGTTGACTTCACACTTTTCGGCCGCGGACGTACGGCGAACGATCGCCATCGTCGAACGTCTGGCGATGGTGGCGCGAGGCGTGCGCGTGGTCGTGTCGGGCGGGCTCGAGATGTCACTCGTGGCGTCTTCGCGCCTCGATGCGTTCGTATCCATCAAGGCGGATGCCGTATCCCACGCCGCTGCCATGCAGCTCGTGAGGGCGGGCGGCGGTCAGGTCACCACACTGCAGGGCCATGCGAGCAGCGTCGACGACCTGCATAAGGTTGCGTCCAACGGGCACATCCACGAAGAGTTGCTCGCCCAGCTGCGCGATGCCCTGCGCGAAAGCACGGATCCGCCACTGTGAGCACAGCGCTGTCCGCCTACGTCACGGTGCTGCGCACATCGCGACCTGATTCGGCCCGTATCCTTCGGCGACGTAGCTTCTGGCGAGCATCTGGTCGCGGATTACTGTGCTCGTGGTGTAGCGGTGATTCGAGTCCGCGCGATTGTTCCACAGCCTGTACACCGCCAGCGTGCCGGCGGGGCACGCACCCGTGCTCGCGTCCGGAAGCTCGATGTAGAACGCGTTCGGCGCCTCGTAGGTGAAGCCCGGGAACTTGACCTGCACGGTGGCGCATTCCGCCGGGGACGCGGAGAAGAAATGCGAATCGCCATTCGCGGGCGGGATGTACATGCGGCAGACCTTGCTGGCAGTGCCCGTCGCTGCGGTGTAGGCGCCAAAGGCCTGTCCGGTGCGCTTCCAGTCCAATGATGTGTCGAGCTTCGCGATTTCGCCGGCGTCAGCGGTGACGAAATAGTGATCGCGCGCGGCCCAGTAGTACTCCACGACGCGGATCGCGGGCATGCGGCTCGTCAGGGCCGATAACGCAGCGCCCGCATCGAGCATGCCTGCACCGCAGGTGTACGTGGTGCAGTAGCACTGGAGCTGGTCGACGGCATTGCCTGCGCTGTCGTACTGCGGCACGGTGCACGGAGGCACGATCGTGCCGTCGCCGTTGTCGCCCCCGGCAGTCGGGAACGCCCGCGCGCTCGCCTGCAGCACCTGCAGCACCTGGGCAGGTGTGAGGTCGGGCCGCACCGAAAGGATCAGCGCTGCGGTCCCTGAAACAAGTGGCGCCGAGAAACTGGTGCCGAGCGAGCGCTTGAAGCTGTCGGTGTACGTGGAGGCGATCGGCAACGAGGTCCCCGTATCGGAAGTCGTCAGGA
The DNA here is from genome assembly GCA_030946875.1 of Pseudomonadota bacterium. GTDB lineage: Bacteria > Pseudomonadota > Gammaproteobacteria > Burkholderiales > Casimicrobiaceae > CAIWHR01. The sequence continues at coordinate 4,083 of JALYXY010000157.1, read as the reverse complement.
TCGGATAGAGACACGGCGTTCCGGGAGCGGTATTGACGCAATTGCCGCCGGGCGCGCTGATCGCGACGTCGGGACCGAGATCGGAAAACCCCACCTTCGTGCCCACATGGCGCAGCGCGGCGACACCCACGACGCCGGTGCAGTTGGCGGGGGTGGTGAGCGCGTGCCCTGCTGTGTTGCCAGCCGCCACGATCACCACCGTTCCCGCGGCTGTGACTTCATGGATTACGTCGGCGTACGCGCTATGACACGAGCCCGGCGCGCCGAGGCTCATGTTGATCACCCGCGCCGGGTTCGGGTTGGCCGGCACACCTGGCACCGATAGACCGGCGGCCCATCGCATGGCGGCGATGATGTCGGAATCCTGTCCGCCGCATTTTCCGAGCACACGCACCGGAAGCAGACGCACGTTGGGCGCCACGCCGGCCATCCCGACGCCGTTGTTCGTGAGTGCGCCGATCAGGCCCGAAACCTGGGTGCCATGCCACGAGCTGTCCTGCGCCAGGTATTTTCCTGAGCTCGGATCGAGCGTGGTGCACTTGTAAAAGGCCCCGGTGCGGCTGTTCGCTTCAGCCGCGGTGACCCAGTCGCCGGGGTCCGACGCGTCCGAATCGCGTCCATCGCCGTCATTGGCTGTTCGCGCATCGCTGATCATGTCGTAGCCCGGCAGAAGCTTGCCTCCCGACGCGGCAGCCAGCAGATCGGGATGCTCGAAGCGCACCCCGGTGTCGAGCACCGCGACGACCACGGTCGAGCTGCCGGTGGTCACGTTCCACGCGCGCTCGATGTCGAGCGAGGCGGTGACGGCGTCAGCGGGTGCGCGCAGGTACCACTGCCCGACCGCCGGTCCGGTCTCGGCGGTGACGCTCGCATACAACGGATCGCTCGGTGCACTGAACGCAAACCGACGCCCATCGGGCACCGCATACAGGACGTCGGCGTCCTGCGCGAGGCGGGACGCGAGCTCATCCGACGAAACCCCCGAGGCAGTCATCACCTGCGTATCAGCGGATACCGACGGACCGTCCTCAAGGGCAAGACGCACCTTCTGCGTGAGCAGCTTCGCACGTCCCCCTGCATTGGACTTTGCGGCGGCGAGCACCGAGCCCGCCTTGAACTTGACGATCACGCGCGCGGGTTCGCTCACCGCTTCGGTGGAGCTCGACTGGGCGACAGCGTTACCCGCGCACAGCGAGAGCATGGCGACCCACAGTGCAACAACGGCGTACGAACGATTCGTCATCAGGGCATTCAATCATCGGTAAAACAAAAGGGCCCGCATCGCTGCAGGCCCTTCGTATCGAGAGGTCGCGCTGAGACGTCGCGCGCAGTCACTGCATTGCGCGTGCCGGGCGGTGGGACAGTGACATTTTACGTGAAGGTGCGAGGGCTGTGAACTGTTTGGTCAGGGGTGCATCAATCGTCGAGACCCAGCGCCTTGCGCACGAGTTGCGACCGGTGCTGCGCTTCTGCCGCCTGCGCCTTCAGTGCTTCTGTCGACCCGAGTTCTTCGTGTCCCGAGTGGCGCGCCATGTGCTGCAGCAACAGCATCTTTTCCTCGAGCGAGCGCACGCCGTTCCACAGCGCCTCCTCCACCGCTTCGTCCATTCCGGCAAGAAGGCTCGTGGCCAGTACGCGTGGCCGGTGTGACATCGATACCGCGCTTCAATGCGTTGAGCGGCATGGACTCGGCGGCCGCATCTTTCGGATCCTGCAGGATGGCGGCGCCGCCGAGTTGCTTGATCGTCCACAACCCCGCCGTCCCGTCGTCGAGTCCACCGGTGAGGATCACACCGATCGCACCGGGCCCGAATGTTTGCGCAGCCGACCGGAACAGCGGGTCGACGGCAGGTCGAAAGCCGTTCTCCTTGGGCCCGCGTGCCGCCAGCACAGCGCCCGGCTCCACCAGCAGATGGTGGTCCGGCATCGGCACGTAGATACGCCGCGGCTCGAGGCGCTGCCGCTGCCTGACCGTGAGCGCAGGCAGCCGCCCGGCGCGGGACAGCATCGGCCCGAGCACACCCGGCGATTCCGCCGACATATGGCCGCAAGCATCGGCGCCGGAAAGTCGGCCGGCAGCTCGGCCACGATCGTCTTCAGCGCATCGATGGCGCCGAACGAGCCGCCGATCACCACGATCTGATTCGGCATTACTAAGTGTAATCCGCCAGGTAGCTTTTGCAGCGATCTCGGTGCATCCGGAATGCTCGCTGTGAGCGTCGATCTGTTATCGTTAGCAACAACCGAACCCGGTCATCGCGACTCACCGAACCCTCCGATCGCGTTACCGGGGGTGCAGTCCATCATGAACGACGACACAGACCTCGGCAACCAGCCCATCGACGATTTTCTGGTGGTGGGCATCGGCGCCTCCGCGGGGGGCGTCGACGCGCTGCAGGCCCTCTTCGCTCACGTGCCCCCCGACAGCGGCATGGCTTTCGTCGTGGTGCTGCACCTGTCGCCCACGTACGAAAGCGAGCTGACGCAGATACTGCAGCGGGGATGCCCCATACCCGTCGAGCAGGTGCGCAAGGCGGTGCGTGTCCAGCCGAACCATGTGTACGTGCTCGCGCCCAATTGCAGCATGACGTTCTCGGGGGATTCGCTGGCAGTGTCTCCGATCGCAAGCTTCGAGGAACGTCGCGCGCCCATCGACATCTTCTTTCGAACGCTGGCCGATTCGCTGCACGCCCGGGCGGCATCGGTGGTCCTGTCCGGCACCGGCGCCGACGGATCCATGGGCATGAAGCGCATCAAGGAGTCCGGCGGCATATGCCTCGTGCAGGATCCCGCGCAGGCGCAGTACGACGATATGCCGCGTCACTGCATCGCGACCAACCTCGTCGATTACATCCTTCCCGTCGAGGACATCCCCGCACGGCTGGTCGCCTATGTCGAGCAGCTCAAGGCCCTCGATCTCCCCGCGAGTGACGCCAGAGCCGCGGAGGTTTCGCTCGCCGAGTCGCACGAGGAAGCCTTGCGCTCGGTCGTGACCACGCTGCGGGTGCGCAGTGGACACGACTTCGGCAACTACAAGCGCTCCACGCTGTTGCGTCGCATTGCGCGGCGCACGAGTGTCAGGGCGCTGCCCGACCTGCCGAGTTATGCAGAGTTCCTGCGCGATCATCCCGAAGAGGCGCAGCCGCTGTTGAAGGACCTTCTCATCAGCGTCACCAATTTCTTTCGCGATGCAGAGGCCTGGAAAGTGTTCGAAAGGGAGGTCATCCCCCGGCTCTTCGCCGATAAGGGCGGCGAGGATCACGTGCGGGTGTGGGTCGCCGGATGTGCCACCGGCGAGGAGGCCTACAGCATCGCCATGCTCCTGTGTGAACGCGCTGCACAGCTGACCCAGCAGCCGTCGATCCAGGTGTTCGCCACGGACATCGACGAGGATGCGCTGGCGTATGCGCGCGAAGGCACCTACACGATCAACGACGCGGCGGACGTTTCACCTGAACGGCTGCGGCGCTTCTTCAACAAGAAGGGCGACGCCTACAGCGTACGCCGCGAGTTGCGTGAGCTCGTGCTCTTCGCGAACCACAATCTGCTCAAGGATCCGCCTTTCTCGCACCTCGATCTCGCGAGCTGCCGCAACCTTCTGATCTACTTCAATCGTACCGGTCAGCGCCGCGCGCTCGAGGTGTTCCACTACGCGCTCGAGCCCGGTGGCTATCTGCTGCTCGGCCGATCCGAGTCGGTCGAAGACTCCGGAGATCTCTACGTCGAAACGGGCTCCGGTCAGCAGACGTTCCAGCGGCGCGCGGTGGAGCCCCGTCTCACCTTGCCCGTGCCGGACATCTCACCGAAGGCAGGATCGAACCGGCGAGTTGCCACGCCCTACATCCCGGATCGACGCACGACCGATCGAATGTCGTACGGAGACTTGCACGAGCGCCTGCTCGAAGCGTATGCGCCGCCCTCCCTGCTCGTGAGCGCGGACGAGCAGATCGTGCACATGTCCCGGCGGGCAGGACGGTACCTGCAGCTTCCCGGCGGCGAGCCCACGCACGACCTGCTGAAGCTCATCCGGCCCGAGCTGCGGCTCGAGCTTCGTACAGCCCTGCACGAAGCCATGCAGCGGCG